>JBBIQI010000043.1:0-19748 GCA_037442465.1 Burkholderiales bacterium
CGCGCGCGCCCGGCTGCGCCGGACGCTCCTTGACGCCCGAGGCGATACCGAAACGCAAACCGGCGCGGTCGTGCTGGCGCGCCAGCTCGGCCGCGCTCCACAGCACGTCGAGGTCGAGCGCGTCGAACCGCACCATCGTGGCTTCGTCGTCGTTGGCTTCGATCAGGTCCGCGCCATCGGCGCGCAGCCGCTCGGTCGCCAGATCGAGCGCGTTCACGCCGTCCGCGCGCGCCGCGTCGGCGTGAACCGAAATCACGAAATTGATCGGTGCCTGCATCCGCAACCTCGTCCCCCCAATAGCTTGCCGGCTGGCGCAAACGCCGATCGCCGCGTATGCGGCCGCACCCGGCCGCACTTCCGCGGCTCGTCCATGGCTGCCCCCAAAACGCCTGGCGGCCGGGCGTTGCGCCGCATTGACGCGCACGTAAACTGCGCGCCATCGTTGGCTCCGCCGCCTAGCCATGGTCAAACGCTCCGCCGTCGACACCGACAGCCGCGCGCCGTCCGCAACCCAGTTCACGATCACCGACCTGGCACGCGAGTTCGACATCACGCCGCGTGCGATCCGCTTCTACGAGGACCAGGGCATCCTGGCGCCGACGCGCGCCGGCGCGAGCGGACTAAAGCGGGTTTACTCGCCGCGCGACCGCACGCGGCTGAAGCTCACGCTGCGCGGCAAGCGGCTGGGGTTGACGCTGACGCAGATCCGGGAGCTCATCGACATGTACGAGAGCCCCAAGGATGCGGTCGCGCAGGCGCGCAAGTTCCTCGCGGTCCTGCAGCAGCACCGCGCGACACTGGAGCAGCAGCGCGAGGACATCGAAGTCACGCTCGCGGAGATCGGCCAGCACGAGGCCGAGTGCCGCCGTATTCTGGCGGGCCGCAGGTAGAGGGGCCAGACCGATGCTGAAGGCGATCCGCGACTTCTTTGACCGCGGCCTGGCCGCGCCGGAGACCGGCCGCCGCGGCATCGAGCTGGCCTGCGCCGCGCTGCTGGTCGAGGTCGTGCGCATCGACCGCGACACGAACCCCGCCGAGCGCGACGCGGTGCTGCGCGCGGTGAACGAGAAGTTCGGTCTGAGCGGCAGCGAGGCCGACGCGCTGATCGAGCTCGCCGAGGAGCAGATGCGGCAGGCGACCGATTACTACCAGTTCACGTCCCTGATCAACCAGCGCTTCACGCAGGAACAGAAAGAGCGCGTTATCGAGCTAATGTGGCGCGTCGCCTACGCCGACGCGGTGCTGTCGGCGCATGAGCTGCACCTGATGCGCAAGATCGCCGGGCTGCTGCACGTGCCCGACGACGCCTACATCGCCGCCAAGCTGCGGGCCAAGGACGCGAGCGGACGCTGAGGGCCGCGCGTACTTTCTCCGCACCACGGGCGGTCAACCGCCGGATCCCGGCTTACTCGCCAACGATGCGGATCAGCTCGTCAGCATAGTGGGCGAGCTTGCGTTCGCCCACACCCGGGATGCCACGCAGCGCCTCGACCGACTGCGGCCGCGCCTGCGCGATCGCCCGCAGCGTGGCGTCGTGAAACACGACGTAGGCGGGCACGCCGTGTTCCTTCGCCACCCGAGCGCGCCATTCGCGCAGCCGTTCGAACACCCCCGCGTCGGCCGCTGCGAGCGGCGCGCCGGCGGCCGCCTGCACCTGCTTCGCCTTGCGCCCCGCCGCGGCCGTGTGCCGGCGCAGCTCGATCATGCGTTCGCCGCGCAGCAGCGGACGGCTCGCCTCGGTCAGCCGCAGCACGTTGAAGCGCTCGTGATCGACCTCGATCAAGTGCGCGGCGACCATCTGCCGCAGCAGCAGCCGCCATTGCCCCTCCGACAGATCGGCGCCGATGCCGAAGGTGCTCAGCTTGTCGTGCCCGAACTTGCGCGTCTTCTCGGTGTGCCTGCCGCGCAGCACGTCGATCACGTGCGTGGCGGCGAAGCCGAAGCCGCTCGCCTGCTGGCAGCGGTAGATGCACGACAGCAGCTTGCGCGCCGGCTCGGTGGCATCCCACCGTTCGGGCGGGTCGAGACAGTTGTCGCAGTTGCCGCAGGGCTGCGAGGGTTCGCCGAAATACGCCAGCAGCCGTACGCGGCGGCAGTCGCCGGTTTCGGCGAGCGCGAGCATCGCGTCCAGTTTCGCCGCCGACAGCCGCTTGTAGGTTTCGTCGGCGTCGGACTGCTCGATCAGCCGCCGCTGCTGCACGACGTCGGCCAGACCATAGGTCATCCAGGCGTCGGCCGGTGCGCCGTCGCGCCCGGCGCGGCCGGTTTCCTGGAAGTACCCCTCGATGCTCTTCGGCATGTCCAGATGCGCGACGAAACGCACGTCGGGCTTGTCGATGCCCATGCCGAAGGCGATCGTCGCCACCATCACGCATCCGTCGCCGTCGATGAAGCGGCGCTGGTTCTCGGCGCGCGCGGCGGCATCCATCCCCGCGTGATAGGGCAGCGCGTCGATGCCGTGGCCGACCAGGAACCGCGCGACTTCCTCGACCGTATTGCGCGCCAGGCAGTAGACGATGCCGGCGTCGCCGGCGTGCTCGGCGCGGATGAAGCGCAGCAACTGCTCGCGCGGCTCGCGCTTTTCGACGATGCGGTAGCGGATGTTGGGGCGGTCGAAGCTGGCGACGAACAATCTTGGCGCGACCAGCAGCTTGTCGGCGATCTCGCGCCGCGTCGGCACGTCGGCGGTGGCCGTCAGCGCGACGCGCGGCACCTGCGGCCAGCGTTCGCGCAGCAGCGCAAGTTGCCCGTACTCGGGCCGGAAGTCGTGCCCCCACTGCGACACGCAATGCGCTTCGTCGATCGCGAACAGGGCGAGCGCGCAGTCGGCCAGCAGCCGCTGGCACCGTTCGGCGAGCAGCCGCTCGGGCGCGACGTACACGAGGTCCAGTTCGCCGGCGCGCATGCGCCGCTCCACCGCCGCGGCCTCGGCCGCCGACAGCGTCGAGTTCAGAAACGCCGCGCGCACGCCGACCTCGCGCAGCGCGGCGACCTGGTCGGCCATCAGCGCGATCAGCGGCGACACCACGACGCCCACGCCGGGCCGCAGCAGCGCCGGGATCTGATAACACAGCGACTTGCCGCCGCCGGTGGGCATCAGCACCAGCGCGTCGCCGCCGGCGGCGACGTGTTCGATCGCCTCGCGCTGAAAGCCGCGAAAGCTCGGGTAGCCGAAGACTTCCTTCAGGATCGACGAAGCGTCGCGCGCGTGCATCGGCGCAAGCGTAGCGAAGTCCCCGCGGACGGCGTTACGATGGCCGCATCGCCCGGAGCCGACGATGAGCGCGAACGACCCCGCAACCGTCGATGCCGTACCGCCGACGCGCGAGTTCACCACGCTCTGGCTTGCCTATGGCCTGCACGCGATCGGCTTCGTGCCGATGCTGATCTGGCCCGCAGTCATCGGGCTGGTGATCAACTACGTCAAGCGCGGTGAAACGGCGTCGTTTCTCGACTCGCACCACCGCTGGCTGATCCGCACGTTCTGGTTCGCGCTGCTGTGGTATGCGCTGGCTTTCGGCGTGATCGTCGCGTCGGCCTGGCCGGTGGTCGCGGCCGCGCTCCGCAGCGCGGCCACGCCCGGCGTGCTGTCGATCGACTGGGGCGCGCTGTTTGCGACGATCGGCGGCGCGACGGCCGGCGCGCTCGGCATCGTCGCCGTCTGGGCCTGGGTGATCTACCGCTTGATTCGCGGCGGGCTACGGCTGCAGGACGCGCGGCCGGTGCCATGAGCCCGTCGGTCCGCCCCGTGGACGAATCCGTCGAGCACCGGCGGACAGTCAGCCGGATGAGCGCCCCCGCGCCCGTGCGGACGCGCGAGAAAGTCGCCAACCAGCGCCCGGCGCGGCAGCGGCCGGGGCCGACCGCCCGAGTTGACGTTAACGTCAAGTAAACCTAGATTGCGCTTGCCATGCGGTTTGAGCCCCTCGACCCGGACTACGAACGCCGCGTGCGCGCCTCCTTCGCGCGCCAGGCCGCGATGGAGCTGATCGGCGCAACGATGACGGCGGTCGAACCCGGCCGCTGCACGATCGAGCTGGCGGTGCGCGACGATCTGACCCAGCAGCACGGCTTCGTGCACGGCGGGGTGGTCGGCATGATCGCCGACAGCGCCGGCGGCTACGCGGCGTTTACGCTGATGCCGGCGGACGCGTCGGTGCTGACGGTCGAATACAAGATCAACATGCTGGCGCCGGCCCGAGGCGAGCGGCTGATCGCCGTGGGCTCCGTCGTGAAGCCTGGCCGCACGCTGTCGATTGCGCGCGCCGACGTTTTTGCGATCGACGGTGCGCGCGAAACGCTGGTCGCAGCGATGCAGCAGACGCTGATGGTGATGCACGGCGTGAGCGACGAACGGATCTAGGAGGAACCGATGCAACTGCCCGGATTGGATTTCGCGCTCGGCGCCGACATCGACGCGCTGCGCGACGCGGTGCGCGCGTTCGCGGACAAGGAAATCGCCCCGCGCGCGGCCGAGATCGACCGCAGCGACCAGTTTCCGATGGACCTGTGGCGCAAGATGGGCGAGCTCGGCGTGCTCGGCATCACAGTCGAGGAGGAATACGGCGGCGCCAACATGGGCTATCTGGCGCACATGATCGCGATGGAAGAGATCAGTCGCGCTAGCGCCTCGGTCGGGCTGTCCTACGGCGCGCACTCGAACCTGTGCGTCAACCAGATCCGTCGCAACGGCACGCCCGCGCAGCGCAAGAAGTACTTGCCCAAGCTGATCTCGGGCGAACACGTCGGTGCACTGGCGATGAGCGAACCCGGCGCCGGCAGCGACGTGGTGAGCATGAAGCTGCGCGCGGAAGATCGCGGCGGCTACTACGTGCTCAACGGCACCAAGATGTGGATCACTAACGGGCCGGACGCCGACACGCTGGTCGTCTACGGCAAGACCGAACCCGAACTGGGCGCCTCCGGCATCACCGCGTTCCTGATCGAGAGGGGCATGAAGGGCTTTTCGGTCGCGCAGAAGCTCGACAAGCTCGGCATGCGCGGCTCGCACACGGGCGAGCTCGTTTTCGACAACGTCGAAGTGCCGTACGAGAACGTGCTTGGTGAAGTCAACAAGGGCGTGCGCGTGCTGATGAGCGGGCTGGACTACGAGCGCGCGGTGCTCGCCGCCGGCCCCATCGGCATCATGCAGGCGTGCATCGACGTCGTCGTGCCGTACATCCACGACCGCAAGCAGTTCGGCCAGCCGATCGGCGAATTCCAGCTCATCCAGGGCAAGATCGCCGACATGTACACCACGCTCGCCGCCTGCCGCGCGTACTGCTACACGGTCGGCAGGAATCTCGACGCGCTGGGCAGCGAGCACGTGCGCCGGGTCCGAAAGGACTGCGCCGGCGTGATCCTTTACACGGCCGAGCGCGCGACCTGGATGGCGGGCGAAGCGATCCAGATCCTGGGCGGCAACGGCTACATCAACGACTACCCGACCGGCCGGCTGTGGCGCGACGCCAAGCTGTACGAGATCGGCGCCGGCACGAGCGAGATCCGCCGCATGCTCATTGGCCGCGAGCTCTTCGCGGAGACGATGTGAGCCCGGAAGGCCGCAGGCCGGCTTAGCCCGGCCCGCCTCGATGCAGGTGCTCTGCTCGACGATGACCGCGCCGCACGACAACACCGTGCCGCAGGAAGGCGCGGTCGCCGCGTACTGGTCCGAGTACTGCCGCGCGGCGAGCTTGCCCGAAGCGACGCCGTACCAGGCGTGGCACTTCGGCGATACGCCGGCGCTCGCGCACGAGCTCGCCCAGCTCGTGCTGTACGGCGCCAAGCGCGCGACCGCGAGCCTCGTGTGGTCGAACGAAGCGGTGCCGCACGCTGCCCCGGTGCCCGACGGCTACAGCGTGATCACCCATTTCGATGGCAAGCCGTGCGCGGTGATCCGCACGACTTCGCTCCAGACGTGGCCGCTCGCCGCGGTCGACGCGCAGTTCGCCTGGGACGCAGGCGAAGGCGATCGCACGCTCGCCGACTGGCTCGACGGTCATCGCCGCTATTTCGCGCGCGAGTGCGCGCAGCTCGGCCGCACCTTCAGCGATGACGCGCCGGTTGCGCTCGAACGCTTCGAGCTGCTGTACCCGTTCGACCGCGCGCTCGCCGCGCCCGACGGCCCGCGCATCGTGCCCGGCTATCTGCCCGGTGCGATCGGCGCGGTGGCCTCGCTGCACGCGGGCTACTACGGACCGGCGCACGGCTTCGGCGCGTATTTCGAGGCGAAGGTCGCGCGCGGCTTCGCCGACTTCGTCGAGCGCTTCGACCCGGCGCGTGACGGGCTGTGGCTGGTCGTCGATGCCGGCCGCATCGGCGGGTCGATCGTCATCGACGGCAGCGAATCGACGTCGCGCGCGCGCCAGCTCGCGCATCTGCGCTGGTTCGTGCTCGGCGAGCGGTTGCGCGGCCGCGGGCTCGGTAAGCGGCTGCTCGACGCGGCGATGGAGTTCTGCCGGCGGGCGGGTTTCCGGCTCGTGTACCTGAACACCTTCGCCGGGCTGCACACCGCCCGCGCACTGTACGAGCGCGCCGGCTTTCGCCTGGTGGCCGAGGTCGACGGCGAGACCTGGGGACGGACGATGCGCGAGCAGCGGTTCGAGTGGACACCCTGAGTCCGCACCGGCAGCAGCGCGAAGCCGCCCGACTCGGCACAATCCGGTTTGCATGGATACCTTCGAACCGACGATTCGATTCGGCCGGCGGCCGACGGGAGCGTGTGCATGAACGTCTTCGGCCTGACCGCCGAACGGCTCGCGTTGTTCACGCTGGCCGCGCTGCTGCTCGCGCTGACCCCCGGACCGGTGTGGCTGTACCTGATCTCGCGCACGCTGGCGCAGGGCCGGCGCGCCGGTTACTTCTCGATGTTCGGCGTGGCTGCGGGACTGGCGGTGCACGTGCTGCTCGCCGCGTTCGGGCTGACCGTGGTGCTGCTGGCGATCCCGTTCGCGTTCGACGCGATCCGCATCGCCGGTGCCGCGTATCTGCTGTGGCTCGCGCTCGCCACCGTGCGCAGCGGCGGCGTATTCGAGACGAGCCCGCTGCCGCCGGCGGCACCGCGCGTTCTGTTGCGCCAGGCGTTCGTCGCCGCGCTGCTCAACCCCAAGGTGGCGGTGTTCTATCTGTCGCTGTTTCCGCAGTTCATCGACCCGGCGCACGGCTCGGTGCTGGCGCAGAGCCTCGCGCTGGGTGCGATCCAACTCGCCACCGCGGCGATCGTCGATCTGTCCCTGGTCACGGTGGCCGGCTTTCTGGCGGCGTGGTTCGCCGGTCGGCCGCTGTGGCTGCGGATGCAGCGTTGGTTCCTCGGCTCGGCTTTCGGCGTGCTGGCCGTATGGCTCGCGCTGACGCCGCGACAGACCGCGACGGCGAGCTGAGCGTTGAGTCGGCGAACATGAGCGGGAGACCCGACCCCCTGCCTAGCAGCGGGCGCGGCGGCTTGCAGGCCGCCGCCGCTGAGCGGGCGCAGCGCATTCGCTGCAAGACCCCCGCTTCGCCCCCCGCCCCGCTTCCTCCAAGGGACAGGGAGGTTCCGCGCGACGAGCGCTCAAAACGCACTTGCCGAGGTGACGCGTGAGCGCCGTCCTCGAAAAACGTTTCGACCGGTCGATGCCGCAGCCGTCGAAGATCGCGCGCGCGATCCTCGACGGCTTCGACCGCCACTATCGCCTGTTCCGCTACGTCGCGCAGCAGGCCAAGGGCCGCTTCGAAAGCGGCGACTGGCACGGTATGCGCCGCTCGGCGCGCGAACGCATCGACTTCTACGACCAGCGCGTGCTCGAGGCGGTGGCACGCATCGAGCGCGAGTTCGACCTCGCATCGCTGGCCGACGACGAGCGCGACGCGCTGTGGCAGGCGGTCAAGGCCAACTACGTCGCGCTGCTGGCGGAACACCGCCAGCCCGAGTGTGCGGAGACCTTCTTCAACTCGGTCTGCACCAAGCTGCTGCACCGCGACTACTTTCACAACGCGTTCATCTTCGTGCGACCGGGCGTATCGACCGAGTACATGGACGCGGACCCGCCGTCGTTCCGCAGCTACTACCCGGCCACCGACGGCTGGCGCAAGACCTTGCGCCGGATCGTCATCGACTTCGGGCTGGCCTGCCCGTTCGTCGACGTCGAGCGCGACCTGCGCTGGGTGATGCGCGCGGTGTGCGAAGCGCACCGCGCAGGGCGCGCGCCGCATGCGCTCACAAGGCCGTTCCACGCGGAGCCGGACCTGCAGATCCAGGTGCTGTCGAGCCTGTTCTTCCGCAACAAGGGCGCGTACATCATCGGCCGAGTGATCAACGGTACGCGGGTCACGCCGTTCGCGGTGCCGATCCTGCGCAACGAGCGCGGGCAGATCTACATCGACACCGTGCTGCTGTCGGTCGACCACATCGCGACGCTGTTCTCGTTCACGCGCGCGTACTTCCTGGTCGACATGGAGGCGCCGAGCGCGTACGTCGAGTTCCTGCGCTCGATCCTGCCGCACAAGCCCGCCTCGGAGCTGTACACGATGGTCGGGCTGCAGAAGCAGGGCAAGACGCTTTTTTACCGCGACTTCCTGCACCATCTGCGGCACTCGAGCGACCAGTTCGTCGTCGCCCCCGGGATCAAGGGCCTGGTGATGGTGGTTTTCACGCTGCCGTCGTACCCGTACGTGTTCAAGATGATCAAGGACGTGATCCCGCATCCGAAGGAGACCGACCGCGAACAGATCAAGGCGAAGTACCAGCTCGTGAAGATGCACGACCGCGTCGGGCGCATGGCCGACACCTGGGAATACTCGCTGGTGACGCTGCCGCGCGCGCGCTTCTCGCCGGACCTGCTGCGCGAGCTGCTCGCGTACTGCCCGAGCGAAATCGAGATCAGCGACGACACCGTGCTGATCAAGCACGTGTACATCGAGCGGCGCATGACGCCGCTGAACATCTACCTGCAGCACGCCACCGACGCCGAGGTCGATCACGCGATCCGCGAATACGGGCAGGCGATCAAGGACCTGGCCGCCGCCAACATCTTCCCGGGCGACATGCTGTACAAGAATTTCGGCGTCACGCGGCTCGAGCGCGTGGTCTTCTACGACTACGACGAGATCGAGTACATGACCGACTGCAACTTCCGCCGGGTGCCGCCGCCGCGGTCCGAAGAGGACGAGCTGTCGGGCGAGCCGTGGTACCACGTCGACAAACACGACGTCTTCCCCGAGCAGTGGGCCCCATTTTTGCTCGGCGATCCGCGCATTCGCGCGGCCTTCCTGAAACATCACGCCGACCTGCTGACGCCCGAGTTCTGGCAGCGCGCCAAAGAACGCATCCTCGCCGGGCACCTGGAGGACGTGTTTCCTTACCCGCGCCAGATGCGATTCGGGCAGCGCTATCGCTGAAGCCCGCGGCCGTGCGTGTGGCGGCGCGATTGCGTGTCACTCATCCTCGCGACACCTGCCAGCCGCCCGGCGCCAGCGTCCCGCACCGGTCGTCATTCCGAGCCGGCCATCCTTCGTCATTCGAAGCCGAAACCGCTCGTCGTTCGAAGCCGAAACCGCTCGTCATTTCAAGCCGATACCCCCTCGTCATTCCGAGCGAATGCGAGGAATCTCCGCCTCTCGCAGTACCGAGATCCCTCGCATTCGCTCGGGATGACAAGTATCTGCCATTCGGGATGACGAGTCATTCTGGATGACGAGCGTCTGCCACTCGGGATGACGAGCGTCCGCTACTCGGAGCTGCCGGCTCGTGTCGTTCCATGCCGCTCGTCCTCGTCACTCCGACCCGAGGGTTCCGCACTCCGACCCGAAACCCCTCCTTGTCGGAGCCAAAAATCTTCTTCATTCCGAGCCGAACTCTTTCGTCATTCCGAGCCAAAGGCGAGGAATCTCGCCCCCTCGCGCCGCCGAGATCCATCGCGCGGCTCGCGATGACGGAATCGGTGCCCGCGCGGGCAAAACCGACCCGCGCGGTAGCGGTGCCACGACGTTTTGTGACCCTCGACAATCGGATCAAGAGACCATGTCGAACCGATCCAGGTTCATCACCTTGTCCCACGCGCGCACGAAGTCGCGTACGAACTTCTCGAGCCCGTCGGCGGCGGCGTAGACCTCGGCGATCGCGCGCAGTTGCGAGTTGGAGCCGAACACCAGATCGACGACGGTCGCGGTCCACTTCGGCGCCCCGCTGGCGCGGTCGCGCCCCTCAAGGACGCCGGCGCTGGCCGAGCGTTGCCACACGGTGCGCATGTCGAGCAGGTTGACGAAGAAGTCGGTGCTCAACGTGCCGACACGGTTGGTGAACACGCCGTGCTTGCTGCCGCCGTAGTTGGCGCCCAGCACGCGCATCCCGCCGATCAGAACCGTCATCTCCGGCGCCGTCAGCCGCAGCAGTTGCGCCTTGTCGACCAGCAGCTCGGCGGCGGAATCCTCGCAGCCCTTGCGCGCATAGTTGCGGAAACCGTCGGCCGCCGGCTCCAGCACCGCGAACGATTCGACGTCGGTCTGATCCGCGCGCGCGTCGGTGCGGCCGGGTTTGAACGGCACCTCGATCGTCACGCCCGCTTTTCTGGCCGCGTCTTCGACCGCGGCGCAGCCGCCAAGTACGATCAGGTCGGCGAGCGAGACTTTCTTGCCGCCCTTGGCCGAGGCGTTGAACTCTTTCTGGA
This sequence comes from Burkholderiales bacterium, assembly GCA_037442465.1. Lineage (GTDB taxonomy): Bacteria > Pseudomonadota > Gammaproteobacteria > Burkholderiales > Burkholderiaceae_F > DSNY01. Next base: position 10,644 of record JBBIQI010000043.1, read on the forward strand.
TCGATTCCAGCTTGGCGAGCACCTGCGCCAGTTGCCGCGGCTGGTTCACTTCCCAGTCTTTCTGCGGCGCCAGGCGGATGCGCGCACCGTTGGCGCCGCCGCGCTTGTCTGAGCCGCGGAACGTGGAGGCAGCCGACCACGCCGTGTAGACGAGTTGCTGCGTCGTCAGTCCGGAGGCAAGCAGCTTGCCCTTCAGCATCGCGAGGTCGGCGGCGTCGACGAGCGGATGATCGACCGGCGGCACCGGGTCTTGCCAGATCAGCTCTTCTTTCGGCACCAGCTTACCGAGGTAGCGCGCGCGCGGACCCATGTCGCGGTGCGTGAGCTTGAACCACGCGCGCGCGAAGGCATCGGCGAACTGCTGCGGGTTGCTGTGATAGCGGCGCGAGATCTTTTCGTAGATCGGGTCCATCCGCATCGCCATGTCCGCCGTCGTCATGATGATCGGCACGCGCTTGTTCGGATCGTGCGCCGAGCGCGGCATGTCTTCCTCGCCCATGTTCTTCGGCGTCCATTGCCAGGCGCCGGCCGGGCTCTTGACCAGTTGCCACTCGTAGCCGAACAGCGCGTCGAAGTAACCCATGTCCCACTTGGTCGGGTTGGTCGTCCACGGCCCCTCGATGCCAGAGGTGATCGTGTCGTTGCCCTTGCCGCTGCCGAAGCGGCTGATCCAGCCCAGCCCCATCGCCTCCACCGGCGCGGCCTCGGGCTCGGGACCGACCAGCGACGCGGGCCCGGCGCCGTGGCACTTGCCGAACGTGTGACCGCCGGCGGTCAGCGCCACCGTTTCCTCGTCGTTCATCGCCATGCGCGCGAAGGTCTGCCGGATGTATTTGCCGGCCTCGACCGGATCCGGGTTGCCGCCCGGCCCTTCGGGGTTCACGTAAATCAGGCCCATGTGGTCGGCGGCCAGCGGGCCGGCGAGTCGTCCCTGCGCGTCGTGCCGCTTGTCGCCCAGCCACTGGGCCTCCTCGCCCCAGTTGACCGACTCGTCCGGCTCCCACTGGTCGGGGCGACCGCCGCCGAAGCCGAAGGTCTTGAAACCCATCGACTCGAGCGCGACGTTGCCGGCCAGAATGATCAGATCGCCCCACGACAGCTTGCTGCCGTATTTCTGCTTGATCGGCCACAGCAGCCGACGCGCCTTGTCCAGGTTGGCGTTGTCGGGCCAGGAGTTGGTCGGCGAGAAGCGCTGCTGGCCGTGGCCGGCGCCGCCGCGGCCGTCATAGATGCGGTAGGTGCCGGCGGCATGCCAGGCCATGCGGATGAACAGCGGCCCGTAGTGCCCATAGTCCGCAGGCCACCAGTCCTGCGAGTCGGTCATCAGCGCGTGCAGATCCTTGATGACCGCGTCCAGGTCCAGCGACTGGAACGCCATGCGGTACTCGAAGTCCGGATCCATCGGATTCGACAGCGCCGAGTGTTGATGCAGGATCGTGAGATTCAGTTGCTGCGGCCACCAGTCGCGGCTCATGCGCGCGCGCGCACCGGCCTGCGTCAGTCCTGCGAATGGACAGGTCAATTCGGTCGTCATGCGTTGCTCCAGGGTCAGCGTTGAGGCGCACGCACTTTAGGAACGCGGCCCGGTCCGCGTCCAATACCGATTTCTTTTCGGTGCGATTGGCCGTGTCAATCGACGGCCGGCAGCGGCACGATTGGGCAGCGCCCGCCGGCGGCAATCGCGGCGGTGCCAGACTCCAACCGCTCGATGCCCAGCGCTTCTTGCAGCCGCGCGATCGCCAGCACCAGCATCACGCCGAGTCAGCCACCCGTCCTCATGCCGAGACGCAACCCCCGTCAGTCCGAGCCAAGAACGAGGAGTCTCCGCCGCTCGCGGTTCCGAGATCCCCCGCGTTCGCTCGGGATGACCAGCGTCCGCCATTCCGCGAGCCGCCGACTCGTGTCGCTCCAGGTCGCCTCTTCCTCGTTATTCCGACCCGAGACGCCTCGTCATTCCGAGCCAGTCACGAATCCGTCATTCCGAGCCAAAGGCGAGGAATCTCAGCCGCTGCCGGTGCCGAGATCCCTCGCGTTCGCTCGGGATGACGAGTGTCCGTCAGTCCGCGCCAAAGGCGAGGAATCTCGCCCCGTCGCGCCGCCGAGATCCCTCGCGCGGCTCGGGATGACCGGTTCGGCGCCCGCGCGGGCGAAACGAACCCGCGCGGCGGTGCCGCGAGATCGCGTAATTCTCGATGCATGACGCAGGTCAGCCCGACGCGAACGCCGAATATCCCGTCCGCCGGCATCGGCGGATAATCCGCGCATTGCAACCCAGGAGGCCACCATGAACGATCCCATCGTCATCGTTTCCGCCGCCCGTACGCCGATCGGCGGCATGCTCGGGGACTTCTCTTCGCTGCAGGCGTATCAGCTCGGCGCGGTCGCCATCCGTGCCGCCGTCGAACGCGCCGGCATCAAGGGCGAAGCCGTCGACGAAGTGCTGTTCGGCAACTGTCTGATGGCCGGCCAGGGGCAGGCGCCCGCGCGGCAGGCCACGCTGCTCGCCGGGCTACCGCACTCGGCCGGCGCGGTCACGCTGTCGAAGATGTGCGGCTCGGGGATGCGCACGATGATGTTCGCGCACGACATGCTCGCGGCGGGTTCGGCCAACGTGATCGTTGCCGGCGGCATGGAGAGCATGACCAACGCGCCGCACCTGCTGGTCGGCGCGCGCAAGGGCTACCGCTACGGCGCGGTGACGACCTTCGACCACATGGCGCTCGACGGGCTGGAAGACGCCTACGAGCGCGGCAAGGCGATGGGTGTGTTCGCCGAGCAGTGCGTGGCCAAGTACCGGTTTTCGCGCGAAGAGCAGGACAAGTTCGCGATCGCCTCGACCGAGCGCGCGCTCAAGGCCAACACCGACGGCAGCTTCGCGTGGGAGATCGCGCCGGTCGCAGTCGCCGGCAAAGGCGGGGAGGTGAAGATCGACAAGGACGAGCAGCCGTTCAAGGCCAAGCTCGACAAGATCCCCACGCTCAAGCCCGCGTTCAAGAAGGACGGCACGATCACCGCGGCCAACGCCTCGTCGATCTCCGACGGCGCGGCGGCGCTGGTGATGATGCGGGCGTCGACGGCGGAGAAGCTCGGCTGCAAGCCGATCGCGAAGATCCTGGCGCACGCGGTCCATGCGCAGGCACCCGAATGGTTCACCACCGCGCCGGTCGGCGCGATCGACAAGGTGCTGAAGAAGACGGGCTGGGCCGCCACGCAGGTCGACCTGTGGGAAGTCAACGAAGCCTTCGCCGCGGTGACGATGGCCGCGATGCGCGAGCACAAGATCCCGCACGAGAAGATCAACATTCATGGCGGCGCCTGCGCGCTCGGACACCCGATCGGCGCCTCCGGCGCGCGCATCGTCGTCACGCTGCTCGGCGCGCTCAAGAAGACCAGCGGCAAACGCGGCATCGCGGCGCTGTGCATCGGCGGCGGCGAGGCGACCGCGCTCGCGCTGGAGATGCTGTAGGCGTTCGTCGAGGTCGACGGCGCGACGATGCGGGAGAGGTCACGGAGGCCACGGAGAACGCGGAGGAATGCACTTGTCGTCCTCCGTGCCTGTGTGCCTCTGTGGTGACTCCGCCGGCCTTCGCGGGCTGCGACTTCCACCGCAACGGCACAGAGAATGGCAGGTGGCCTTCTCCGTGTTCTCCGTGGCCTCCGTGTTGAACGAAGCGCATCGCCGCCGGCGCTCACGCGTCGGCGCGTGCGCGCCAGGCGCGATCGCTGACCGGCCCCGCAACGCTGAACAGCCGATTCGCGTGCACCCGCGTCCATCCTCGTCTGAGACGTTTGCCGCATGACCACGGTGCTCGTCGTCGGCGCCTCGCGCGGGATCGGCTACGAGTTCGCGCGCCAGTACGCGGCCGACGGCGCGCGCGTAATCGCCACGCACCGAAGGCCGCAGGACGGCGAGCGGCTGCGTGCACTCGGCGCGCGTCCGTTCGCGCTCGACGTCCTGGATCCTGCGGCGGTCGCGGAGTTCGGCGCATGGCCCGGCGCCGACCGCATCGACGTGGCGATCCTCGCCGCCGGCGTCTACGGGCCGCGGACCGCAGGACTGGAGCCGCCCGCGCCCGCCGACTTCGACGCGGTGATGCACGTGAACGTGCGCGCGCCGATGCTGCTGATCCCGGCGCTGGCGTCGCGGCTCGTGGCCGCGCGCGGCAAGCTCGCGGTGCTGTCGAGCCGAATGGGTGCGACCGGCGCGATGAGCCACGCCAGCGGCTGGCTGTACCGCGCGAGCAAGGCCGCGCTGAACAACGTGCTGAAGAGCGCGAGCCTCGTGCTGGGGCCGCAGGGGGTGATCTGCATCGCGTTTCACCCGGGCTGGGTGCGCACCGACATGGGCGGCCCGGAGGCCGAGCTGGACGCGGCCGAGAGCGTGACCCGCATGCGGTACGTGATCGCCGCCGCGAACGACTCGCACAACGGTAAATTCCTCAACTACAACGGCGAGCAGCTCTCGTGGTAGTGCCAACGGGCCGATGGCCAAGCGCCTGATCTCTTCCGGTTCGACCTTCGAGGCCGTGGCCGGCTACAGCCGCGCGGTCGTCGACGGCCAGTACGTGCACGTCGCCGGCACGACCGGTTTCGACTACGCACAGATGCGTATCGACGAAGACCCGATCGCGCAGTGCCGGCAGTGTTTCCGCAACATCGCCGCCGCGCTCGCGGAGGCCGGCTGCACGCTCGACGACGTGGTCCGGGTGCGCTATTACCTGACCGACGCGGCGCTGTTCGAACCGCTCGCGCCGGTTTTCGGCGAATATCTGGGGCGCGCGCGGCCCGCGGCGACCGCCATCGTGTGCGGGCTGGTCGATGCGCGAATGAAGATCGAGATCGAAGTCACGGCCAGGCTTGCGCAATGAACCGCAGGTACGACGACGGGCTGGACGAGGAGGAGGACGCGCCGCCCCGCCGCGCTGCCGTCACGCGCATCGAGTCCGCGCCCGAGGAGCCGTCGGAAGGCCTCATCTCGCGGCTCGTGTCGTCGGTGCAGTGGATCACGATCCCGCTGTTCGCGGCGCTCGTCTTCGGCATCTGCGCGATGCTGGCCGCCAGCACGGTCGGCTGGGCGCTGCGCCGCTTCGCCGAGGAAAGCGGCGTCAATCCGCTGATCTTCGTCGCGGTGCCGGGACTGTTCGCGGTCATGTTCGCGCTGATCGTGTACCAGAACGCCGACAAGCGGATCACGCGCATCAGCCAGTCGATTTCGCGCGGCATCCTGGTCGCGTTGCTCACCTGGATTTCGTTTTCCGCGCTCGCGACCTGGGCCTGGGGTCCGACCGATTTCATGCCCTACTTTTCCAACGTGCTGCTGCTGTCGGGCATCATCGGCGGCGGCCCAATGCTGGCCGCCGCGCTGGTGGCCGGCTGGCTGGTCGGCTGGTTGATCAAGCAGCGCAAGCTCGGCTGGATCATGCAGGACTGAGCGATGTTGAAGGAAGAGCATCGGCTGCTGCGCGACACGCTGCGCGAGTTCGCGCAGGCGCGGCTCGCACCGTTTGCCGCCGAGTGGGACCGCAGGCACCTGTTCCCGCAGGACGTGCTGCACGAGCTGGCGCAGCTCGGCGCCTTCGGCATCGCGGTGCCCGAAGAGTGGGGCGGCGCCGGCATGGATTACACGGCGCTCGCGATCGCGCTCGAGGAGATCGCCGCCGGCGACGGCGGCGTGTCCACGATCATCAGCGTGAACAACTGCCCTGTGTGCGCGATCCTGATGGGCTACGCGTCGCCGCAGCAAAAGGAGCGCTTCCTCAAGCCGCTCGCCGCGGGCCGCGCGCTCGGCGCGTTCTGCCTGACCGAGCCGCACGTCGGCAGCGACGCCGCGGCGCTTAAGACCACCGCCGTGCGCGACGGCGACCACTACGTACTGAACGGCGTCAAGCAGTTCATCACCTCGGGAAAGAACGCCGACTACGCGATGGTCGTCGCGGTCACCGACCGCAACGCCGGCAAGCGCGGCATGAGCATGTTCGTCGTGCCGACCGACACGCCCGGCTACGTCGTGGCACGGCTGGAAGAGAAGATGGGCCAGCGCTCGTCGGATACCGCGCAGATTGTCTTCGACAACTGCCGTGTGCCCGCCGCCAACCTGATCGGCGAAGAAGGCGAGGGCTACAAGATCGCGCTGTCCAGTCTCGAAGGCGGGCGCATAGGCATCGCCGCGCAGTCGGTCGGCATGGCGCGCGCGGCGTTCGAGGCGGCGCTGAAATACGCCAAGGAGCGCATTGCGTTCGGCCGGCCGATCTTCGAGCACCAGGGGGTGAACTTCCGGCTCGCCGACATGGCAACCCAGATCGAGGCCGCGCGCAGCCTCGTGCTGCATGCGGCCGCGCTGCGCGACGCCGGTCAACCGTGCCTTAAGGAAGCGGCGATGGCCAAGCTCTTCGCCTCCGAAATGGCCGAGCGCGTGTGTTCTGATGCGATCCAGATTCACGGCGGCTACGGCTACGTCAGCGACTTTCCGGTCGAGCGCATCTACCGCGACGTGCGGGTGTGTCAGATCTACGAAGGCACCAGCGACATCCAGCGCATGCTGATCGGGCGGGCGTTGGCTTAAGAAGTCCCGTGCCCATCCGCGACGCCGAGAAGTCCCCCCGCGCACTGCGTGCGCGGCCCCCTTTGCGAAAGGGGGCTGAAGTGTTGCCACCGGGACAACCTCGGCAGGGCGGCAGCGCGAACCCCCCTTTGAAAAGGGGGGGCCAGGGGGGGATTTCGCGGCCTGCGCTACCGGAGCGACCTCAAACCCCTCGCGCGAAACCTCCGCTCGAACATGACCGACGCCGAGCGCGCACTCCGGCAGAAGCTGCGCGGCCGGCCAGTGGAGGGGGCTTGACGTGTCGCCACGCGAGAAACCTCGGCAAGACGAGGGCCCAAACCCCCCTTTGAAAAAGGGGGGTCAGGGGGATTTCGCGGCCTGCGCTACCGGAGTGATCTCAAAATTCTGGCGCGAAGCCTTCGCTCAAACACGACGGACGCGGAGCGTGCGCTTTGGCAGAAGCTGCGCGGCAAACAGATCGAAGGCATGCAGTTCTACCGGCAGAAGCCGATCAGTCAATACATCGTCGATTTCTATGCGCCCTCGGTTCGACTCGTGGTTGAACTCGATGGCGGGCAGCATTTCGAAGCGGACGCGCAAGCGCGTGACGTTCAACGCGATGAAGCGTTGCGCGCGCTCGGGTTGGATGTGCTGCGATTCGACAATCGACAAGTGTTGACGGAGACGGAAGGCGTGCTGCAAGAGATTCATCTCGCCGTCTGCGCAGGGCTGAAAAATCCCCCCTGCCCCCCTTTACGAAAGGGGGGTCTCCGGTGAGCCTGCGGGTGATCGTTGCGGGTGCGACCGGCTGGGCGGGATCGGCGCTGGCGCGAGGGATCGCGCGGTGCGACGACATCAAGCTCGTTGCGGCGGTGTCGCGCAGCCATGCGTGGCTGAACCTCGGCGACGTGCTGGGCGAGCCGCGACTCGATGCGCCGATCGAGTCGAGCGCAGCGGCGGCGCTGGCCGCCGGATGCGACGTCTTCGTCGAATACACGAAGCCCGACGTCGCCAAAGACAACGTGCTGGCCGCGCTCGCCGCCGGCGCGCACGTCGTCGTCGGCACGTCGGGACTGACCGACGACGACTACACGCAGATCGATGCCGCCGCGCGCGAACGCAATCGCGGCGTGCTCGCGTGCGGCAACTTCGCGATCACCGCGGTGCTGGCGATGAAGTTCGCCGAGATCGCAGCGCGCTATGTCGATCATTTCGAGGTGATCGACTATGCGCACGCCGGCAAGGTCGACGCACCGAGCGGCACCGCGCGCGAACTGGCGTTCCGACTCGGCCGCGTGAAGCCGCCGAAGCTCGACGTGCCGCTCGACCAGGTGCGCGGCCCGAAAGAGACGCGCGGCGCAACGCTCGGTGGCGTGCAGGTCCACTCGGTGCGCGCGCCCGGCTACGTGCTGTCGGTCGAGGCGATCTTCGGCGCGCCGGGACAGCGGCTGCACATCCGGCACGATTCGGGCGAAAGCGCCGAGCCCTACGTCGACGGCGCGCTGCTCGCGATCCGCGAGGTCGGTCGGCTCGTCGGCGTGCATCGCGGGCTCGATTCGGTGATGACGTGGTGATCGCCGGTCCCGTCTCGACCGAACGCTTCACCGACCGCGCGGCGAGCTACGCGCGCGCGCGGCCGGGCTATCCGGACGCGATCGCGCCGCTGCTCGCATGCGAACTCGCGCTGCCGGCCGGCGCGATCGTTGCGGATCTGGGCAGCGGCACCGGGTTGTCGTGCGAGCCCTTCCTGCGCGCCGGCTTCGAAGTGATCGGGGTCGAGCCGAACGACGCGATGCGCGGGGCCGGCGATCGCCAGCTCGCCGCCTACCCGCGCTTTCGCAGCGTCGCGGGCACCGCGGAGGCGACGACGCTGCCGGACGCGAGCGTCGATCTCGTGATCGCTGCGCAGGCGTTCCACTGGTTCGACGTACCGCGCGCACGCAGCGAAGCGCTGCGCATCCTCAAGCGCCCCGCCCGCGCGGCGCTGATCTGGAACGACCGCAACGCCACCGGCTCGCCGTTCGCCGAAGGCTACGAGCAACTGCTGCTCGAATTCGGCATCGATTACGCGCAGATCCGGCACCGCCACGCGCACGAGGAATCGGTGACCGAGTTCTTCGGCGGCCGCGTTTGGCGCGAACAGCGCTTCGCGAATCCGACCGAGCTCGACTGGGAGACGCTGGTCGAGCGGTTGAATTCCGCTTCGTACGTACCGCAGCCCGACGCCCCGACGTACCCGCCGATGCTCGCGCGGCTGCGCGCGCTGTTCGACGCCGGCCAGAAAGATGGCCGGATCGTGATGACCTACGACACGCGCGTGTTTTTCGGTGCGATGCGTCGGCCGACGGCCTGACGTCGTGGCGGCTGCCTCGGCCGGCGACGGCTTTGCATGGCATGCGGCGTGGCCTGCCTGAGCCGACGGGCTACACGCGAGCGGCCACGCCGCACGGACATGCCATAGCAACTTCGTACGACATCGCACCGCAGTTCAGCCTGTTGATGATCCTAAATCCGGCAGTTGGCCACTTGTCGTCCGTTCACTGCGCCGCCCCTGGTCACGCCGA
>JBBIQI010000044.1:0-19557 GCA_037442465.1 Burkholderiales bacterium
CGCCGCAGCGGGGGGCCCCCGCGCAACGCGGGCCGCAATGCCTGCGCCGTCGAGTGCGCCGGCGCCCCCGCGGCAGCGCGTCGGCATCGCGCGCGATCGCGCTTTCGGTTTCTACTATCCGGAAGACCTGGAAGGCCTGCAGCGCGCCGGCGCCGAACTGGTGTTCTTCGACGCGCTCGCCGACGCGCGTCTGCCGCGCATCGACGCGCTGTTCGTCGGTGGCGGCTTTCCCGAAGTCTTCGCCGCCGAGTTGTCGGCCAACCGCACGCTGCTTGCGGAGGTCCGCAACGCGATCGAGGGCGGGTTGCCGACCTACGCGGAGTGCGGCGGGCTGATGTGGCTCGCTCGCTCGATCACCTGGAACAACGTCACCTGGCCGATGGCGGGTGCGCTGGCCGCCGACGTCGTGATGCACGCGCGTCCGGTCGGGCGCGGCTACGTGCACCTGCGCGAAACCGACGCCAGCCCTTGGCCGTGGCATGTGGCAGGCGCGATCAAGGCGCACGAGTTCCATCACTCGACGCTGGTCAACCTCGATCCGACACTGCGCTTTGCCTATCGAGTCGAACGCGGTCATGGTGTGGACGGCCGCAACGACGGCATCGTTTACCGCAACACGCTCGCGTCGTATGCGCATCTGCGCAGCGTTGCCGGGCACGACTGGCCCGCCCGCTTCGTTGCGTTCGCGCGCTCCGTGCGGGAAGCCCAACACCGCGCGTCGGCCGCCTGACGCGCACTTCAGGGAGCGATCGATGATCGAAATCAAGCCGGCCGCGGCAGCACAGATACGCGCCGCGCTGCGCGATGCCGGCGACGACGTGCTGCTGCGTGTCGCCGCCCAGCGCCGGCCCGACGGCGAACTCGAATACGGAATGGGCTTCGACGAGCGGCGCGAGCAGGACGAGGAAATCCTGACCGAGGCGGGCATCACGCTGCTGGTTTCGCCGCCTTCGTTGGAAGCGATCAGAGGCACCGTGATCGACTTCGTCGAGATCGCGCCCGGCGATCTGCGCTTCGTGTTCTATCGCGCCGAGGACATGCCCGCCACCGACGAGGCCGCGCCGCCGGCGGGCGGTTGCGGTTGCGGCAAGGGCGGTTGCGGCTGAAGGGCGATGCGCCGGGCGCCGCGCGCTTACAGGGGGACGGACAGAGGATGACGGCAAGCATCGGTACCGCGACGGTCGTCGTTTGGGGCGGGTTCGTTGTGGCGTTCGCGTTCGGCGTCATCGCGAGCCGCGCGAACTTCTGCACGATGGGTGCGATCTCCGACGTGGTGAACATGGGCCACTGGGGGCGGATGCGGATGTGGCTGCTGGCGATCGCGGTGGCGATCGTCGGCGCGGGTCTGCTGCAGTGGTTCGGGCTCGTCGACCTCGGCAAATCGATCTACCCGCGGCCGCGCCTGCTGTGGTTATCGTCGATCGTCGGCGGACTGGCGTTCGGCGTGGGCATGTCGCTCGCCGGCGGCTGCGCCAACAAGAACCTGCTGCGCGCCGGCGGCGGCAGCCTGCGCTCGGTGGTCGTGCTGGCGTTCCTCGGCATCTCGGCCTACATGACGCTCAAAGGGCTGTTCGGACAGTGGCGCGTCGACTACCTGGACCGCTTTGCGGTCGACTTGTCGGCTTATGGGCTGAAGGGTCAGGACCTGCCGACGCTGCTGGCCGCCGCCACCGGACTGTCGCAGCGCGCGGCGCTGGCGCTGGCGGTCACGGTGGTCGCGGGCGCGCTGCTTGCGTTCGTGTTGGCCGACGCGCGCTTCCGCGCCAACGCCAACCAGATGGCGAGCGGCACGATCCTCGGTTTGCTGGTGGTCGGCGCGTGGTACGTCAGCGGGCACATCGGGTACGGCGAGCACCCGGAGACGATGGAAAACGTCTTCTTCGCGACCAACACGCGCGCGGCGGAGTCGCTGAGTTTCGTTGCCCCGGTGGCGTTCGGGCTCGAGCTGCTGATGCTGTGGACCGACAAGTCGCTGGCGATCACCTTCGGGATCGCCTCGGCGCTCGGCATCATCGCCGGCTCGCTCGCCTGGGCGGTCGCGACCAAGCAGTTCCGGCTCGACGGCTTCGCCTCGGCGGCCGACACGCGCGATCACATCGTCGGCGCGATCCTGATGGGCTTCGGCGGCGTGACCGCGCTCGGCTGCACGATCGGGCAGGGCATCAGCGGCGTGTCCACCCTCGCGGTCGGATCGTTTCTCGCGATCGCCTCGATCATCGCCGGCGCGGTGGCGACGATGAAGTATCTGCTCTGGCGCGAGGAACGCGCTTAAGCGTGCGCCGCCGCGAGCGTGCGGCGGACCTCGATCAGGGTTTGTCGATGCCGAGCGCCGCGCGGTTTTGCACCGCGAACACGGCCGCCTCGACGCGCGAGCTCTGGCCGAGCTTGGCGAGGATGTGGCGCACGTGCAGCTTCACGGTGTCGTGGCTGATGCCGAGCGTCTTGGCGATCGCCTTGTTGCTCATGCCGGCGGCCACGTAGCCCAGGATCTGACGCTCGCGGCCGGTAAGTTGCTTGACGAGGCTCGCCGCGCTGCCCGGCTCGTCGCCGCCCTGCAGGATCGACGCCAGCTTGCCGGCGATCGACGGGGCGACGACCAGCTCGCCGCGAGCGGCGGCGCGGATCGCGTCGATCACGTCGGCGGGCTCCATGTCCTTGAGCAGGTAGCCGCGAACGCCGAGCCGCAGCGCGGCGGCCAGGTCCTCGGCCGCTTCGCTCATCGTCAGGATCACCACCGGCGTGTCGATGCCTCTTTCCCGCAGGCTCTTGAGCAGCGTGATGCCGTCGGTCGGAGCCATCCGCAGATCGAGGATCAGCAGATCGGGCCGATGCTTCTCCAGCAGTGCGAAGGTCTCGTCCGCGCGGCCCGTCGTGGCCAGCACCTGCATGCCGGCGCCGCGCGACAGCAAATCGGCCAATCCCTGGCGGACCAGCGAGTGATCGTCGACCAGGACGAGCTTGATCGGCGTCGGCGTCATGGCCTTTCGTGCTCGCGTTGCGGGCAATGGACGGTGAGCGTGACGCGCGTGCCGCCCGTGGGCAGCGCGCCGATGTGCAGGGTGCCGCCCGCACGTCCGGCGCGCTCGCGCATGATTTGCAAGCCGTGATGGCCGGCTTCGGTGAGACGCCCAGCGCAGCGCGGATCGAGGATCGACTCGTCCGGGCCGCGGCCGTCGTCTTCGACCGTGACGATCAGCTCGTCGGCGTCGCGCTGGACCTGTAGCCGCGCGAGCCGCGCGCCCGAGTGGTGGCTGACGTTGGCGAGCGCCTCCTGCACGATGTAGAAGATCTGCAGCTGCTGCTCGGCCGACAGGTCGAGATCCTGCACGCTGCAATCGAACAGCAGGTCGATACCGGACCGGCGGCGGAACGCCGCGGCCAGCTCGGCGAGCGAAGTCACCAGCCCGCGCGAGTCCATGCCCGCGCGGTATAGGCTGATCATCTCGCGCAGGCGGCCGTGCGCGTTGCGCAGCTCGTCGCTGATGTCGTTGGCGTAGGCGAGGCTGTGCGCGCAGTCGGCGGCGCGGATCGCGTCCTGCAGCAGCGACATGCGCATGCGCACGAAAGTCAGCGACTGCGCGAGCGCGTCGTGGATGTCGGCGGCGATCGCCTGCCGCTCCGAAACGACGCGCGCCTGCAGGTTCTCGCGCGCGAGCCGCTCGTTCTCCAGCGCGAGTCCGAGCAACTGGCCGAAGGGCCGCAGCATCCGCGAGATGCCGGCCGGCGGGTCGAACCCCTCGGCGAAGAACAGGTTCAGCACGCCGATCGGCCGGTCGCGGTGGTTCAGGGGGACCGCAACCGCACGGCCGCCGGCGCGGCCGAGCGGACCCTCGCCGCCGCGGATCGCGCAGCCCAGCGTGGGGGCGGCGTGGTGCGTCTCGTCGTCGCGCAGCGCGGCCCCGCACATGCCGCAGGACACCGGCATCACGGCGTCGCGCTCGCACACGTCGCTGGGCAAGCCGATCGCGGCGAGCAGCCGCAGGCTCGCGCCGTCGTTGGTGGGCGCACGAATCGCCCCGGCGCGCGCGCCGGTCAGACGCATGACCAGCCCGAGAAAATCGACCAGCATCGAGCCGGTCTCGCCGCCGTCGATGTCGTGCGCGCCGTAGCGCTGCAGCGGAGCGTCGGCCACGGCGGCGGCCGCGCGCACTTCCTTCGATTCCACCTTCACTTGCACATCCGATCGGCCGTAACGCGGCGGCATCCAACGATACCACTGCTCATCGGCGCGACTCGGCGGCCGCCGAATGCGTTCCCTGCGCTGCGGGCTCATGCAGGTCAGGCGACCGACTGGTAATAAAGGTTTTGGGGGTGATTGGCCTGGGCGAAGAAGAACCAACGCTCCGCCAGCAGTCCCAGATACTGCAGCGCGAACGCCATAGCCGGCAGCAGCGCCGAGCCCTGGGCCAGCCCGGCGGCCAGCAGCGCCGCGGGGAGCGGAAACGCCAGCAGCAGGAACAGCCACTTAACCGCGCGCAGCGCCGAGCGCGTGCGCCCGTGGAAGAACTCGCGCGTATTGAAGGCACCCCCCATCATGCCCATCGAAGTCTGCACGATGCGCGGATGCTTGATGCCGATGGCGGTCTGCAGCGTCGACTTCGGTTTGAGCCGCGCGTTGCGCAAGAGCGAAGCGCCGCGCGTCACCAGCGCGGCGCCCGTCAGCGCCAGCGCGCACGGCCCGAAGAAGGCCGCCAGCGGCGGCGCCGCGAAGGCGGCGTAGGCAGTGGCGAGCGTGCAGCCCGAGGCGAGCCCCAGCAGCGTGTAGTTGACCACCGTCAGCGGGGTGGCCCACTCCTGCAGGAACTTCAGGCACGCGTAGATCATGCCGGTACAGACGTACAGCGCGAGCGACAGCACCGCGGTGACCGCGCCGAGCCAGAGCGTGGTCTGCGCGGCGGCATCGGCCGGCAGCAGCCAGTGCCCGACCCCGTAGAAGAACGCGCCGGCCGTGAACAGCGGCAGCACGATGATCTCGCGCGACAGCCAGGACGTGCGCCAGCGCGACGCCGCCCGCCAGCCGCGCTCGGGGCGACCCAGATGGAAGATCGACGCCACCAGTCCCAGCACCATCAGCACGACCACCAGCGCGCTGCCGCCGGCGTAGAAGCCGCCGGCCAGCGGCCCGATCCAGCCGAAGCGCGCGCCGAGTTCGGCCAGGTACAACGCCAGGAACAGCCCTTGGCCGGCGCCGATCAGCGTTGTGAGGAAGATCACAGAGAAAGCGGGGTGCATCGTGCGGTTCTGCGGTCAGGCGCTACCATGAGGTGGCGTCGTCGAGCGCCGGACCCTTGCGCGCCGGCTTCGGCAGCTTGCCGTCGACCTTCAGCGGGTTGTCGACGCGGGCGAGCCCCTCGGCCTCGATCGCAAGTTCCGTGCGCCGCCGCGGCAGGTAATGGTTGGCAGGCTGCGTGCCCCACTCGGGCATCAGCGTGTAGCCGCCGCGGTCGCGGATCGCCTGCGACACCTGCGACTGCGGGTCGTGCACGTCGCCGAACAGGCGCGCATTGGTCGGGCAGGCGAGCACGCATGCCGGCTTGCGTTCGGCCGGCGGCAGACTCGTGTCGTAGATGCGGTCGACGCACAGCGTGCACTTCTTCATGACGCGCTGCTTCTCGTCCAGTTCGCGCGCGCCGTACGGGCAGGCCCACGAGCAGTACTTGCAACCGATGCACTTGTCGTAGTCGACCAGCACGATACCGTCTTCGGGGCGCTTGTAGCTGGCGCCGGTCGGGCACACCGGCACGCACGGCGGCTCTTCGCAGTGCAGGCAGGACTTGGGAAAGTGCACCGTCTGCGTGTTCGGATACTCGCCGACCTCGAAGGTCTGCACGCGGTTGAAGAAGGTGCCGGTCGGGTCGGCGCCGTACGGATTGAAGTCCGCCATCGGACCCGCCGCGCCGGACGTGTTCCATTCCTTGCAGCTCGTCACGCACGCGTGGCAGCCGACGCAGACGTTCAGGTCGATGACGAGCGCCAACTGGGTCATCGCTCGCCTCCATCAACGCGCGTCACGTACGCCAGCCAGCGCTTTCTCGCAGTCGCCATCCCGGGAAAAGACTTCAGCGGCAGAAACTGCGGGAAGGTGACCGGCTCCTCGGCGGCATCCGCCTTGCGGATGCGCACCCGCACGTCGTACCAGCCGGCCTGCCCGGTGATCGGATCGGAGTTGGAGACGAACTGTCCGTCGCCCGCGGGCAACTCCTCGCGGATCAGATGGTTCAGCAGGAAGCCGCGGCGCGATTCGTTGGCCTCCGGCGCCAGCGCCCAGGCGCCGGACGCCTTGCCGATCGCGTTCCACGTCCACACGGTGCCGGGTTCGACCGCTTCGGAGTAACGGCACATGCAGCGCACGCGCCCCCACTGCGACTCGACCCAGATCCAGTCGCCGTCGACGATGCCGGCGGCGCGCGCCGTACGCGGATTGACGAACAGGTAGTTGTGCGTGTGGATCTGCCGCAGCCACGCGTTCTGCGAGTCCCACGAGTGGTACATCGCCATCGGCCGCTGCGTGACGGCCGCCAGCGGAAAGCGCTCGGTGTCGGTCGCCTGCACCTCGAGCGGCGGGTAGTAAAACGGCAGCGGGTCGAAGTAAGTGGCGATGCGTTCGCGCAGGTGCGCCGGCGGCTTGCGCGTCGGTCCCTTGCCCTGCGCGGCGGCGCGAAACTTCTGCAGCACTTCCGAGTACAGATGGATCAGGATCGGCTCGTCGTAGCGCGTGATCCGGTTGCGGCGCGACCACTCCAGATAGCCCTTGTTCCAGTTGCGCATGTACTGGTACGAGGGCGGCAGCTTGTAGTGGAAGACGCAATTGTTCTTCTTGTACATCTCCCACTGCTGCGGGTTGGGCTCGCCGTGCATGAACTTCTCGCCGCTTCTGCCGCGCCAGCCGGACAGAAAGCCGATGCCGGAACCGGCGTCGGTCTCGTAGTTGACGATGAAGTCCGGGTAGTCGCGGAACTTGCGCTCGCCATTGGGCCGCGTGAACGCCGGCAGCTTCAGCCGCGCGGCCAGTTCGATCAGCACCTCCTGGAACGGCTTGCACTCGCCGGTCGGCGGCACGACCGGGATGCGCACCGAATCGACCGGACCGTCGAACTCTGAGATCGGCCGGTCGAGCATCGACATGACGTCGTGACGCTCCAGATAAGTGGTGTCGGGCAGCACCAGATCGGCGAACGCGGTGGTCTCCGACTGGAACGCGTCGCACACGACCAGGAACGGGATCTTGTATTCGCCGTTTTCGTCGCGGTCGTTCAGCATCCGGCGCACCTCGACCGTGTTCATGGTCGAGTTCCACGCCATGTTGGCCATGAAGATCATCAACGTGTCGATTCGGTACGGATCGCCGCGCCACGCGTTGGTGATCACGTTGTGCATCAGGCCATGCACCGACAACGGGTACTCCCAGGAGAACGCCTTGTCGATGCGGACCGGATTGCCGTCGTCGTCGACGAACAGATCGTCCGGATCCGCCGGCCAGCCGAGCGCCAGGCCGTCGAGCGGGCGGTTCGGCTGCACCGCGCGGTGCGTGTTGGGCGGCCGTGCGCACGGCGGAATCGGTCGCGGAAACGGGGCCTTGTGGCGAAAGCCGCCCGGCCGGTCGATCGTTCCCAGCAGGGTCATCAGGATCGCCAGCGCGCGGATGGTCTGAAATCCGTTGCTGTGTGCGGCCAGCCCGCGCATCGCATGAAACGCCACCGGGTTGCCGGTCACGCTTTCGTGCTCCACGCCCCACGCGTCGGTCCACGCGATCGGCAGCTCGATTCGCTCGTCGCGCGCGGTGATGCCCAGCTCGTGCGCCAGCCGCGTGATCGTCGCCGCCGGAATACCCGTGATGCCGCTCGCCCACTCGGCCGTGCAGTGCTGCACGCGGTCCTGCAGCAGCTGGAAGGCGGGCTTGACCGGGGTGCCGTCGTGCAGCTTGAACGCGCCGAACAGATACGGATCGGCGCCCTGCGTGTGGGTGACGACCGGCTTGTCGGTGATGCGGTCCCACCACAGCTTGTTCTGAGGGTCGTAGCAGGCCTCTTCTTCCGGGACCTCGGTGCGCACGAACATGCCGAATTCGTCACTGGCCGCATTGACGTTGACTAGCTGGCCGGCGTTCGTGTAGCGGACCAGAAACTCGCGGTCGTACAGACCTTGCGCGATGATCTCGTGGATCAGCGCGAGCAGCAGCGCGCCGTCGGTGCCGGGCTTGATCGGCACCCACTCGTCGGCGATCGCCGAGTAGCCGGTGCGCACCGGGTTTATCGAGACGAAGCGGCCGCCGCGGCGCTTGAACTTCGAGATCGCGATCTTCAGCGGGTTCGAGTGGTGGTCTTCTGCGGTGCCGATCATGAAAAAGAGCTTCGCGCGCTCCAGGTCCGGACCGCCGAATTCCCAGAACGAGCCGCCGATCGTGTAGATCATCCCGGCAGCCATGTTCACCGAGCAGAAGCCGCCGTGCGCCGCGTAGTTCGGCGTGCCGAACTGGCGCGCGAACAGCCCGGTCAGCGCCTGCATCTGGTCGCGGCCGGTGAACAGCGCGAATTTCTTAGGGTCGGTGGCGCGAATCTTCGCCAGCCGTTCAGTCAGGATCTCGAACGCGCGTTCCCAGGAAATCGCTTCGAACTCGCCGGCGCCGCGCTCGGCCCCTTGCTTGCGCAGCAGCGGCCGGGTCAGCCGCGCCGGCGAGTACTGCTTCATGATCCCGGACGAACCCTTCGCACAGATCACGCCGTGGTTCAGCGGATGCGCGGGATTGCCGTCGATGTAGCGGACCTTGCCGTCCTGCAGGTGCACGCGAATGCCGCAGCGGCACGCGCACATGTAGCAGGTGGTGGTGCGCACGTCGGTCGTGGGCACGCCGGTGGTCGACGAATCTGGCATGGGCAGTGAGAGGATGAGCGCTGCAGACAGGGCACGGCTGCAGACGGTGTGCGAATCGCTCGCCCGCGATGTCCGCCCGCGGGGACGTCGCAGGATCCGCTGCGCATTAGGCGGGCAGCGACGCGCGCCGTCTACCCCCGTGGCAGGGGGCCGCCGGGTTACCCAATGCGGTAGGAAGCGCGGGCAGGGTCGCTCCGCTACTCTGTTTGCTTGCTGGAATGCCGACCCGATGAGCAGGACGTGCACGGGCTCGACGCAACCGCGCAGAGAGGAAGACGTGAAAATTGGTGTCGTCTCCGACAGCCACGACCATGGCGCGTTGCTGGCCGACGCCGTGCTGCGCGCGCGCGCGTGGGGAGCGCAGGCGATCCTGCACTGCGGAGACGTGATCGGGCCGAACTCGCTGCGCCCCGCGCTGGCGCTGGGTCTGCCGCTGCACGTGGTCCATGGCAACAACCTCGGCGATCTGCTGTCGATGCAGCGGCTGGCGCACGCGTCCAACGGCGCGCTCACGTATTACGGCGGCGACGCCGCGTTCAGCCTCGCCGGTCGCCGCCTGTTCATGACCCATTATCCGCACCTGGCCCGCGGCATGGCCTGCACCGGCGACTTCGATGCGGTGTTCTGCGGCCATAGCCACGTCGCTTGCATCGAGCAGGTGACGGGTGCACGCGGCAACACACCGCTGGTGAATCCGGGCACGGTCGCGGGGCTCGGCGCGGAGCGAACCATGGTGCTCGGTGACCTCGAAACGCTCGCTTTCGAGATCGTTTTCCTCAACGACGCGGCAGCGAAGCCATGATGCGCGCACTCGCCTGCCTGACGCTGCTTGCGGGCGCGACGGCGGCAGCCGCGCAGCCGCTGGAGCGGTCCAGCGTCTCTACCGGCAAGTACGACGTGCCGATCGAAGTCGCGCGGCCCGCGGGCGCGGGGCCGTTTCCGCCGGTGCTCTACATCCACGCCAGGCGCGGATTCGAAGACGAGGACCGCGCGCACATGCGCGAACTCGCGGCGCAAGGGTTTCTCGTGCTGGCGCCGAACTGGCAGGCGGCGAACATGATCGAGCGCTGGCCCGATCGCCACTACCCCGAGAGCGAAGACGATGTCGAAGCGGGGCTCGACGCGCTGCTGGGGCGCAAGGACGTCTGCAAGGGGCCGGTGGGCGTGGTCGCGCTGTCGCGCGGGCCGTACTTCGCGATCAGGCTGGCGGCCAAGCGGCCGCAGGACATCGCGGCGATCGTGTCCTATTACGGACACTTCCAGAACCCGAATGCACCCGAGCCGCAGCAGTTGTTCTCGCTGGCGCCGGAGGTCAACCGGATCAGGGCGCCGGTACTGATGTTCATCGGCGACGCCGACTTCGAGCTGCGCCGCATTGTCAACGGGCGCGCCTTTTATGCGCTGTACGAGCGCGGGATCCCGGTCGAGTTGCAGATGTATCCGATGGCGCGGCGCGCGTTCGACTTTCGCCGCGACGCAACGCCGGAAGAAAAGATCGCCACCCGGCACGCGCGCCAGCGCGCGCGCGAGTGGCTCGTGCGACACATGAAGCTCGGCGCCGACGCACGCTGCCCGTCGTAGAGGACGGTGCCGGCGGTTGGCGTCGCGATGCGCCTGGTCGGCCGTGGGCGCAGTGCCTTCCGTGGCCGCGCGGCGCGCCCGACGGGTGCATCATTTGCACGACCGCGCCCGCTGCGCACCGCAGCCGGGTGCGCGGCGGACGCGCGGGGCATGATCGAATCGCAGGAGGCCGTATGACGATATCGACCGATCCAATCCAGGGCCGCACCGAACCTTCGGATCCCCGTTTTCCCCACGCGCCGGCGGGCTGGACCCGCGACGAGGCGCTTCGGGTCGCGCGCGGCGAGGGGCTGGAACCGAACGACGATCACTGGGAGGTCGTCCGCGCCCTGCAGGCGTACTACGCGCGGCACGAGGAAGCCGACCTGCCGATCAAATTGCCGGAGCTGCACGACGCGCTCGAGGAGAAGTTCCACTACAAAGGCGGCTTCAAGTATCTGTACACGCTGCTGCCGGGCGGCCCGATCGCGCAGGGCTGCCGGCTGGCGGGGCTGAAACCGCCGGGTGGCGCCGTGGACACGAGCTTCGGCAGCGTCGCTTAGCCCGCCTCGCTACTTGCGGCCGACCGCCTCAGGCGCGATCGCGTCCAGCAAGGCTTCGACCTCCTTGAGCGCGGCCTTCGACGCCGGCGAGCCGTCCGGCCGCCACGGGCGCCGATAGGCGACGAATACCTTGTCCGGTGCGTCCGCGGTGGCGTAGACCACGATCGCGTACGGGCACAGGGCCAGGTTGGCCGGCTCGGCCTCCATCGTCTTGCGCGACAACGCGGCGCTGCAGAACACGAACGCCTGCGCGTCCGCGTAGAGCTTGCGCGTCAAGCCGACGTCCTTGCCGGTGCGCTCGAGCATGCGATTGATGTGCGACTCGTAGTCGATCACGAGCCCTTTGCCTTCGATCGCGGCGCGCAGATCGTCGCGCACGTCGGCGAACTTCGCTTGCGTGGAGTACGTGACGAGCGGATGGGGGTCGGCGGCCAGGGCCGCCGCAACGGGAAGGGCGATCGCGGTTACGAATAAGGCGCGGACGAGCATGGGGTTTCTCCTTAGGACGAGCGAGCGGGGTGGGTGGGTCGACCCGTCGAACACATTGACCTTGCGCGGCGCGCGGATTCGGCGCGGCGATTCGTGCGATGCTCGTCGCTTGAAGGGCGGCGGGTTGCCCCCAATTGCCCGCCGTCGACGCTCGAGGAGGCATTCATGTTCGGTCCGATCACCATTCCGTTCGGCGCGAAGCTGCTGTTCAACACGGTCAAGCTTAAACCCGGCGTCACCTACGACGACGTCGAGTTGGCGCTGGCCGAGATGTGCAGCGTGGTCAAGGAAACCTACGGTGGCGACAAAGGCGGCTTCATCGCCGGGCAGGTGTTCAAGTTCTCCGGCTTCGTCTCGGACGAAGGCTCGCTGGGCAGCCGCCATGCCGCCGATCACGACCTCGTGATCGTCACCTACTGGCGCTCGTTCGAAGAGCACGAGCGGTCGCACGCGGACGCGGTGTTCAAGGCCAAGTTCGCGGCGCTGGCCGAGATGTGCACAGAGACGCGCGAACTCGGCTACGAGATGATGTGGCAAGGGGCGCCGGAAGGCGCGTCCGCGCGCACCGAGGCTGCGCAGGCGGCGTGAGACGCCCCGACGCGGGGCTGGCGCACGCGAACGGTCGACCCGCGCGCGGCCGCGCAACAGGTCGCAGCGAAAGGACCGGCGGCGCGGACAAACGGGCCGCAGCCCCGACTGACGTGGCCGCCGCTGAACGCGCCGCGGTTGCATCCGGCTGCGCGCGGCGTAAGCTGTGCGGCCTGACGTCGCTGCCGCACGCGCACGCAGCCAACTCAGACCGCAGTGACGCCGCGCGCGGACGACCCGGGACCTCGACATGGATGACCCATCGGTGGCGTGGATCGCCTTTGCCGTCAGTCTGCTGATCTTCGTCGCGTACGAGGCGTGGGTCTTGTGGACCGGGCGCCGTCACCCGGACCGCATGGCGCGTTACGCGCATGCGCGCATGCGCATCGACTGGGCCGACGTGCTGAGCCGGCGGCCAGGCTTCGAGATCGTCGCCGTGCAGACGCTGCGCAATTCGCTGATGTCGGCCACGATCGGCGCGTCGACCGCGGCGCTGGCGCTGATGGGTACGATCACGCTGGCCGGAGGCACGCTTGTGCAGAGCATCGCCGAACTGCCCGCCGGACGAATGCAACTGCGGCCGGTGCTGGAGGCCCTGCTGATGCTGGCGCTGTTCGCCTCGTACGTCTGCTCGGCGATGGCGATGCGCTACTTCAACCACGCCGGCTTCGTGATGTCGATGCCGGCGGATTCCGAGCAGCGCAAGCCGCTCGACCCACTGGCGCGCGACTACGTCGAGCGCGCCGGCCTGCTGTACAGCTGGGGCTTGCGCTGTTTCCTGATGGTCGCACCCTTGGTCGCGGGCATCGTCAATCCGCTGCTGATGCCCGTGATGACGGTGGTGTTGGTGATCGTGCTCTGGTACTTCGACCGTCCGGCGCGCGTGATCCGCTGACGCCGCCACGGCATCGGGTCAGCCGGTGCTCCAGGCGCGCGGTCGGCGCATGCCGGCGATCTTGCACGCCTGTTTGACGTAACCGTAAGGAAAGAGCTCGAACAGCCGCTGCCGCGCGGCGGCGCCGAGTCCGACGTCCTTTTCGAGAAAGCGGATGACGAAGCGCGCGTCCGGAATCAGCTGGTGCTCGTCCAGATAGTCGCGCATGTAGCGCAGCACCTGCCGGTGCAGGTCGGTGAGCACGATGCCTTCCTTGCGCGCCAGCGCCTCGGCCACGCCTTCGTCCCAGTCGACAGGGTCGATCAGATAGCCCTCTTCGTCGGTGGGTGGCAGCTCGGAGCGCGCGGTACGCGGCGTCGTGGCGTTCATGAGCGGGGCGCGCCGGATGCCTTAACGCCGCGCGGTGTGCAGCTTGGCTCGGCGGGGCGGGGTGGTCCGTTTGCGCGCGGGCTTTTTCGCACCGGACTTCGCGGCCCCGGCGCGGGTCGCCGCGATCTTGCGCGCCGCCGGACGGGCGCGCAGCATGCCGGCGGCGATCTTGAAGATGTCGGTTTCGGTGATGATGCCGACCAGCTCGTCGTTCGCGTCGAGCACCGGCAGGCTGCCAATGTGTTTTTCGACCAGCAGTCGCGCCGCATCCTTCAACAGGGCGCTTTCTGCAACGCAGATGGCCGGCGCGCTCATGATCTCGCCGACCGGGACCTCCGCGGAGCCGAAGTTGGCCGCCGCCAGTAACAGGTCCCTTTCGGCCGCCATCCCGATGACCCGTCCGGCGTGCACCACGGGCAGATGGTGAACGTTGCGACTGCGCATCAGGTCGAGCGCGCGGTGAAACTCCGTGTCCGGAGTCACGGTGAGCACCGTCCGGCTCATGTACTGGCTGACTCTCATGAAGCGTCCCGTCGCTGGAATAAAACAGGGTGCGCGCGGCAACCGGTCCGTTTGTCCGGCGCAGCCATGTGCACCGCGCACTGCGCCTCGACTCGCGGGCTGCGCGATTCAAGCGCAATGCGGGCGGCCATGGCTCCTACGGCTGCTTCGGCGTCTGGTACTCCGCTTCCTTCTGGAACGGTACCCAGATGGTCTCGAATCCGACGAAGCCCTTTTCGTTCGGGGGCAACTGGCGCGTCGTCACGAATCGCGCATGTCCGTCCGGAACCTTGGCGACGGGTTTGTGCTCGCTCTGACTCATGGTTCACCTCTTTTCACACCGTAAAGTCCGGACGCGCTGCGCACGTGCGGGCGTCCGGCATCATGCCTGACCATCGAACGTTGCCGCTCAGATCGGCCTGAGCAGCGACGGGTCGACGGCCGGTCCTGCCGGCGGCACCCCGCCGGCTTTCATTTCGTCGTGGGTGGCGTCGCGCACGCTCAGGATCTCGAGTTTGAACACGACCTGTCGGCCGCACAGCGGGTTGTTGCCGTCGACGGTCAGCGTCTCGTCGTCCATGTGCGTCACGAGAAAACTGCGCGTCTGACCGGCGTCGTTTTCCATCAGGATCGAGGCGCCGACCTGCCGATACTCCTCGGGAACGTTCTCGAGCCGATCCGTGAAGACGAGCGACTCGTCTCTCGGGCCGAAGATCTCGTTGCCGTCGATCGCCACCTCGATGACGTCGCCGGCCGCCTTGCCTTCGAGCTGCATGTGGACCGAAGGCGCGAGGATCTCGTTATAGCCGTGCACGTAGCCCAACGGGAACTCGACCCGGGTCAGCACGTGACCGGTCTTCCGGTCGGTCACCTGGTAACTCAACTCGACGAACTTGCCGGCGCGGATGGCTTCCTTCATGGCGGATCTGGTCCGGGTGATCAGAAGATGGAGGCACCGAAGATCCTGAGCTTGCCGTCCTCGTAGCCCAGCACGAGGCGCCCGAGCCACTCGCCGGGCTTCTTGGTGCTGCGCTGGCGGAACAGCACCGTCACGTGCTCGCCGCGGCGGATGATGCCGAGCGTATCGAACCGCTCCGACAGGTTTCGCGCCAGCTCGCTGTGCGCGAACTGGTGGCCAGCGGCGACCTGGTCCATCGCGCGCGCGAGCGAACTGGAGAAGTTGCGGGAGAACTCGCCGTACTTGCCTTCGTTCGAGTACTTGACGAGGTCGCGCCACAGCGGCAAGGCCATTGCCAGGATCTCCTCGTCCGATTTCTCGATGATGTTCACGCGCGCAACCGGCCAACCCGCTATTTCTCGTCCCCGACCAGGTGATAGCAGGGCGCCTTCTCCATCGTGTATTCGCCGGTCTTCGGGTCGCGGCGCGAGACTGTCAGCACATGCCAGTTCTGGTCGTCGAGCTTCATGTAGTCGCCGCGATAGTAGTAGCCGGGCCAGCGTGTCTCCTTGCGGAACAGCGTGTGCTGCGTCACGCACTCGGCGGCGCGATGGCGGTGCTTCAACTCCCAGGCGCGCAGCAGCTCGTGCAAGTCGGCGGCGGCCAGATTCTCGAGGTCCTCCTCCATGATCTTGAGCTTCTTCAGTCCGATATTCAGAAGCTTCTCGTTGGTCATGTAGTTGGCCGTCACCCCGCCGCAGTACTCGTCCATCAGCTTCTGCAGACGGTCCAGTCCCTGCTTCGGCGTGATGTAGTGCGGATTGACGTCGCCGGCGACGACCGCATTGCGGTAGATGCGGTAGTGCTCGAGCGGCTTGTAGACCTCCCGTTTCAGGCGGTCGATCTGGCTTTGCGAGACGACGATACCCTCGGCCTTGCCGTCGTCGATGTACTTGCATGCGGCCTTCGCGGCGAGCCGCCCTTCGGTGAACGAACCCGACGAGAACGCGTGCGGCGTGCCGCCGACCGCATCCCCGGCGCCGAACAGGCCCGCGACGGTCGTCATGCGGTTGTAACCCCAGAAGTACTCCGGCGGCGATACGTCTTCCGGACCCGAGCACCAGGCGCCCGAACCGGTCGCATGCGAGCCCATCACATAGGGCTCGGACGTGGTCAGCTCGGGGTTCTCGTTCTTCGGATCGACGTCGGTGGCGGCCCACAATACCGCCTGCCCGACGGTCATGCCGAGGAAGTTCTCCCAGCCGACCTCTTCGAGGTGCGGATCCTGGAACGCGCGCATCGTCACCATGTGGATCGGGCCGCGACCGGCGTTGATCTCGCTGATCAGCGCGTGGTTGCGCAGACAGGTCGGGATCGGCCGGTGCGTCAGGTGTGAGGCCTCCGGATCCAGGTACTCCTTGCCGACCATCTTCTGCAGCTCGGGCCACCACTTGGATTCGTACTCCTGGCCCAGACCGTTCTGCGTATAGGTCTTCAGGTGCAGGAAGTAGGCGCCGACCGGGCCGTACCCGTCCTTGAAGCGGGCCAGCACGATGCGGTTCTCCATCTGCGTCATCTTGGCGCCGGCGTTGATCAGCAGGCCGTACGCCGACCCCGACGACCACGGCGCGTACCAGGTACGTCCCGCGCCTTCGCCGACCGAGCGCGGCTTGAAGATGTTGGACGCGCCGCCCGCCGCGCATATCACCGTCTTGGCCTTGAAGACGTGGAAGTTGCCGGTGCGCACGTTGAAGCCGACGGCGCCGGCGACGCGGTTTTCGCGGCTTTCGTCCATCAGCAGGTGCGTGACGCAAATGCGGTTGAACACCTTGTCGGCAGACTTCTTCGCGGCCTCCGCGACGATCGGCTTGTACGACTCGCCGTGGATCATGATCTGCCACCGGCCCTCGCGCAGATAGCGTCCGGTCTTCGGATCCTTCATGATCGGCAGACCCCACTCCTCGAACTGATGCACGGTGGAGTCGACGTGACGGGCCATGTCGAACAGCAGATCCTCACGCACCATGCCCATCAGGTCGATGCGCGCGTAGCGGACGTGGTCCTCCGGCTGGTTCTCGCCCCAGCGCGTGCCCATGTAGCAGTTGATCGCATACAGGCCCTGGGCGACCGCGCCCGAGCGGTCGATGTTGGCTTTTTCAGCGATGACGATCTTCTTGTTCTGTCCCCAGAAGCGCGCTTCCCAGGCCGCGCCCGTGCCGCCCAGACCCGCACCGACCACGAGAATGTCGATGCCGTCTTCGATAATGGTTTCGTAGGCCATTAGTAGTACACGCCTTTCTTCATCTTGAGACCCGTGTCCTGCAGTGTGCGCAGACCGCCGTCATCCAGCCGGATGTATTTCGGCTCGTTGTACAGGAGCTGGCTGTCGCGCATTTCCTTGCTCGGCGGCGGCACATCGGCGAGCTTGGGGATCGCCTGGCCCCACGGCTTGGTGGTGATCGGCGACAGGAAATTCTTTTCGGTGCCGTTGCGGAACTTGATCCGCCAGGCGATCGTGCCGCGCCGCTCGTCGCGGTCGACGCGCACGCTGTGGCCGAGCGGCGCGAAGTCGGCGTAGCCGCGCACGTCGATCGCATGCTGGGGGCAGGCTTTGACGCACGAATAGCACTCCCAGCACATGTTCGGCTCGATGTTGTAGGCGCGCCGATAGGTCTTGTCGATGTGCATGATGTCCGACGGGCAGATGTCGACGCAGTGTCCGCACCCGTCGCACCTCGTCATGTAGACGAAGGTTGGCATTCGTCCAGCTCCTTATCTGATCCAGCAGAAGTTGCGGGTTGCTTGTGGTCGTCAGTAGTGCCGCGGCGCTTCGCGTTTGATTCCCAGCCCCATGTCCATCGGCGCGTCCAGCAGCAGTTCCATCGAGTGCCGCTTGCGCTGTTCGGGGTCGTCGCGCGTCTGCGTCGGCAGGTTCTCGGCGCTGCCGTTGGCGCGCGCCACGCGCTTTTCGAACGCCGCGGCGGGCTTGAAGAACATGTGTGCGAACTTGGACCAGGGCACGCCGGCGAACAGCACCGTGGTGGCGAGGATGTACAGCGCGAACAGCACGCCCACGCCGCCGCCGCTGGCGGCCCAGATCAGGCCGAGCGTGGCGCTGGCCAGCAGCGACAGGATGAACAGATCGGCCCTGACCACTCGGAACGGCGAATGGCCCTCGGCGGCGACGTCGACGCGGATGAAGAACCAGAACCAGTAGCCGCCGACGCAGATCATCGCCGCGCCGAGCCACCACAACGTCGCCCAGAACGGGCTGGCCGACGGGTTGAACACCAGCACGACGGTCGCCAGCACGTAGAAGACGAAGCCGTACATGCCGAGCAGGTGCGAGATGCGCCGGCGCACGTTGCAGAACTCGCCGGAGGCCAGCACGTCGACGACCGCGGTCTGCACGGCGATCGACACCAGCTCGCCGCCGCCGAGCGCACGCGCGCCGCGCTCCTTCGAGCGGCGGAAGTTCTCGAAGAAGTACCGCGCGCTGCCCTTGTGCCAGACGTCGAACAGCGTGCCGGCGACCACGAGTATGAACATGATGACGACATACGCTTGCATGACCGTCGGCGACAGCGATGCCGACAGCCCGGCAAACGGGTTGGTGGTGAACATGCTTGATCTCCTCCGTGATGAATCGCGTGTCGCTTTGCCGGCGCGCCGTCTCAGCGGGCCGAATGTCCGCTCAATTTCACCTCGACGCGCTCGTGCGCGGCAAGTCCCTCGTAGTAACGGCGCAGGATCGCCAGCACCTCGGGCCGGCTGAACTCGGCCGGCACCTCGGCGCCTTCGGACAGCCACTTGCGCAACTTGGTGCCGGACACCAGCAACCGGTCCTTGTCCTCGTGCGGACAGGTGCGCGCCGAGGCCATGCCGCCGCAGCGGTAGCACCAGAACGTCCAGTCGATCTTAAGCGGCCGCGTTTCCAGCGAACCTTCGGGGATCTCGTCGAAGATGCGGTGCGCGTCGAACGGCCCATAGTAGCTGCCGACGCCCGCATGGTCGCGCCCGACGATCAGGTGCGAGCAGCCGTAGTTCTGGCGGAACAGCGCGTGCAGCAGCGCCTCGCGCGGACCGGCATAGCGCATGTCCAACGGATAACCCGCCTGCACGACGGTGCCTTTTACGAAGTAGTGCTCGATCAGCGTCGCGATCGCCGCGGTGCGCACCTCGGCCGGAATGTCGCCGGGTTTGAGCGCGCCGAGCAGCGAGTGCACCAGTACGCCGTCGCAGACCTCGATCGCGACCTTGGCCAGGTATTCATGCGAGCGGTGCATCGGATTGCGCGTCTGAAACGCCGCGATGCGCGACCAGCCGAGCGACTCGAACAGCGCGCGGGTCTGCGCCGGCGTCATGAACAGCGCGCCGTACTTCTCCGGAAAGCCGCCGGTGGACAGCACGTGCACCGGGCCGGCGAGGTTCACGTCGCCCTGTTCCATCACCATCTTGACGCCCGGATGCTCCAGGTCCGTCGTGCGGAACACCATCGCGCATTCGTGCTGCTTGTCGATCGTGTACTTCTCGGTGACCTGCATCGTCGCCAGGATCTCGTCGTTGTCCGGATCGACGAGCGCCACCTCTGTGCCGGTGCGGATCGAGTCGGCCGTGGCCTTGTCGGTCGACAGCGTGATCGGGATCGGCCAGAACAGGCCGTTGGCGAGCTTCATGCCGTCGCACACTCGTTCCCAGTCGCCGTGCGTCATGAAGCCGTCGAGCGGCGTGAAACCGCCGATGCCCAGCATGATCAGGTCGCCGCGCTCGCGCGAGCTGACGCGCACGCGCGGCAGCGTGCGGGCGCGCGCCAGCGCCTCGGC
>JBBIQI010000045.1:0-19542 GCA_037442465.1 Burkholderiales bacterium
CCGCGGCGGCGGCGGCGGCGTCGAAGCCGAACGCGGCGAGCAGCGCGCGCAGCGTGTGCTCCGGCGCCTGCTGCGCGCGGCCCCAGATGTCGTCGTACGCGAGCTGGATGCCGCAGTCGTCGGCCAGGCGGGCGAGCGCGTCAGTCATGCACGTCTTGCAGCGACCAGCGCACGCTCCACGGCGCCAGCCGCTGCGGTGCCGACGCGGTCGAATAGATCACCGTGCCGGCGGGCGGCGGCACCGCCGCCGGCTGCGCCGGCTGCGCACCCGTCGGCAGGTACGCGTGCAGATGCAGACGCGCCGCCTGCAGCGGCCAGACCACGTGCAGCAGCCCCGCTGCGGTGATCTCGTAGCGGCCCGCGCGCGCCTGCGCCAGCCGCGGCACGATCCAGCGCCGACGCAACGCGAGCAGCTCGCGATACAGCGCCAGCCACTGCGCGTGCGGCGCGCGCTCGCGCTCGGTCCAGTCGAGCTTGCTGGCGGCAAACGTCTCAATCGCGTTCGGATCGGGAATGCGCTCGCGCGCGGCCGGATCGGCGAACCCGGCGGCATGGCGAAACTCGGCGCGCCGCCCGTTGCGTACCGCCGCGGCCAGCTCGGCGCCGAAATCGCAGAAGAACAGGAACGGCGTGCTCGCGCCCCACTCTTCGCCCATGAACAGCAGCGGCGGCGCCGGCGCCAGCAGCACGCACGCGGCGAGCGCGCGCAGCCTGGCGGCATCGGTCAGCGCGACCAGCCGTTCGCCGAACGCGCGGTTGCCGACCTGATCGTGCGTCTGCAGGAAGTTCACGAACGCCATCGGCGGCAGATGCGCGCTCGGTTCGCCGCGCGCGCGCCCGCCGCGAAAGGCGGACGGTTCGCCCTGATAGACGAAGCCTTCGGCCAGCGCGCGGCCGAAGGCGGCCAGCGGATCGTCGGCGTAGTCGACGTAGTAGCCGGCGCGTTCGTTCGTCGCCAGTACGTGCGCGGCGTGATGGCAGTCGTCGTTCCATTGCGCGGTCGCGCAGCGCGGCGCGCCGCGCCCGTCGCGCGCGAGGTAGTGCGCCTGGTTGCGGTCGTTTTCCAGGATCAGATGGATGTGACGGTCGCGCCCCGGACCGGCGGCGATCGCTTGTGCGATCGCCTCGACGATGTCGGGACAGCGCTTGTCTTCGATCGCGTGCACCGCGTCGAGCCGCAGGCCGTCGCAGTGGAACTCCTCGAGCCAGTACAGCGCGTTGTGGACGAAGAACGCGCGCACCGCGTCGGCGCCGAAATCGATCGCCGCGCCCCACGGCGTGTGCCGCGCCCGATCGAAGAACGGCTGCGCATAGGCATGCAGATAGTTGCCTTCGGGGCCGAAGTGGTTGTAGACGACGTCGGCGAGCACCATCAGGCCGCGCGCGTGCGCGGCGGCCACGAGCCGCTTCAGATCGTCGGGGGTGCCGTAGGCCGCAGCCGGCGCGAACGGCAGCACGCCGTCGTAACCCCAGTTGCGCGCACCGGCAAACGCCGCCACCGGCATCAGCTCGAGGGCGGTGACGCCCAGCGCGGCGAGCTCGTCGAGCCGCTCGGTCGCGGCGGCAAACGTTCCCTGCGGCGTGAACGTACCGACGTGCAGCTCGTAGATCACCGCCTCGTGCCAGGGGCGGCCGCGCCAGTGCTCGTCCGGCCAGTCGAAGGCGCGCGGATCGGTGACCTGGCTCGGGCCGTGCACACCGTCCGGATTGCAGCGCGACGCCGGGTCGGGCACGACGCGTCGGCCGTCGATGCGGTAGGCGTAGCGCGTGCACGCGTCGGCCTGCGCGCTCGTGACCTCGTACCAGCCTTCAGCGAGCGGCTCCATCGCAAGCGCGTCGGCGTCGAGCAGCAGCAGATCGACGCGCCGCGCGCTCGGCGCCCACAGGCGGAAGCGCACGCCGTCGCCGGCGAGCGCGGCGCCAAACGGCATCGCATGCGCGCGCGCGGTCATCCGATCGGCGTCTTCAACAGCGTCAGCACCGCGACCGCGCGGCCGGACACGGTGTAGGCGCCGCCTGATTCGACCGTGCCGTCCTCGAGCAAACCGTCGCCGCCGGCGGTGTCGAGCACGACCAACCAGCGGCCGGCGCCGAGCCGCGCCGGAATGCGGAACTCGACCGCCTCGGCGTGCGCGTTGAACAGCAACACGAAATCGTCGTCGGTCAAGTTCTGGCCGCGCGCGTCGACCTCGGCGAGGCCTTCGCCCGACAGATACACTGCGAGCGCGCGCGCATGCTCGGACTCCCACGCCTGCTGCGTCATCTCCTCGCCGTCGGGCCGCAACCAGACGATGTCCTTGACGTCGCTGCCGTAGATGGGGCGGCCCTGGAAGAAGTCGCGCCGGCGAAACGTCGGGTGGGCGCGCCGCAGGGCGATCATCCGCCGCACGAACGCGAGCAGCCGTTCACGCTCGCCGTCGAGCGACCAGTCGAGCCAGCTCGTCTCGTTGTCCTGGCAATACGCGTTGTTGTTGCCGTTTTGCGTGCGGCCGATCTCGTCGCCGGCGGTGATCATCGGCACCCCCTGCGACAGCAGCAGCGTGGCGATGAAGTTGCGCTGCTGGCGCGCGCGCAGGCGGTTGACTTCGGGGTCGTCGGTCGGCCCCTCGACACCGCAATTCCACGACAGGTTGTGATCGTGACCGTCGCGGTTGTCCTCGCCGTTCGCCTCGTTGTGCTTGTGGTTGTACGAAACGAGGTCGCGCAGCGTGAAGCCGTCGTGCGCGGTGACGAAGTTGATGCTGGCGTACGGGCGCCGGCCGCTGCGGCCGTACAGGTCGCTGGAACCGGTGAGCCGGCACGCGAACTCGCCGATCAGCCCGCCGTCGCCTTTCCAGAACGCGCGCATCGTGTCGCGATAGCGGTCGTTCCACTCGGCCCAGCCCGGCGGAAAATTGCCGACCTGATAGCCGCCTTCGCCGAGGTCCCACGGCTCGGCGATCAACTTCACGCGGTTCAGCACCGGGTCCTGCAGGATGACGTCGAAAAACGCCCCGAGGCGATCGACTTCGTGCAGCTCGCGCGCCAGCGCCGCCGCCAGATCGAAGCGAAAGCCGTCGACGTGCATCTCGGTCACCCAGTAACGCAGCGAATCCATGATCAGTTGCAGCACGCGCGGATGGCGCAGGTTCAGCGTATTGCCGCAGCCGGTGAAATCCATGTAATGGCGGCGGTCGCCTTCGACCAGGCGGTAGTACGACGCGTTGTCGATGCCACGGAACGCGAGCGTGGGGCCGCGGTGGTCCCCTTCGGCGGTATGGTTGTAGACGACGTCCAGAATCACCTCGATGCCGGCCGAGTGCAGCGCCTTGACCATCGCCTTGAACTCGGCGACCGGATTGGCGGTGGCGGCGTAGCGCGGCTCGGGCGCGAAATAGCCGAGCGTGTTGTAGCCCCAGTAGTTGCGCAGCCCCATTTCGACCAGCCGACGATCGTCTACGAACGCATGCACCGGCATCAGCTCCACCGTGGTGACGCCGAGCCGCTGCAGATGCTCGATCGCCGGCTGGCTGGCGAGTCCGGCGTAGGTGCCGCGCAGCTGCGGCGGCACCTGCGGATGGCGCATCGTGAAGCCGCGCACGTGCAGCTCGTAGATGACCATGTCGTTCCAGGCAATCGCCGGCGGCCGGTCGTCGCCCCAGGTGAAAGCGTTGTCGACGACCTGGCACTTCGGCATGCCGTGCGCGCTGTCGCGACGGTCGAACGACAGGTCCTCGCGCTTGTGGCCGACGACGTAGCCGTACAGCGCGTCGCTCCAGCGCAGCGCGCCGACGAGATTGCGCGCGTAGGGGTCGACCAGCAGCTTGTGCGGGTTGAAGCGATGACCCTCGGCCGGCCGGTACGGGCCGTGCACGCGCCAGCCGTACAGCATCCCCGGGCGCGCTTCCGGCAGATAGCCGTGCCATACCTCGTGGGTGCGCTCCCGCAGCGGCACGCGCTGCAGTTCGCGCCGGCCCGCCGGATCGAAGATGCACAGTTCGACGCGCTCGGCGTGCTCGGAAAACAGTGCGAAGTTCACGCCCTCGCCGTCCCAGTTGGCTCCGCGCGGATACGGTTTGCCGGGCCAGACGGCCGTGATCGGCGGATGCGCTATGGAAGACAAATCGTTTCTCCTTCGACAGACGCGCGCGCTACGCACACCGCGTCGACCGCCGAAGTCTACGGACAACGCCGCAGCGGCGTTGTCCGTCGCTGCATGTACGCACAATCCCGAGGCGCACCGGCGACCCGAGGATCGGCGGCCACCGAACGGTCTGCGTGACTGCGTATGTGGGCGACCGACCGCATGCCGGACTTGACGGTACTTTCACGTACGCGCTGTCGCGCACGCGCCGGCGAGTCGAACCGGATACAGTGCGACCGTTCGGCGCTGTATACAGAGCGGGCCGGCCCGGCCGATCCCGTCAGAGACCGGCCTCAGCAGCGGGCCCGCCCCGGTAACCGGGCCGCGGGGCCGCAAGGCGCAGCGGGCGCAGGCATGCGCCGCTTGCGAGTCACCCACGCCCGATGTTTCGAAGTTTGCGTCTCTCGCTTCGGTTTCTTCTGCCGCTGCTCGCCGCGCTGTTCGCGCTCGCCTACGTGTCGATGCCGTTGATCGACTCGCTGACGCTGCGCTGGTTCGTCCGCGACCTCGACATCCGCTCGACGTTCGTCGCGCGTACGCTGGAAGAACAGATCGCCGAGCTGACCGCGGCGAAGTCGTACGCCCGCATCGACGCCCTGCTCGAGCGCGCGGCGGCCGACGAGCGGCTGTTCGCGCTCGGCCTGTGCGATGCCGACCACAGGCTGCTGCGCAAGACGCACAACTTTCCGGCAGCGGTGGACTGCGGCGTGCGCGAACGCGCGCGCCCGGGCGAAGGCTTCGTGCTCGAACTGCCGCGCGGTCCGCTGCACGTCGCGGTCGCCGACGTGCGGCGCGAAGGCGAAGTCGTCGCGTCGCTGGTGATGCTGCACGACATGAGCTTCGTACAGCGGCGCAGCGAGGACACGCGCAAGTACATCCTTTGGCTGTTCACCGTGCTGGGGTTCGCGGTCGCGTTGATCACGGTCGCGGTCGCTCATCTGAGCTGGCGCGGCTGGGTGGCCGGCGTGCGCGCGATGCTGCGTGGCGAAGGCGTGATCCGTCCGTTCGCGCAGCCGCGCCCCGAGCTGCAGCCGCTGGTCGGCGATCTGCGCGCGCTGCTGCGCGACATGCAGAACGAGCGACGCGAGCACGACGCGACGACGCTGCGGTGGAATCCGGAAGCGTTGCGCCGGCTGCTGAAAGATCAGTTCTCCGGCGACGAGGTGATCCTCGTGTCCAACCGCGAACCGTACATCCACGTGCGTTCGGCGCAGGGCATCCAGGTGCAACGGCCGGCCAGCGGGCTGGTGACCGCGGTCGAGCCGGTGATGCGCGCCTGCTCGGGCACCTGGATCGCACACGGCGGCGGCTCGGCCGATCGCGAAACGGCCGATGCAGCCGGCCGGGTGCGCGTGCCGCCGGCGGACCCCGCGTACACGCTGCGCCGGATCTGGCTTAGCAAGACCGAAGAAAAGGGCTACTACTACGGCTTCGCCAACGAGGGGCTGTGGCCGCTGTGCCATATCGCGCACGTGCGGCCGGTGTTCCGCAGCGAGGACTGGGAGCAGTACCGCGCGGTCAACGAGCGCTTCGCCGAGGCGGTCGTCGAAGAGGCGCGCACCGACGATCCGGTCGTGCTGATCCAGGACTACCACTTCGCGCTGCTGCCGCGCATGGTGCGCGAGCGCCTGCCGCGCGCGACGATCATCACCTTCTGGCATATCCCCTGGCCGAACCCGGAGTCGTTCGGCATCTGCCCGTGGCGCACCGAGATCCTGGACGGCCTGCTCGGCAGCACGATCCTCGGCTTTCACACGCGCTATCACTGCAACAACTTCCTGCAGACGGTCGACCGCTTTCTCGAGGCGCGCATCGAGTACGAGACCTCGACCGTGTTCTGCGGCGGACATCTGACGCTGGTCGAGAGCTATCCGATCTCGATCGCCTGGCCGGCGGCGGAAAACGACGAACCGCTCGCCGCCGCGCGCGCGCGCATCCGGCGCGCGCTCGGCATCGACGAGGACCAGCTTGTCGGCCTCGGCGTGGACCGGCTCGACTACACCAAAGGCATCGTCGAGCGCATGCGTGCGGTCGAGCGGCTGTTCGAGCTGCACCCGGAATGGCTGCGGCGATTCACGTTCGTTCAGATCGCCGCACCGTCGCGCTCTTCGCTCGACGAGTACCAGCGCTTCGAGGCGCAGGTGCGCGCGACCGCCACGCAGATCAACGCGCGCTTCGGCGACGGCGCATGGCAGCCGATCCGGCTGCTGGTCGAGCACCACGACGCGGAATCGGTGCGCGCGCACTACCGCGCGTGCGACGTGTGCCTGGTCACGAGCCTGCACGACGGCATGAACCTGGTCGCCAAGGAGTTCATCGCCGCACGCGACGACGAACGCGGCACGTTGATCCTGAGCCAGTTTGCCGGCGCCTCGCGCGAGCTGCACGAGGCGCTGATCGTCAACCCGTACCACATCGAGCAGGTGGCCGAAGCGCTGCACCGGGCGCTGGCGATGCCCGCAGCCGAGCAGCGCGAGCGCATGGCGAGCCTGCGCCAGCTCGTGCGCGAGTTCAACGTCTACCGCTGGGCCGGCCGCATGCTGCTCGACGCCGCACGGCTGCGCCGACGCGAGCGGATCGCCGCCCGCATCGGCGAATACAGCGAGACGGCATGAAGCCTCTGTTGGGTGCCGAGGGGCAGGAGGCACTGCGCACGCTCGCGCTCGCGCGTGCGCTGTTCGCATTCGACTTCGACGGCACGCTGGCGCCGATCGTCGCGCGGCCGCCCGATGCGCGCGCGGCGATCGGCGTGCGCCAGCGGCTCGCGCAGCTCGCGCAGTGCGCGCCAGTGGCGGTCGTGTCCGGCCGCAGCCGCGCCGACCTGCGCGAGCGCATCCCTGTCGAAGTCCGGCACTGCATCGGCAACCACGGCAACGAGGGCCTGCCCGACGCCCCCGAGCCCGAGACGATGCATGCGGTCTGCCGCGGCTGGATCGCGCAGCTCGAGCGGGCGCTCGCCGACGCGGCCTTGTCGGGCATCGTCGTCGAGGACAAGCGCCTGACGCTGTCGGTGCACTACCGGCTCGCGCGAGATCGCGCGCAGGCCGCGCGCGAGCTTGCGCGGATCGTGCAGGAACTGGCACCCGCGCCGCGCGTGATCGGCGGCAAGCTCGTGCTGAACCTGCTGCCGCCGGGGGCGCGCACGAAGTTCGAGGCGCTCGTCGCGCTCGCGGAGCACGAGGGCGCGCAGCGCGTGTTGTTCGTCGGTGACGACGAGACCGACGAGCTCGTTTTCGCGCAGGCGCCGGCGCACTGGATCACCGTGCGCGTCGAACTGAACCGCGCCAGCCGCGCGAACTACTTCATCCGCCAGCAATCGGAGATCGTGGTTCTGCTGGACCGGTTGCTGCAGCTTCGGCGCGCGCCGGCCGCGCGCAACGGCAGCGAAGGAGCACGGCGATGATCGACTGGGCGAATCTCGAATGGCTGCGACCGTGGTGGCCCGAGCTGAAGTCCGGGCTGAAGGTAATCGGGATCCTCGCCGGCGCGTGGATCGTGCACGCGGTCATCGCGCGGCTGCTGCGGCGTGCACGCCGCGCGGCCGCCGCGCGCGCGACCGACGTCGAGAGTTCCAAGTGGATCGAAACCGTCGGCCGCGTGCTTCGCTATACGGCGTCGATCGTGATCGCGCTGATCACCGCAATGCTGGTGCTCAATGAGCTGGGGGTTTCGATCGCGCCGATCCTGGGCGCCGCCGGCGTCGTTGGCCTCGCGGTCGGCTTCGGCGCGCAGAGCCTGATCAAGGACTACTTCACGGGCTTTTTCCTGCTGGTCGAGAACCAGATCCGCGTCGGCGATGTCGTCGAGATCGCCGGCAAGAGCGGGTTCGTCGAGGAGGTGACGCTGCGCCGCGTGAAGCTGCGCGGCTACGACGGCGCGGTGCACTACGTCGCCAACGGCCTGATCACGACGGTCACCAACATGTCGACCGAGTTCGCGTTTGCGGTGATGGACATCGGTATCTCGTACCGCTCGAACATCGGCGCCGCGTTCGACGCGCTGCGCAAGGTTGCGGCCGATTTGCGCGCCGATCCCGAATTCGCGCCGCGCATCCTCGAGGATCTGCAGATCGCCGGCGTCGACAGCCTCGCCGATTCGGCGGTCGTGCTCCGCTGCCGCATCAAGGTGCTGCCGCTGGAGCAGTGGAACGTGCGGCGCCAGTTCCTGCGGCGGGCGAAGGAAGCATTCGACGCCGCCGGCATCGAGATCCCGTTTCCGCACCGGACGATCTACTTCGGCCAGCCGGCATAGGCCGCCGCGCCGCGCCTCAGCTCGAAGGCATCGTGTAGGTGATCACGGACAGCACGGCGCCCTGCGGGTCCTGCAGCACGGCCATGCGGCCGACGCCGGGCACCTGCATCACCGGCACCAGCACCTTGCCGCCGAGCGAGGTCGCAGCCTCGACGGTGTCCTCGACCTTGTCGACCGTCACGTAACAGCCCCAGTGCGGCGGCATCGGCGGCGCGTCGGCCGGGATCTTCATGATCCCGCCGACCGAGTCTGCGCCGACCTGCACGGTCGTGTAGGGCCCGTCGGGCGTGTCGAACTGCTTGGTGCCCCAGCCGAACAGTTTCGTGTAGAACCGCTTCGCCGCCTCCACGTCGGTGGTCATCAGCTCGCACCAGCTGAACGCGCCATGGGTCTTCCATACGTCCATCGTCGTCTCCGTCGCGATGCAGCCGGGTTGGCCGCCGGCGTAGTGTGGGCGACGGTCGGTGCGCGAACAACGGCCAGGCGACGAAACGGCGAACCGATGCCGTACACGCGCGCTGCGCGGGCGTCAGCGCGGCACGACGAGCAGGCGCGTGTTCAGCCCGTCGGACAGCGCGAATTCGAACTCGCCGCCGCGCGCAAGATCGGCAACGTCGAGGCGGGCAGCGCCGCCGGCAAGCCGCACCGCGAGCACGCGCCGCGTGCCGTCGGCGGCGACGTGCGTGACGCTCAGAAAGCGTTGCGCCGCCACGTTCCAGGCCAGCGCCAGCGTGCCACCGTCCTCGTTCCACTCGACTGCGGCCGCTGCGGGCGGCGTCGGCAAGCGCT
This sequence comes from Burkholderiales bacterium, assembly GCA_037442465.1. Lineage (GTDB taxonomy): Bacteria > Pseudomonadota > Gammaproteobacteria > Burkholderiales > Burkholderiaceae_F > DSNY01. Next base: position 9,164 of record JBBIQI010000045.1, read on the forward strand.
GTCCCTGCACGCGCACGGCGCCCGCGCCGGCGGGCGGCAGGGCGTTCGCGCCGCGCCGCACCGCGATCTCGGCGAGCGCACCGGGATCGGGTAGTTTGACGAAGAAGTGCTGCTCGGGCGGCACCGCGTGGTCGACGCGCACCGCGTCGAACGGCACTTCGATCGTCGCCCCCGCGGCGGTGACGAGCCGCAGCGTGTACTCGCCGGTGTCGGCGACCGGGGGGGCACCGCGCAGGCGATGCACCGGATTGAACCGAACGCCATCGAGCCCGATCGTGCCGGACACGAGGACCACCTCCGCCGTCCGTTCGGCACGCTGAATGGATAGCGCAGGCTGCGGCTGCGCTTCGACGAAACGCTGCACTTCGCGGAAGTTGTAGTCGGAGAACCACGCGCCGCTGCAGTAGCCCATGATGTCTGACATGCCGGCCGGAGAGATGACGTCGTCGAGCAGCGAATCGAACAACGGCGTGCCGTTCAGCGAGCCGTTCGGATACGGGTAGTTCGGGTCGGGGTTGGCAACGCTGCCGCAGGGCGCGTGCTCGCGGCTGAAGTTGTGCCCCAGCTCGTGCGAGAAGGTGCGGCGCCACGACGCGCGGCTCGCGTCCCAGCCGATTGCCGAGAGGTTCGGCGAGCTCGACCCGACGCGGTTGACGTAGCCGATGCCCGCCGTGCCGGCGGACACCATCGGACGCACGAAGCCGTAGTAGTGCTTCGTGCGCGCTTCGCTGCGGCGAAGCGTCTCCAGTTCGTTCAATGCGCTCGACCACTCGCTGCTCGTGTCGACGCCGTCGGTGACCGACGTCAGCGTATACGGCTGGCGAATCGCCACGCTGACGTTCTCGCGCGCGATCGGCAGCCGGCGCACGATCTCGTCGGCCACGTCGGCGGCCGACGGCATCTGCGGCACGTTGCCGCCGGACACGAGCGGCACGAGCACGAGGTCGATGCGCGTGGCGGTGCCGATCGCCGGCGTGGCGTCGACCACGATCGGATTGCCGTAGCGGCGGTCCGGATCGATCTCCACGCGCACGCGCAGCCCCGAACCGACCCACGTCGACGGCAGGCTCGCGTTAAACGTCAGCGCCTCGTCGTAGCGCATCGAGTCCGGCACAGCGGCGCCGGCGGCCAGTTGCGGCAGTGTCGCCGGACCGGTCATCGTAACCGTGCCCAACGCGGTCGTGCCGTTGAAGCCGGTCAGCCGCACCAGCGGGGCGGCCGTGCCCGCCGTCTCGGCGACGACATAGGCGCGCACCCAGGTTTCCTTGCCAGGCACGAGCCGCTGGTAGGTGGCGCCGGCACTTTGCGAGTACACCTGCGCAAACTCCACACCGGCGCTGCGCACGTTGCAGCCGGCGCCGACGACCACCGAACCGGCCGCCACCGACGGCTGGCTTTGCGACAGCAACGTGATCGGTCCGCAGTTGACGCCGGCCGGAACCGTGAACGTGAGCTGCGTGTCGCTGCGCGTGCCGATCGTCGCCGCGCTGGCGCCGACGGTGACTGCGCTGACCTCGGTCAGCCCCGATCCGTTGAGCGTGACCGGCGCGCCGGCGGCGACGTTGTAGACCGCCGATCCGTCGACCTGGATGCGCGGCACGACGGTCAGGCTCGCCGGTGCGTCGACGCGCTCGCCGGCGCTGCCGATCACGGCAAACACGCCCGAGTTCGCCGCCGCCGGCACCGTGACCGCGATCGACGTACTACCGGTGCGCGCGGCGACCGGCGCTCGTGCGCCACCGGCGAATTCGACCGCGGTCGCGCGGTCGAGATTGGCGCCATTGACCGTCAGCGTGAGTCCGCGTGCGACCGTCGTCGGCGCAAACGAGGCCACGGCGATCCATCCCGCGACGGTGATCTGCTGCGCGCTTTGGCGCGCAACGCCGTCGGTGGCGACCAACGTCAGAAAACCGCTCGAGGCGCCCGCCGGCACGTCCAGCGCGAGCGCCGTCGGCGACTGCGATGCGATCGCGAGCACCGTCGCGTTCAGCCGCGCCTGCGTGACCTTGTCGAGATCGGTGCCCGTGACGTTGATGCGCGCGGGCGGGACGATGCTCGCTGGCGCCACACCGGTGACGCGCGGCACCGCGAGCACGACGAGGTCGCTGGCCGACAGCGCCACACGACCGCCGCCGGCCAGTTCGATCGGTCCGCTCGACGCGCCGTCCGGAACGGTCAGTCGAAGCTGGCTTGCCGAATCCACCGTGAAAGCGGCGTTCGTGCCGCCGACGCGGACCGACTGCACTGCGCCAAAACCGCTGCCGCTCACCGTCACGATCGCGCCCGGACCCGCCTGCGCCGGCGCAAAGCCCGCGATCATGATCGCGGATGGTGCGGGCGCGACGCTGTCGCTGCTCGAGCCGCCGCCGCAGGCGGCAAGCAGCGACAGCGCGAGCGCCGCAGCTAGACGGCAGGGGCCAATGAACGAAGCGGTTGTCATGGGGCGCATTCGATCAAGTCTCGCGCGATGCTCGCCTGGCACGCATCGCGGCGACATCCCATCGATGGGTTCATCCGCACGATGGGTTCATCCGCACGATGCGTTGGCTCGCACCGGAGTCCCTCATTCGAATGCCTTCATCCGTTTGTCCACACCGAGGCGATCCGGGCCACGTCGACCGTAACGGCGTCCCCGACCTGATCTTGAGGCCTGGCAGAGGCAACGAATCTTTGGAACGATCCTTCAAGTCCTCCGGTGATGCGCGGTCGCGGCGAGGACACGGGCCCCGGCGGCGGGTGCCGGGGGCGCGCACGAGATGCAACCCCGAGATCGACCGAACGGCCGTCATCCGAAAGCGCGATAATGCATGTCCTCGTCACCGGGCCAATTCTTGGCGACCGCATGTTCTCGACTGGAGACCGTTTCTACGATTTCTCGCTGCGGGTCCTGATGGGATTCGTGACGCTCGTGCTGCTTGGCTGCATCGGCTTCCTCGCGTTCCGCTGGTTGCAGCCGCAGGCAGACGCCGATCCGGGCGTGCCGCTGGTTCAGGTGGAGGTCAAACCGCCTGCGCAGCCCGTCGCCGAGCCGGTTGCGCCCGAACCCAAGGCCGAGGTCCTGCTCGCGCCGGGGAAGATCTTCCGCTGCGAACTGAAAGGGCGCGTAACGTTTTCGGACCAGCCCTGCCCCGCCGGCGCCGCACAGACCATCGTCGACGCGAAGTCCCGCTGACAAGGCCTGACGATTTCGCCGCCTGAGGCGCCCTGCCTCGAACCGGGTCCGTGGGCACGCAGCCGCAGGCACGACACGGGTCGGCCCAATCTTCGCCGCGTGGCTTGGCCCCTGCGCCTGCTGGCCGCCCAGCGGGATCGGTCGCAGGTTCGACCGCCGACTCCGGGGTCTCCTGGCCCCGGTTCGCCTCCACTCCCGGCGGCGTTCGGCGTTACAACTCGATACGCGCCGCCTGGGCCGGCGGTGCACCGGCCGCGTCCGCCTGCCGTTGGATGGCGTGCACATCTGGTGCATCACCTCACGGAGGCAGTCATGAAGAAGTCGCTCGCTTTGGCCGCCGCAGCGCTCGCTGTCGCGGTGCCGGTCGGTGCGGCCCATGCGTACAGCGATGTCGCGATCCGCGTCGACACGCCGGAGTTCGGTATCCGCATCGGCACCCCGTTTCCCGTCCACGTGCCGCCCGTCGTCGTCGCACCCGCACCGGTGTACGCACCGCCTCCGGTCATTCATGCGCCGCCGCCGCATGTGATCTATGCGCCGCCGCCACGCGTGATCTATGCGCCGGCACCGCGCGTGATCGTGCCCGCACCCGTCTATTACGGCCCGCCTGCGTTCCGGTTCCACCCGCCGGGCCATTACCGCAAGCACGACCGATTCAAGCACGACAAGGTCCGGCACTACGCGCGGCGCGATTGGCGCGCGTACTGACAGACGCGGCAGCGTGCCGCGGCGCGCACCGGCGCAGTTGCCAAGTCTGCCGGCCGCGCCCGCGCCGCGCCTCGGCGCCGCGACGGGCCGGAGGGCCCGTCAGAACAGCGACGGCGGACGGATCGCGTCGCCCAGGGTCTGCAGCGGTCCCAGCGGGTTGCGCACCGTTTCATACTCGCGGATCGCCGGCTGGCCACCGGCCAGCGCGTAGACGACGACATCGTCGACCAGAACGATCAGCGCGTTGAAGCTCCAGCCGGTGATCTCGCTCTGACGCTTGAAGTTGAAGGTGTCGAGCCAGAAGCTGCCGATGCGCTGGCGCCTGACCTGCCTGACGTTGATCGAATAGCCGGTGCAGCGCCGCCCGGCCATCAGACAGTCGCGCAACCCGCGGTCCAGTTCGTCGGACGTTAGCGCGGCGATCGCCGGAAAGCGCTGCGCGATGTCGGCGAAGTTCAGGATCGTCACCGCCGGATTGTCCGTGGAATCGAAGCCGAGTGCCTGCAGCTCCGCGCGTCGCGTCTTGTACGGGACGACCTTTTCCAACGCGCTCGCCGCCTCCGCGTAGCTCGACCAGCCGAACGGCGTGCGCGTGGTTGCGGTCGGCAACAGCGCCTGGCAACCGGCAAGCGCAAGCGCCAAACCAGCCGCCGCCACGGCTCGGCTCAGCATCTGCATTGGCTTCGTGCGTCTCGAGTTCATTACGGTTCTCGCGCCAGGCACCGCACGTCCTCGGCCTCGGCGTACGGACGCAAAGCTAGCACGGCTGCACCGCCGGTCCTTGCGCCGCGTCACGGCACGCTTCACCGCTGCGGTCACGACAGGCCTACACTTGCCACGTACCCTTCCTTTTGTTGCCGCAGAGGCCGCCATGACCCAGCTCGTCTACGTTGCCGATCCGATGTGCTCGTGGTGCTACGGATTCACACCGCAGCTGGAGCAGTTGCTCGAATCCATGCCGGATGCCGAGCTTGAACTGGTGATGGGCGGCCTGCGCGCGTACGAAAGCGAACCGATGGACGCCGCGCGCAAGGAAGAGATTCGCGAACACTGGAAGCGCGTACACGAAGTCAGCGGTCAGCCCTTCGGTGCCGATGCGACCGCGCGTGCCGACTTCGTGTACGACACGGAGCCGGCATGTCGCGCGGTGGTGACGATGCGCGCCGGCGCCGGTCCCCTCGCATACGCGTTTTTCCGTGCCACCCAGGACGCCTTTTATCGCGACGGCCGCGACGTCACGCGCGCCGAAGTGCTGGCCGACGTTGCCGCCGACATCGGCGTGGCCCGCGAGGAGTTCGCGGCTGCGTTCGCCTCGGACGAGCTGAAAGAGGCGACGCGTCAGGAGTTCGCGATCGTGCAGCGTTGGGGCATCAACGGCTTTCCGGCGCTGCTGCTGGTGCATGACGACGAACTGCACCTCGTCGCGTCCGGCTACACCGATGCGGCCACGCTGCGCGAACGCATCGCGCAGATCCGCAGCCGACCGCCGAGCGTCGAGCACTGACGCGCCGGGATACTTCGTCACACACGGCCGGCGGCGCCGGATCGAGTCCGCAGGCACACGGACGCCGGCCGAACTACGTCCTTGCAGGCGCTGCGCGGCTGGTCCGCGGTTGATCCGCGTCAGGCGCCATCGCTGGCCGGCGTCGCTATGATCGCGCGCATTCGTCGTCTCGCCTGCGCAAGCTGCGCGCCACCATGAACGCCCCGGATACGATCTCGCGCCGCTCCGATCTCGACCCCACGCTGATCGAGCGCACCGCGCCGCTGCCGATCGCCGCTTACTTCGACCGCGCCTGGTTCGAGCGCGAGATGCTGCTGCTGTTCGACAAGGGCCCGGGTTACGTCGGCCACGAGCTGATGGTGCCCGAGGTCGGTGATTACACGACGTTGCCGTGGACCGAGCACGGCAAGCTGCTGGTGCGCTCGGAGCAGGGCGTGGCGCTGCTGTCCAACACCTGTCGCCACCGCCAGGGCCTGATCATGGAAGGCCGCGGCCGCGCACAGAACCTGGTCTGCCCGCTGCACCGCTGGACCTACGACCTCGACGGCAGGCTGCTCGGCGCGCCGGACTTCGATCACACGCCGCAGTGCTCGCTGCCGCGCACGCCGCTGAAGCACTGGCACGGGCTGCTGTTCGCCGGGCCGCGCGATCCGGGCGCGGATCTCGCGGACTTCCCGTTGGCGGCCGACTATGACTTCACCGGCTACGTGTTCGATCGGATGATCGTCGACGAGTGTCCATTTAACTGGAAGAACTTCCTCGAGATCTACCTCGAGCTGTATCACGTCGAGGCGATGCACCCGGGGCTGCAGAAGTTCGTCGATGCAGGCAACTACGAGTGGGGCTTCGGCGATCGCTGGAGCTACCAGATCCTCGGCATCAAGGACGAGTTCAAGTCGCAGGTTTCGCCCAACTACCGGAAGTACCGTGACGCCATCCTCGCCTACTCCGGCGGCAAGTTGCCGAAGTACGGCACCGTGTGGTCGATCCTGTATCCGAACGTGATGCTCGAGTGGTACCCGTACGCGCTCGTCGTCAGCACGCTGATCCCGCGCTCGCCCGAGCACACGACCAACATCGTCGAGTTCTACTACCCGGAAGAGATCAAGGCGTTCGAGCCGCAGATCGTCGAGGCGCACCAGGCCGCGTACACGGAAAGCGCGGCCGAGGATGCCGACGCCTGTACCCGACTGCAGCGCGGCCGCAAGGCGCTGTGGCTGGCCGGCGAAGACGACGCCGGACCGTTCCACTCGCCGCACGAGGACGGCATCGTCCACTTCTACGACTGGCTGCGGCGCGAGATGAGGCAGCGCCGGACGGCTTGAGCGTCGCGCGCGCGTTGCTCTTCGTCCCGCTTTCGTAAAGGAAGATCGGAAGGGATTTCGCCGTGCCTGGGCGCGGGCGCGGTGCTGGTGACGCCTCCTGCTGACCGGCGTCGGGAAGTCCCCCTGCCCCCTTTTTCAAAGAGGGTGCAGACGCATCGCGTCAGGCGGCAGCAGTTGCGGCGCCGGCACCGAGCCAGACGACCAGCGCGGCGTCCATCGTCGTAGCGTGGATGGCGAACCAGTTGGGCAGCTCGGCCGCGAGGCGGCGCACGACCTCTTCGTCGCCGTTGGCGAAGCGCCGTTCGACTTCGGCCAGCACGTCCAGCACCCGGTCGTGTTCGCGCCGGTGGCAGTCGAGCGCCGGAAAGCCCGCGTCGAGCATCCAGCGCTGCTCGCCGCCAAAGTGGCGAGCGAGATGCGCGCGCAAGTCGGCCAACGCGGCAGGCAGCCGTTCGGCCGGCGCATCGACGAAGGCCGCCACGCAGGCGTCAAACTCCGCGTGCAGCGCGTCGATCGGCGCGTAGCCGAGCGCGATCGCCGGCGCGCTCATCGCAGCGGCGTGCCCTTCAGCCACTCGGCGAGCGGGGCGTCCTCTTCGTGCGCGTGGATCGCGAACCAGTTCATCAGGTCGGCGCAGTAGCGGCGCACGCCTTCGATGTCGCCGCCGTCGAAGCGGCGGCGGATGTCGGACACCGACTCGAGCAGCCGCTCATGCGCGCGCTTGTGACGCGCGTAGTGCTCGTAATTCTCCTGCAGCATCCACTGTTCCTCGAGCCCGCAGTGACGCAGCAGGTGCTCGTGCAGCGCGAGCAGATCCTCGCCGTAGTCGCCTTCACGCGGGTCGTTCAGCGCATCCAGGATCGCCTGGAACTCCTTGTGCAGGTCGTCGATGGGCTTGAAGCCCACGAAGATGTCGTCGTGCCGGATATGTGCCTGCGCTGCCGCCATGGCGCCCATCCGCAAACGGGAATCGGATAATCGCAAGCTAAGACAGCACGCGCCGCCCGCCTTGATGCAACGCAAGCCCGCCGCAGGCGCCGGCCGGCCGCGGACCGATCTTGATGGACGGCTACTACGGCCGCCCCGACCTCACCGCGCAGGCGATCCGCGACGGCTGGCTGTATTCGGGCGACATGGGCTGCGTCGACGAAGACGGCTATCTGTACCTCGTCGACCGCAAGAAGGACATGATCGACTCCGGCGGCGTCAAGGTCTATCCGAAGGACATCGAGGAAGTCGCGGCGCGGCATCCGCAGGTGCGCGAAGTGGCCGTGTTCGGCATTCCCGACGACAAGTGGGGCGAAACGCCGGTGGCCGCGGTCGTGCTGCGGCATCCGGGCGCGGCGACCGAGGACGAGTTGCGCGAGTGGATCAACGAGCGCGTTTCGGCGCGCTACCAGCGCGTCGCGCGCGTCATCGTGATGGACGAGTTTCCGCGCAACGCAGCGGGCAAGACGCTCAAGCGCGAGCTGCGCGAGCCATTCTGGCGCGGTCGAGAGCGGCGCATCTGAGGCGCTGGAAAATGACGAAGGGCCAAGCGCCGCTTCGGCGTTTGGCCCTTCAGGCGGGCTCGATGCCCGCTCGCTGATGGTGGTCCTAACGGAACACCATGACCGGGATGCTCGAGTGCGTCAGCACCTTTTGCGTTTCGCTCCCAAGCAGTATCGCGTTTAGCCCGCGGCGCCCGTGCGACGCCATGAAGATCACGTCGCAACCCCGCTCTTTGGCCGTTTCGATGATCGCCTCGTACGGCGAGAACGATTTCGCGACGACCGTCTCAACCGCCACATTAGCCGCTTTCGCGGCGTTTTCAAGTTTTTCCAGGCGCTCGCGCGCGACCTTTTCCATCCGGGCCTCGTAGTCCTCGAAGGACTCGGGCCGGTACTCGGATAGGGACGAATACGAATAGGGCTCGACGACGGTCACGCCGACGACCTTCGCGCCGAGCTGGCGCGCCATCTGCACGGCTCCGTCGATCGCTTTCGCCGACAGCTCGGTACCGTCGGTGGGAACCAGGATGTTCTTGAACACGTTGCCCTCCTTGACCTCGTTGACACAATCGTATGCGGACGCGCCCTGCGGACCTTGACAGTCATCAAGCGCGGGCGGCGCTCGCGCCGGGCGCGGCCCGGACGAGGCAATCCAGCGTCACTGCGGCGGCCGCGAAACCGAGGGATGCGGTCACCGCGACGCTCGAACCGTAGCCTGCGCAAGCCAGCCCGGCGGCGAGGTCGGGTTCAGGCGCGCACGCGCCGACCGGCAATCTGACCGGCTCGTCCGAGTACACCGCAGCCACGCCGAACTTGCGGATCCGCCCAGCCGCCTCTCGCGGAAAGCCGTAGTGACGGCGCAGGCGATAGCGCACCTTGGCGAGTAACGGATCGCCGGCCGCGCGCGCCAGATCGTCGCTGCGGATGCGCGTCGGATCGGTCCGCCCGCCGGCTGCGCCGCAAGTCACCACGTCGATCTTCGCCGCGCGGCAGCGCGCGATCAGCGCCGCCTTGGCGGACACCTGGTCGATGCAGTCGACCACCGCGTCCACATCGCCGACGAGCGCAGCGACGTTCTCGGGCGCGACGAACTCCTCGATGCAGCGCACGCGCGCGGCCGGATTGATCGCACGGATGCGCTCGGCCATCGCTGTCACTTTGGCCTTGCCGTACTCGTCGCCGAGCGCGTGGATCTGGCGATTGGTGTTGCTCTCGGCAACGTGATCCAGATCGATCAGCACCAGCGTGCCGACGGCGCTGCGCGCGAGCGCCTCCGCCGCCCACGAGCCCACGCCGCCGATGCCGATCACCGCAACGCGCGCGCTCCGAAAACGCTCGAACGCCGCGTCGCCGTACAAGCGCGCCACGCCCCCGAAACGGCGCGCGAGGTCGGCCTCGAGCGCGTCTGCGGCGGATTCGTCCATGGCCGAATTGTAGAAGCGGGCGTCGCATCGACCGTCGTCGCGGGCGAATGCGCGCCGCGGCGCGGCTGTGCGCTCTCGGAAGAACGAAGAAGCGACACCGCGTGGCGGTGCGAACGGTCAGGCGGGCAACTCGGAGACGTCAGCGTCGCGCGTCTACCGCGTTCGCATCGCCAGCACGACCTGATTGCGCAGCGTCCGCAGCAGGCTCAACTCGTCGGCGGTGAGCCCGCGCTCGTCGACCACGGTGCGGTCGGCGTAGAAGAAGCCGATCGCCTTGCCGTTGAGCACGAGCGGCATCAGCAGGAAACTGCGCGTCGCGGCGAAGTCGCGCGCAAACCAGTCGGGCAGATTCGGGCGCACCTTTTCCGCGTCGACGTTGGCGATCAGCACATCGCTCGCGTGCGCGAGCGCGGCGTGGAACAGGTCGGCGCCGCGCGCGGGGAAGGAGAAGTTCGCGCGCGGCTCGCCGAAGGCGGCGCGCGTGCGGAACACGCCGGCCGCGGGATCGCGCACGACCAGCGCGGTGCGCGCAAAGCCCAGCCCCGAGTACATCGCTTCGAGCACGATGCGGATCACCGCGCCGAGCTCGGCGCCGCGCGCGAGGCTTTCGCTTGCGTCGGCCAGACCGGCCAGCAGGATCTCGCGCGCGTTGACCGGTCGCCCGTCGGCATCGCGCGCGCTGTCCGGCGGCACGGCGTCGACGCCGAGCTTGCTGTCGGGCGGCAGCGCATCGAGCGCGCCGCGCGCCGGGCTGGT
>JBBIQI010000046.1:0-19392 GCA_037442465.1 Burkholderiales bacterium
CGTACCGCCGGGGCTGCGCGGCTTTGCGCGGCGGCTGCGCGGTCATCTTGCGCTCGACTCCTCGCAAAGGCCGGCGGGCCTTTGCTGCGGCCGTCTCGCGCAACCTGCCGCGCGCATCCGCTCGCGCAATGGCCGCTGCGCTCGAAACATCGCCGCGCCCCGGCGCGGCTCGTTTTCCCGCGTCCCCCGTGAAATATCCGGGTTAACCCGGCTGCCGGTGCGAAGCCGCGGTGCGCGCGGCGAGCGATCGCGCCAACGACGGGGCGCTCGAACCCGCCGCTCGCGGCCGGGAACACGCCCCGGCGGCGACGAACGCGCCGAGCATCGACGGCCTCACGTCGCGCGTCGCCCGATCCGCGCGGCCGCCTTGCTGCCCCAGATCCACACGTACTGCGCACCGGAAGCGAGCACGGTGGCCGCGACGAGCCAAATCAGCACGGGCAACCAGGGCTCGCCGTCGAGGTAGCCGGCCCCGGTGGCGAGCAGCGTGGCGAGCAGTGCGAACTCGAACACCGTGTTGATCTTCGACAGCCGGGTCGGCGCGATCTCGAGCTCGCCGACGAGCCAGTGATACGCGAGCGCGCCGCCCACGATCACCAGGTCGCGCGCGACGATCGCGGCAGCGAGCCACCACGGCAGCCACGCCTGCCAAGCGAGCAGCAGCGTCACCGCCAGCATCGCCAGCTTGTCGGCAAGCGGATCGGCGACCGCGCCGAAACGCGTGCGCAGGTCGAACGAGCGGGCGATCAAGCCGTCGACCAGATCGCTCAACGCGGCCGCCATGAACAACCACAGCGCGGATTCGTAGTCGCGCTGGTGCGTGAACCAGGCAATCCACGGCACCAGCAGGATGCGCGCGACGGTAATGGCGTTGGGGACGTTGAGCATGGGCGAATGATGCCGTGCGGGCGGATCGGCGCAAGCGCGCGGAGGCGGACGACTGCGGAAGGCGTGCAGCCGGATCTGCGCCTGCCCCATCACCACGCTTGGCCAGCCTCGCCCCGTACGACGGTATGCGCCCGGCTTCCCGGCAGGCGCCCGGCGAACGGCTCAGCGGCGGGCGGACGCCGACGGCGCCGCGACTACGCGCGTTGCACGTATTCCAGCATTCGCCGGCGCTCGCCGACTTCCGGCAGCCGGCCACGCAGCGCGCCCATGTTCTCGACCATGTGCGCGGGACGGGTCGTCGCCGGAATCGCGCAGGTGACCGCCGGGTGCGCGACGATCCACTTCAGGCAGAACTGCGCCCAGTTGGCGCAGTCGAGCTCGCGCGCCCACGGCGGAAGCTTTCGCGGCTGCAGCCGGTCGAGCAGTGCGCCGCCGTCGAACGGGCGGTTCGCGATCACGGCGATGCCGCGCTCGGCCGCGAGCGGCAGCAACCGGCGCTCGGCACTGCGGTCGGCGAGGCTGTAGGTGAACTGCACGAAGTCGAACGGTTCGCGCTGCAGGATCGCCTCGAGTTCGTCGTGCGCGCGGCCGTGCGAGGTGGTGATGCCGATGTAGCGCACGCGCCCCTGCTCTTTCCATTCGCGCAGTGACCGGATGTGGCCGCGCCAGTTCAGCAGGTTGTGGATCTGCTGCAGGTCCAAGCGCGCCAGCCCCCACAGCCGCAGCGACTCGTCGATCTGCGCGCGGCCGACGCGATCGAACGGGGTCCACACCTTGGTCGCGGAGAAGAGCCTGCCCGCGTGCGGTACCTGCCGCAGCAGATCGCCGACGACGCGTTCGGCGCGGCCATACATCGGCGACGAGTCGATCATGCCCCCGCCGGCGGCGAAGAATTCCTCGAGCACGTGGCGGCGTTGCGCACGCTCGGCCGACGCTTCGCCAACATCGAACGTGAGCCACGTGCCCATGCCGACCGCCGGGATGCGCTCGCCCGTGCGGGGAATCGCGCGCGTCAGCAGCGCCGTCTGCGCGCGCAGCGCGGGTGCTGTCAGCAGCGCGGAGGCGGCGGCGACGAACGATCGGCGGTCCATGCGGCTTCGAGCGCTAGGCGCGCCGCAGGTTCACCAGCGCGATGCCGGCGCCGACCAGCGCGGCGGCGAGCGCAAACTGCGAGCTGAGCCGCTCGCCGAGGATCAGCACGCCAAACGCGACGCCGAACAACGGTGCGAGGAAGGAGAACACCGCGAGCCGCGCCGCCAGATACCGCGTCAGCAGCCAGAACCACGCGAGGTAACTCGCGAACGCGACGACCGCGCTCTGAAAAACGAGGCTCGCGAGCGTGACGCCGTCGAGCACGACGATGCCCGGCTCGCGTAGCGCAACCGATGCGAACGGCAGCAGCAGCGCCGATACCGCGAGTTGATAGAACAACGTCTTGGTCGCGGCCGCCTGCGCGAGTGTCGTGGAGCGGATCAGCACGGTGGTCGCCGCCCACAGTGCAGCAGCGATCACGCCGCAGGCGTCGCCGAGCAGCGTGGCGCGACCCGGTGCGGAAAAGCCGTCGGCGAACGCGGTTGCCAGGCCGGCAAACGCCAGCAGCACGCCGGCCCATTGCACGGCGGCCAGCCGCTCGCCGGGAACAATCCAGGCGAGCCCGAGCGCCGTGAGCACCGGTGCGAGGTAGATGAACACGACCATGCGTGAAGCCGCGGTGTGCCCGAGCCCGAAGTAGATGAAGAAGAACTCGCCGGCGAACAGCGCCCCGGCCGCGAGGCCCGTCGCGAGCGTACCGTCGCGTTGCGCCAGCGCGATGCCGCGCCAGCGCGCCCAGCCGACGAGCAGCGCGGTCGCGGCGAGCGAGCGGATCGCTCCCTGCATGACCGGCGAGACGCCGTGCGCGGCGAGTTTGATCGCGACCTGCTGCAGACCCCACAACATCGTCAGCAGGACCATCAGGGCGTAGGCGTTGACGTCGAGCGGCTGACGGGCGGACATCGAGGGTGCGTGAAAAGAGTCGCCGCGATGATTTCATAGAATCGCTGCCCGAAACGGCTACCCGTTGCGCGCCGATGAACCCCGACCTGAAGCCCGGCATCCGCTACCGATTCAGCTACACGGTCACCGAAACCAAGACCGTACCGCAGCTCTACCCCGAGTTCGCCGAGTTCCGCGAGATGCCCGAGGTTTTCGCGACTGGCTTCATGATCGGTCTGATCGAAGGCGCGTGCCAGCTCGCGATCAAGCCGTACCTGGACTGGCCGCGCGAGCAGTCGCTCGGAACGCATGTCGACTTCTCGCATCTGGCGGCCACGCCGCCCGGGCTGACGGTGACGGTCGACTGCGAAGTGATCGCGGTCGACGGCCGCCGCGTGACCTTTCGCGCGACCGCGCACGACGGCCACGACCTGATCTCCGAAGGCACCCACGAGCGCGTGGTCATCGACGCCGCGCGCTTTGCCGACCGCGTCGCGCGAAAAAAGCCGCCGCAGCGCCCTGCCGGGCCGTAACACTCGCGTCCCGCGGCGAGGACGGCCATGAGCTACCTTCTGGACGAGGAAAACGCCACATTCGTCCACAGCGGCGTTTCGATCGGCTGCACGGCGGACGAAGGCCGCGCCTATGTCGGCTACGGGCAGGGCGAAGCGATTGCGGTGCGCCTCACACCGACGGCGGGATTCCCGCAGACGCCGGGGCCGAAGGACGGCGCGCGAATCGAGTCGGCGCAGTCGAAGTGAGCGATGCGCTGACGGTCGGCCCCATCGGCCCCGGCTTCGAAGGCTCGATTCCCGCGATGTTCGTGACCTGCGCGCCCGACGGCATGCCGAGCGTGACGTACGCGTCGGCGCTGCACTACGTCATCCGGCGGCACGGCGCGCTGCCGTTCCAGTTCTTCGACAAGACGCGCGAGAAGGCGACCCTGAGATTTCCGTCATGGCGGCGGTGCTGCCTCGCAGGAATGCGACAATGGCGCATCGTTTTTTCTGTGCTCAGCGCCGCCCGTGTCCGCGCCGTTGCCGAGTCCTGATTCGAGTGCCGCACCGGTGCCGTCGCCGTGCGTTTCCGTCTGCCGCATGGACGCGCGTACGGGATACTGCGAGGGCTGCTTCCGCACGATCGACGAAATCGCGCAATGGAGCGCGTTGTCCGACGCCGAGCGGCGTGCCGTCTGGCGTGCACTGGCCGCGCGGCGCGCGGAGGCACGCGAGCGACGCGCGGACTCGGCCGCGCCGACCGATCGCCATGGGACGCTTCGCTGTCGTCGGTGAGACCTATACGCATACGGTAACGCTCGACGCGGCCGCGATCCGCGCGTTCGCGACCGCGTGCGGCGACTTCAACCCGCTGCATCACGACGAGGCGGCGGCCGCGCGCTCGCGCTTCGGGCGGCTGATCGCGAGCGGTCCGCATACCGCTTCGCTGCTGCTCGGTCTGTCCGCCACCTGGTTCGCGCAGCGCGGCACCCCGCTCGGCCTCGACTACACGATCAAGTTCCGCCGCGCGGCGTTGGCTGGCGACACGCTCACGCTGCGCTGGACCGTCATCGCGGTGCACTGGAAGGAGTCGCTGCGCGGCGAGCTGGTCACGCTCGAAGGCGAGATCCGCAACCAGCACGGCGAACCGGTGTTGACAGCGACCGGGCTGCTGCTGGTCACCGCCGCGCCATGAGAACGCTCGTGCTCCGTCGCGCGGGTGCGGTCGCGCCAATCGCCGCGCGTGCGCCCGCACATACGGCCCCGCGATGAGCCGCGACATCGCCCTGCCGGCAACGATGCGCGTGTTCGAGCGCGGTTGGCTGTCGTCAAACAACGTGCTGTTCTTCGACGATCGGGCGAGCGCGACGGTCGTCGATACCGGCTACGCGACGCAGGCGGAACAGACCGTGGCACTGCTCGAAGGCGCGCTGCACGGTCGGCGGCTGGCGCGCATCGTCAACACGCATCTGCACTCGGATCATTGCGGCGGCAACGCCGCACTGAAGCGCCGCTTCGGCGCGCAAATCGTGATCCCGCCCGGAATGGCCGCGGCCGTGGCGGCCTGGGACATGGACACGCTGACGTTCGCGGCGACCGGCCAGGTGTGCGAACCCTTCGCGTTCGACGCGCTGCTCGACCCGGGCGCGCGCGTGCGGCTCGGCGGCGGCGACTGGGAGGTCTTCGCCGCGCCGGGCCACGATCCGCACTCGGTGATGCTGTGGAGCGAGGCCGACCGCATCCTGATCTCCGCCGACGTGCTGTGGCAGCACGGATTCGGCGCCATCTTCCCGGAGATCGAGGGCGCCTCCGGCTTCGCGGAGCAGCGCGCGATGCTGGAAAAGATCGCAGAATTGCAGCCGCGGCTGGTGATCCCCGGCCACGGCGCGCCTTTCACCGACGTGCGCGAGGCGCTGACGCGCGCGCACGCGCGGCTGGATGCGCTGGCGCAAGACCCGGCGCGCAACGCGCGGCACGTCGCGCGCGTGCTGATCAAGTTCCACCTGCTGCAGGTGCGTTCGATCGCGCGCGACGCGCTGCTCGAACATCTGTACGCCGCGCGCTACTTCCGCCTGATCCATCAGCGATATTTCGCCGAGCAGCCGTTCGAGGCGATGATCGCGCGCGCGCTGCAGGAGCTCGCGGCCACCCGGGCGGCGGAAGTCGCCGACGACATCGTGCGGAACATCGACTGATATGGACACCGATCGCCTCGCCGCGCGGCGCGCGGCCCTGCTTGCCGCCGCGCTGTTTGCGGCCGGCTGCGCCACACCGGTCGGCGAGGAGCGGCCAAGCGCAGCGGGCGAGCCGACCGCGCCGCGACTGGGCTTTTTCAGCCGCATCAAGGCGCCGGACACGGTCGAACCCGTGCTTCGGCTCGCGGCCTCCGGCGTGCAGATCTTTCGCTGCGAAAAGCGCGACGAAGGGTTCGTCTGGGTCTTCCGCCAGCCCGAAGCCGATCTGGTCGACTCGGCCGGTCGCGTCGTCGCGCGGCACGGCGCCAACTTCTCTTTCGAACACGTCGACGGCAGCCGGCTCGTGGGCAGCGTGCTCGGCTTCGACGAGCCGCCGCAGCCGGGCAATCTGCGCTGGCTGCTGCTGGCGACACGCAACTTCGGCGACGGCGCGTTTGCCGGCATCACGCACGTGCAACGGATCAATACCGCCGGCGGCATGCCGCCGCCCCGCTGCGAACCGGCGCAGGCGAATCGCATTCTGCGGGTGAATTTCACGGCCGACTTCGTCTTTTACCGCCCCCGCCAGGCGCTAAGCTCGCGCGCATGAACGCCTTTTCATTGCGATCGATCGCGTGTGCGCTCGGGGTCGCAGTGCTGTGCGCGCCGGCGAGCGCGGCGCAAGGCACCCAGTCCTACGTCGGCCGCCCGGTCTACAGCGAGCCGGGAGCCGGCTTGCAGCTTCCGCCAAGTTGCCACATGGAACCGACCTGGCGCGCGCGCATGGGCACGAGCGACCTCGAGGTCTGGGTGATCGAATGCGGCGGCATCGCGCGCAGCTGGCTGCTGCGTCGCTCGCTGATCGAGATGGTCGCCGGCAATCAGGCGCGCCTGCGCTTCCAGGTGCTCGACGAGCGGCAATGGCCGGGCGAAACCGCCGGCGACACGCTCAGCGTGCAGTGCGTCGGCAGGAGCGGACCCGAGGCCGGCTACGTCGTTCTTGGCGCGCGTTGGCGCGCCGTCGGCAACGAGTTGCGGTTGACGGGCGCGCAATCGGTGATTCGTGCGGATCCTAACTCGCATAAGTTCGTCGCCGCCTCGCTTGCGCAAGTCGAGTGCACGCGCCATCCCGATCGCGAGGCGATGCTGCGGCGGCTGCAGCAGGCGCCGCGCTGACAAGCTCGCGGTCTTTCTTGGTTTCGCGCGCGGCCAGGCGCGACGAGTCTCACGACGCCGCGCCAGCGCGCGGCGTACGTACGCGCTCGACACACCGGTGCCGCCACGTTGCTGCGCCGCCGAGGCGATGATGCAGATCGGCGCCTTGGTGACTCGCCGTGCCAAGGCGCACGACGACCTCGGCCTGCCGCCGGGGCCTGTTGCACGATCGATCGGCGGCCGGACGCGCTCGCTCGCCGCAGCCCCTTTCGCCTGCATGCTTCACCTTCGTTTCGACGACGGCGCAGGTGCGCGCAGGCGTGTTCTTGGCCGCCGGTCCACGGACGGCACCGGCCGGCTGCTTCGACCCGCGGCGCCATCGGCGGGGCCTGCCCGCACGCGGTCCTGACCGTCGGGCAGCTAAGCGAGTAGCCGCTTTCCGGTAAAATCGCACGCTCGTCCGAGTTTGCCCGGAGGGGGACTGATGACTACGACTGCGAGTGCCATGACGGTGGGCGCCTACTTGCGGGATCTTCCTCCCGACCGCCGCGTCGCCATGGCCCGCGTTTGCAGCATGATCCGTCGCTCGGCCCGCGGGGTGCGCGAGAGCATGCGTTACGGACTCGCGTTCTACGAACTCGACGGCCCATTGTTCGCGCTGGAGTCCGGCCGCCGGCACATGTCGCTGTACGTGGCCGAGCAGGACGTCGTGCTCAAGCACAAGGACGCGTTGCCCGGGGTCAATCCGGCGCGCAGCTACATCAAGTTCTCGGATCTGAACCGGTTGCCGCTCGACATCGTCGAGAAGATCGTGCGCGATTCGGTCGCCGCCCGGCGCGCCCGCGTGTCCCAGGGCACGGTGCCGACGCAGGCGGAATTGCTGAAACTCTGGGCGATCAAGGAAGAAGCCGCGCTGCCTCCGACCGCGGTGGCCAAAGCGCCCGCAGCCGTTTCGGCCAAGGCCGCGAAACCCGCAGCGAAGAAACCGGTCGCAGCCAAGCCGGCCAAGACGGCTGCGGGCAGGAAACCGGCGACCAAGTCGGCGAAGAAAAAGACCGCCGCCAAGAAAGCCTGATCGCCGCCGACACCAGCGCCGCTGGGCGGCGTCTCACTGATAGGTGCGGGTGTCGTCGATGACCTTGCCGTCGTTCGGCAGCGTCCCGGGCGCGACGAGTTCGACGCTGCCGCCGAGCTTGGTGATCGCGCGCAAGCTGTCGGCGACCGCGGCGGACAGCGCATCGCTGCGCTGCGCGGCCTCCGCCTGCAGCGTCATCGTGTCGGTCTCGCCCGCGCGCGCGACGACGAGCCGAATGCGACCGAGTTCCGGATGGCGCCTGGCGATCTGCGCGATCTGCTCGGGCCGCACGAACATGCCCTTGACCTTCGTCGTCTGATCGGCGCGGCCCAGCCAGCCGCGAATGCGCACGTTCGTGCGCCCGCAGGCGGAGACCCCCGGCAGCACGGCGGTCAAGTCGCCAAGCGCCAGTCGAATCCACGGATGGTGCTCGTCGAAGGACGTGACAACGACCTCGCCGACTTCGCCCGGCGCGACGGGATCGCCCGTGCCCGGCCGCACGACCTCGAGCAGCACGTCTTCGTTGACGATCAGGCCGTCGCGCGCGGCGGTCTCGTACGCGATCAGCCCGAGGTCCGCTGTCGCATAGAGCTGATAGGCGTCGATGCCGCGCGCCTTGATCTCGGCCTGCAGGCTCGGCGGAAAGGCCGCACCGGAAACGGCCGCCTTGCGGATCGACGACACGTCGCGTCCGGACGCGGCCGCCGCGTCGAGCAGGATCTTCAGGAAGTCGGGTGTGCCGCTGTACGCCGACGGCCGCAGTTGCGCGACGATGTCCAGTTGCTGCTCGGTGTTGCCCGGGCCTGCCGGAATCACCGCGCAGCCGAGTGCACGCGCACCGGAGTCGAGGATGAATCCGCCCGGTGTCAGATGGTATGAGAACGTGTTAAGCACGATGTCGCCGCTGCGGAAGCCGGCGGCGAACAGCCCGCGCGCCGAACGCCACGCGTCGTCGTGCCGCGCTTCCGGCTCGTAGATCGGACCGGGCGAGGTAAACAGCCGGCCGAACGAGCCCGGTGCGGCCGGCACGAGATCGGCGAACGGGGGTGACTGCCTCTGCAGCCCGATCAGATCGCCCTTGCGCAGCACCGGCAGGCGCGCCAGCGCCGCACGCGAGTCGATCGCGCGCGGATCTACGTCGCCCAGATGCCGGCGCCAGCCGGGGGCGCGCAGCGCGGCGGCGACCAGCGCGGGCAGGCGCGCGACGAGATCGCGCTCGCGCTGTTCCGGGTCGCGCGTCTCGCACGTATCGAAGAACTCGGCCATTTCAGGCCAGCCAGCGCTTGCGGCGGCGGTAGAACTTCGCGTCGCGGAAGCTCTTGCGCCCCTCGCGCGAGATGCCGAGGTAGAACTCCTTGACGTCCTCGTTCTCGGCGAGCTCTTTGGCTGCGCCGTCCATCACGACGCGCCCGTTCTCCAGGATGTAGCCGTAGTGCGCGTACTTCAGCGCGATGTTGGTGTTCTGCTCGGCCAGCAGGAAAGACACCTTCTCCTTACCGTTCAGATCGTGCACGATGCCGAAGATCTCCTCGACGACCTGCGGCGCCAGCCCCATCGACGGCTCGTCGAGCAGGATCATCTGCGGCCGCGCCATCAGCGCGCGGCCGATCGCCGTCATCTGCTGCTCGCCGCCCGAGGTGTAGCCCGACTGCGAGTGGCGCCGCTGCTTCAGTCGCGGAAAGTACGCATACACCCGTTCCAGGTCCGCGCTGACCTCGCTGCGCGACGCCCCATGCGTGTACGCGCCGGTCAGCAGGTTTTCCTCGACGGTGAGGTGAGCAAAGCAGCGCCTCCCCTCCATCACCTGCACGACGCCGCGCTTGACGAGTTCGTACGCCGTCAGCCGCTCGATGCGCTGGCCCTTGTACTCGATGTAGCCCTTGGTGACCTCGCCGCGCTCGCCGTGCAGCAGATTGGACACCGCGCGCAGCGTGGTCGTCTTGCCGGCGCCGTTGGCGCCGAGCAACGCGACGATCCCGCCTTCGGGCACGGCGAGCGACACGCCCTTCAACACCAGAATCACGTGGTTGTAGATGACCTCGATGCCGTTGACGTTCAGCAGTGGCGCGGTCACGTGGTCCTCCGTGCGCTGGGCGCTTCACGTCGGCATGCCGCGCCGACCCGGCGCGCGGGCCGGCGCAGCGCGGCGCGACGCCGTGCGCCGACGTCCGTGCGATCGATCCAAAGCGGCGGTGCGGTCACGTCGTCTCCCGACACGATGGGCGGCTTGGCGATGCGGCCGTGCCAGGCTGCATCGCCAAGCCGCCCGCGCGGCAAGCGCGGGCGGCCAGCGGTCAACCGGCGGTCAGCTCCTTGGCGCAATCACGCCGCTGCAGCTTCTTCTCGGTCAGGTAGGCGCTCGCCGAACGCTGGATCATCGGGCGGATGATCTGCTGGTCGGCTTCGTACCAGTCGGAAGTGACGCTCCACTTCGCACCGTCCCATGTGTGGATTCGCCCGGCGTGCGCTCCTGCATGCTCGCGGCAGCTCGTCGAGATCGGGCGCATGACCCCGGCAAAACCCAGCGCATCGAGTCGCTTCTGGTCGAGCGCGAGATTTTCCAGGCCCCAGCGAACCTGCTCGCCGGTCAGCGGTTTCTTGCCGTAGCGCTCCTGCGCGCGCCGCACGCCCTCGACACTGAGCATCGCGCTGATCAGGCCGCGCGTGTACAGCACGGTGCCGACCTCTTCGCGCGGCCCGGTGCCCTGACCTTTGTCATGCAGGAACTTGAGCACGTCCTCGTGCACTTTGGCGCGTCCTGCGCTGTGCTGCAAGGTAACGCCGTGGTAGCCCTTGGCGTCGGCTGCAGCAGGAATCACGTCCGGCTCGGCCGATGCCCACCACACGCCGTACATCTTGTCGCGCGGATAGCCGGTGGCGACCGCCTCCTTGATCGCGGTCGAGTTCATCACGCCCCAGCCCCACAGGAACACGTAGTCGGGACGCTGCTGGCGGATCTGCAGCCAGGTCGCCTTCTGCTCCACGCCCGGATGCGTGACCGGCAGCAGCAGCAGCTCGAAGCCGTGCATCTTGGCGCGCTCCTGCAGCAGCGCGATCGGCTCCTTGCCGTACGGCGAGTCGTGATAGACGAGCGCGATCTTCTTGCCGCGAAGCTTGTCGAGCCCGCCATTGAGCTTGCCGACGTGCTGCACCAGGATGTCGGCGGCATCCCAGTAGGTGCCCATCAGCGGGAAGTTGTACGGGAAGACCTCGCCTTCGACCGAGTCGGCGCGACCGTAGCCGGCGCTGATGATCGGAATCTTGTCGACCGCCGTCTTATCGGTCACTGCGTACGTGACCCCGGTCGACAATGGATGAAACAGCGTGGCGCCGGTCGGACCCTTGCCCTTGAGCCGCTCATAGCACTCGACACCGCGATCGGTGGCGTAGCCAAACTCGCACTCCTCGAACGTGATCTTCACGCCGTTGATGCCGCCGTCGCGGGCGTTGACGAGCTTCAGATAGTCGGCGAAGCCGTTGGCGAACGGCACGCCGTTCGGCGCATACGCGCCGGTGCGATAAACGAGCATCGGGAAGAACTGCTCTCCGCCCGCCGCAGCCTTGGCGGGCGCCTTCGCCGGCGCCTTGCCCTTGTCCTGCGCGAACGCGGTGCCGCTGGTGAGTAGCCCAACGACGCCCACCGCGGCCGCGATGGCCTTGAATGTCGCGAGTCTCATGTTGCCTGTCTCCTTTCGTTGGTCATTGCTTGGGCCGAACTGCCCGAGCGCGTGGGAATCAATGCGGGAACGGCCACAGCCGCAGTTTCTCCTTGCCGATCGCCCACAGCCGCGCCAGCCCATGCGGCTCGGCGATCAGGAAAACCACGATCAGCGCACCGAAGATCATGAACTCCAGATGCGAAATCATCGCCGTCGACAGCGGAATGCCGAACCAGATCGGGATCTGGTTCAGCACCAGCGGCAGCACGACGATGAAAAACGCCCCGAAGTAGCTGCCGAGGATCGAACCCATGCCGCCGATGATGATCATGAACAGCAGGTTGAAGCTCAGATTGATGTTGAACGCGAGAGGTTCCCACGCGCCCAGGTGCACGAAGCCCCACAGCGCGCCGGCGACCCCGGCGAAGAACGAGCTGACCGCGAACGCCGACAGCTTGGCGTGCAGCGGCCGGATGCCGATCACGCTGGCGGCCACGTCCATGTCGCGGATCGCCATCCACGAGCGGCCGATGTGCGAACGCACCAGGTTCTTGGCGACCAGCGTCATCACGACCAGTACGCTCAGCACGAACCAGTATTTCTCGACCGGCTGATCGATGACCCAGCCAAACAGGTTCACGTCGGCCGGCGACACCGAACCCGACGGCGAATAGTTGGTGAACCACTTGACGCGCGCGAACATCCAGTCGATGAAAAACTGCGCCGCCAGCGTGGCCACCGCGAGATAAAGGCCCTTGATGCGCAGGCTCGGCACGCCGAAGAGGATCCCGACCGCCGCGGCCACCGAGCCGGCGAGCACCAGAACGATCAGGAAATTCAGCTCGGGTACGCGGATCACCAGGTTGTAGGCGGCGTACGCGCCGACTGCCATGAAAGCGGCATGGCCGAGCGAGATCTGGCCGCAGTAGCCGACCAGGATGTTCAGGCCGATCGCGGCGATCGTCAGGATCAGGAACGGCACGATCAGCGCGCGGAACATGTAGTCGCTCGCCAGCAGCGGCACGACGAGGAACGCCACCGCCACCAGCCCCCAGACGAAAAAACGGTCCTGCGTGATCGGCAGCAACTGCTGATCCGCCTTGTAGCTCGTCTTGAACTGTCCGTTTTCGCGGTAGAGCATCGTGATTCAGTCGGTCGCCAGGTGCGCTGCGGGTCGCGTTCGATTCGCTCGCGTCAGACACGATCGATGTGCTTCTCTCCGAAAAGACCTTCGGGTCGCACCAGCAGGAACGCGAGCGCGAGCACGTAGGCAAACCAGTTCTCGATGCCGCCGCCGGCCAGGTCAAAGGTCTTGACCAGCACCGGACCGAGGAAGACCTCGGCGAACTTTTCGCCGACGCCGATGATCAGCCCCCCGAGGATCGCCCCCGGCACCGAGGTCAACCCGCCAAGGATCACCACCGGCAACGCCTTGAGCGCCACCAGCGACAGCGAGAACTGCACGCCGAGCTTGGAGCCCCAGATCATGCCGGCGACCAGGGCAACCGCGCCGGCGACCGCCCAGACGATGACCCAGATCGTGTTCAGCGGAATGCCGATCGACTGCGCAGCCTGATGATCGTCGGCTACCGCCCGCAGCGCGCGTCCGGTCGCGGTCTTCTGGAAGAACAGCGCCAGCGCCACGACCAGCAGTGCGGCCACCAGCGCGAACACCAGATCCTCCTGATTGATCAGGATCCCGCCCTGGAACAGCCCGTCGGCGATCAGCGTCGGCGTCTTCGGCAGGCCGAGATTGATCTCGTAGATGTCGCTGCCCCAGATGGTCTGGCCGACGCCGTCGATAAAGTAGGTGATGCCCAGCGTGGCCATCAGCAGCACCACACTTTCCTGGTTGACCAGATGCCGCAGCACCAGGCGCTCGACCAGCCAGGCGAAGCCGACCATCAGAGCCATCGCGAGCGCAAACGCGATCGCATTGCCAAGAAGACGGCTTTCGACACCGAGCCACTGCGGGACCCACTCCGCCAGCCGCGCCATCGCCAGCGCGGCAAACAGCACCATCGCGCCCTGCGCGAAGTTGAACACGCCGCTGGCCTTGAAGATCAGCACGAAGCCGAGCGCGACCAGCGAATACAGCACGCCCGACATCAGTCCGCCGAGCAGCACCTCGATGTAGAACCCGGGGGCGGAGAGCCCGAGCGCGAGCGGCGCGGCCAGTCCGACGGCGATCGCCGCGATCAGTGTGACGATCGGCCAGTTGCGTGCGAGGTCGAGCTTCATCGTTCGCTTTCAGTGCGCCACGCCGAGGTAGGCGTCGATCACGTCCTGGTTGGCGCGCACTTCGTCGGGCGTGCCGTCGCCGATCTTGCGACCGTAGTCGAGCACGACGACGCGATCGGAAATGTCCATCACCACGCCCATGTCGTGCTCGATCAGCACGATCGTCGTGCCGAACTCGTCGTTGACGTCGAGGATGAAGCGGCACATGTCCTCTTTTTCCTCGAGGTTCATGCCTGCCATCGGCTCGTCGAGCAGCAGCAGCCGCGGCTCCATCGCCAGCGCGCGCCCGAGGTCGACGCGTTTTTGCAGTCCGTACGGCAGGCGCCCGACCGGCGTCTTGCGCCAGGCTTGGATCTCCAGGAAGTCGATGATGTGCTCGACGAAGGCGCGGTGCCGCAGTTCCTCGTCCAGCGCCGGCCCCAGACGCACCGCCTGCAGCAGGATGTTGCTCCTCATCTTCAGGTTGCGCCCTGTCATGATGTTGTCGAGCACGCTCATGCCCTTGAACAGCGCCAGCGACTGAAAGGTGCGCGCAATCCCCATCTCGGCCGCCCGGCGCGGGTTCATCTGCTCGAAGGTCAGCGGCGTGCCGTCGGCGGCGCGGAAGGTGATGCGTCCGTGCTGCGGCGTGTACACGCCGTTGATCACGTTCAGCATCGAGCTCTTGCCGGCGCCGTTCGGGCCGATGATCGCGCGTACTTCGTGCTCGCGCACGTCGAACGAGACGTCGGTCAGCGCCTTGACGCCGCCGAAGGCGAGCGAGATGTTCTCGATCTTCAGCAGCACGTCGCCGATGTGTCGGTTCGTCATGGCCTGTCGGTCCGCGATCGGTTCACCATTAGCGCCGCGGCGCACCCGGCGGCGGCTCGTCCTTCATGCTCCAGGCCGCGTTCGCCGCCGGCTTGATCGGCTGCTGCGGCCGGTTCTTGCCGGCGATCCACTGCACCGCCAGCGCCACCGCCGTCAGCACCAGCGCGAGCCCGGCCAGCGCGAGCAGCAGCGCGCCGCGGGACAGACCGTACGCGGCGATCGGCACGCCCGCCACCAGGCACAACACGGCAAGCCAATGTTTCGCCTCCATGCCCGCGCCTCACCTTTGCGCACCGCGCGGCACGCCCTGAGCATCCGTCGCCGGCGTCGACATCGTTGCGTCCCCCATCGCGCGCCGCTCACGCCGCTCGCGCCAGCGGCGCGAAGGTGCGGGCGTCGCGGATCTTGAGCGTCGCACTGATCGTGCCGGTGCGCCCGTCCTCGAACTTGACCTGCGTCTCGACGTACTGCTCGGTCTTGTCCGAGTACAGCGCGTCGACCAGCACCGCGTACTTGTCCTGGATGAAGCGGCGCCGCACCTTGCGCGTGCGCGTCAGCTCGTCGTCGTCCGGGTCCAGTTCCTTGTGCAGTACCAGGAAGCGGTGGATCTGGGAATTCGCCAGTTTCGGGTCGGCCGCCAGATCGGCGTTGACCTTCTCGACGCACTCGCCGATCAGGTCGAGCACTTCGGGCTTGCCCGCCAGGTCGATGTAGCCGGCATACGGCAGCCCGCGCCGCTCTGCCCAGTTGCCGACGGCTTCATAGTCGATGTTGATGAAAGCGGCGACCTGTGCACGCCCGTGCCCGAAGGCGACCGCCTCCTTGATGAAAGGGAAGAACTTCAGCTTGTTTTCGATGTACTTCGGCGCGAACAGCGTGCCGTCGGCCAGTTTGCCGACGTCGTTGGCGCGGTCGATGATCTTCAGGTGGCCGTCTTCGTCGAAGTAGCCGGCGTCGCCGGTGTGGTACCAGCCTTCGGCATCCTTGACCTCGGCGGTGGCCTGCGGGTTCTTGTAGTACTCCTTCAGCAGCCCCGGGCTCTTGAGCAGGATCTCGCCGTTGTCCTTGATCTTCACCTCGACGCCGGGCACCGGCGGACCGACGGTGTCGGGCTTGACCTGCCCGTTGGGCTGCACGCACACGAATACCGAGGTCTCGGTCGAGCCGTACAGCTGCTTGAGGTTGATGCCGATCGAGCGGTAGAAGCTGAACAGGTCCGGCCCGATCGCCTCGCCGGCCGTGTACGCGACTTTGACGCGGCTCATGCCGAGCACGTTGCGCAGCGGCCCGTAGACCAGCACGTCGCCGAGCCAATACAGCAGCCGGTCGGCGAGCGGCACCGGTTTGCGATCGAGGATGCGGCCGCCGACGCGGCGGGCGACGTCCATGAAGTAATGAAACATCCGCCGCTTGAGCCGGCCGGCGTCTTCCATCCGGATCATCACCTGCGTCAGCAGGCCCTCGAACACGCGCGGCGGCGCGAAGTAGTAGGTCGGCCCGATCTCGCGCATGTCGTTGGTGACCGTGGCCGGCGACTCGGGGCAGTTGACCGTATAGCCGGTCACCAGCGCCTGCGCGTACGAGAAGATGTTCTGCCCGATCCAGGCCATCGGCAGGTAAGCGAGCACGTCCTCGTAGACGGTGAGCCCCTCCATCTCGGTGCACACGCGCGCGCGGTCAATCAGTGCCCGATGAGTCTGCACGACGCCCTTGGGCTTGCCGGTCGTGCCCGACGTGTAGAACAGCGCCGCGGTGTCGTCGGGCGAGCCTTTCTCGATCTCCTCGTCGACGAACTTGGGCTGCACCGACAGCAGCCCTTCGCCGAGCCGGATCAGTTCTTCGTATGGCAGCAGCCCGGGGTTCGTGTAGTGGCGCAACCCGCGCGGGTCGTCGTAGTAGATGTGCTCGAGCCTGGGGTGTTCGGCGCGGACCTCGAGCAGCTTGTCGACCTGTTCCTGGTCCTCGACGATCGCGTAGGCGATCTCGGCGTTGTGGAACACGTAGACCATTTCGCTCGCGATCGCGTCCTGGTACATCGGCACCGGCACGCCGCCGAGACACTGCGCAGCCATCATCGCGAAGTACAGCCGCGGGCGGTTTTCGCCGATGATCGCCAGGTGGTCGCCGCGCTTGAAGCCCTGCACGTGCAGACCGGCGGCGAGCTTGCGGACCTCGTCGGCCACCTGCGCCCACGTCCAGGTCTGCCAGATGCCGAGGTCTTTTTCGCGGATCGCCGGATGCTTGTCGCGCCAATGGGCGTGATACAGCAGCAGCCGTGGAAAGGTATCGGGCATCGAAGCCGGGGCCGATGCCATGGCGGTGTCTCCTTGTGCCGTCGCCAAGGGCGGCGCCACAGCACCGCCCGGCCGATCTTCTGTCCGTCAATCTACACCATGACCGCCGCGCGGCCGATCGGGGTGCGCCCGACGGACACCGGGGCAAGGTACCGGTCGGCGGGCGGCGATGCTGTCATCTGGGCGACAATCGCCGCCATGCCTGCGGAAACCCTGGAACAGGCCCTGAGCGCCACCCGCTGGGGCGCGGCTTTGGCGCCCGAGCAGCTGGCGCGGGTGGCCGCCGAGTCGGCCGAGGTCGTCGTCCCTGCCAACGGTTACGTCTGCCGCACGGGCGAGCCCGTCGACGCCTGGCTCGGCGTGCTCGACGGGCTCGTGAAGATGATGATCTCGACGCCGAGCGGCCGCGCTTCGACCTTCACCAACATCCCGGCCGGCGGCTGGTTCGGCGAAGGCAGCCTGCTGAAGACCGAGGCGCGCCGCTACGACGTGGTCGCGCTGCGCGAATCGCGCATCGTGCGCGTGCCGCGCCGGACCTTCGAATGGCTGCTGAACACCAGCATCCCGTTCAATCGCTTCCTGCTGATGCAGATTAACGAGCGGCTCGGCCAGTTCATCGGCATGCTCGAAGCGCAGCGGCTGCACGACCCCGATGCACGTGTGGCGCGCTGCGTGGCGGGGCTTTTCAACCCGATCCTGTATCCCGGCATCGGCAAGAAGCTCGAGGTCTCGCAGGAGGAGATCGGCTATCTCGCCGGCATCTCGCGCCAGCGCGTCAACCAGGCGCTGCAGACGCTGCAGCAGGTGGGACTGATCAAGGTCGAGTACGGCGCGATCGTCATCGAGGACCTCGCCGGCCTGCGGCGCTACAGCGCCTGAGCGCTCAGTACGATAGGCGTCCCTGCCCCGCACGCGCTTACTCATGTTCGACCGCGACTTCTGGGAACTCGCGAGCTACGTCGTCACCGTGATCGGCCTGCCGGTCGCGATCGCGATCTTTCTGTTCGAGCAGCGCAAGGAGCGCGCCAACGAAGAGGACGAGGTCTATCAGTTGCTGTCGAACGCCTACAACGACTTCCTGAAAGTCGTGATCGACAACCCTGACCTTCACTTACGCACGAAAGAACCGACGCGCGACCTGACACCCGAACAGCGCGAGCGCATGCTCGCGATCTTCGACATGCTGATCGCGCTGTTCGAGCGCGCGTATCTCACCGCATGGTCGCCGGACATGACGCCGGCGCAGGCGCGGCGCTGGAACTCGTGGGAGGACTTCATGCGCGAATGGATCCGGCGCGACGACTTCTACTTTCGCCTGCCCGAGCTGCTCAAGGGCGAAGACCCGGAATTCGCCGACTATCTGCGTCGGCTCGCCGCCGACGAGCGCGGCACGCCGATCGCTGCCCCTTGAGCGCGCCCGATGCGCAGCGTCCACCTGCCTGACGGCACCGCCGTTCCCGCGCTCGGGCTCGGCACCTGGCGCATCGGCGAATCCGCGCGCACGAGGCGTGCGGAGGTTGCGGCCGTGCGGCGCGCGCTCGAAATCGGCTACCGGCTGATCGACACCGCCGAGATGTACGGCGAAGGCGGCGCCGAAGAAGTGATCGGCGCGGCGCTGGCGGATGCGATCGCCGCCGGCGAAGTGCGGCGCGAAGACGTGTTCATCGTCAGCAAGGTCTATCCGCACAACGCGAGCCGCACCGGCGTGCCGGCCGCGTGCGAGCGCAGCCTCAAGCGCTTGCGGCTCGATCGCATCGACCTGTACCTGCTGCACTGGCGCGGCAGCGTGCCGCTCGCCGAAACGGTCGCCGCGTTCGAGGCGCTGAAAGCACGCGGGCAGATCCGCCACTGGGGTGTCAGCAACTTCGACATCGACGATCTGCAGGCGCTGGTGCGCGTGAACAAGGGCGCGCGCTGCGCGGCCAACCAGATCTACTACTCCGCCAGCCAGCGCGGCGCCGAGTATGCGCTGCTGCCGTGGCAACGCGAGCGCCGGATGCCGGCGATGGCGTACAGCCCGATCGACCAGGGCGCGGCGGCGCGTGACAACACGTTGAAGGCGATCGGCGCGCGCCACGGCGCGAGCGCCGCGCAGATCGCGCTCGCGTGGGTGCTGCGGCAACCGCACGTCATTGCGATCCCGAAGGCCGTGCGCGACTCGCATCTGCGCGAGAACTGGGCCGCGGCATCGATCGCGCTGACGCCGCAGGATCTCGCCGAGATCGATCGCCGCTTTCCCCCGCCGGCGCGCAAGACCCCGCTCGCGATGGTCTGACCGCGTTGCGCGGAACAACCCGCTGCCGTCGATGGTCCCTGCGGCTTAGCCAGCTCGCGGTAAGCCCGCGCGCCATCGCCGGCGTTGACTGCGGCAGCATTGCAGGCATCCATTGACGCACGGAGACCCACGATGCAGGACACGACGAACTCGCTGTCGACGCCGGCGCGACGCACGCCGCATCCGATGTTCCTGATTGCCGCCGCGGCGGTGGCCGCACTTTCGCTCATCGCCGCCGCCCAGTGGCTCGCGCCGAGGGACGCGCAGTCGCAAGGCGCGCAGCAGGCCGCGACCAAAACAGCCGCCAAGCCCGCGCCCGCCGCGCGGGTCGCGGCGACGTGCCCCGACTG
>JBBIQI010000047.1:0-19224 GCA_037442465.1 Burkholderiales bacterium
GCGACGCGTCGGCGCGCGCCGCCCCCAGGTCGGCGGGCGCGGCGGCGAGCTCGGCGTAGCGCCGCCGCACGCCGTCGAGGATGCGCGCGTGCTCGGGTCCGAAATCGAGCCAGCGAATTTGCGAGGCGGGCAGGCCCGCGCGCTCGAGCGCGCGCAGCAGCAGCAGCGCGCCGGCCGAATCGAACCCGGTCAATTCGTCGGCGCGGACCGTCAGCGGTGCGGCGGGAGGGATTGCCGACAGCGCCTGCCAGAGCGACTCGGCGTCGTGCAGGCGCCAGTCGCCGTGCAGCGAAAGGACTTGGCCCTCGGCGGTCGAGACGAGTTTCAGCCGAGGATCCCGCGCCGGCGTTGTCTGCGGATCGCCCGGCATGCCGATCGATCCGCGTTCAGGCGGCGTGCGCCTGGAGTTGCTCGAGTGT
The DNA here is from genome assembly GCA_037442465.1 of Burkholderiales bacterium. GTDB lineage: Bacteria > Pseudomonadota > Gammaproteobacteria > Burkholderiales > Burkholderiaceae_F > DSNY01. The sequence continues at coordinate 420 of JBBIQI010000047.1, forward strand.
GACGAACTCGAGCGCCTTCTCGTGCGTGGCCACGAGCACGACCGGCGGCGCCACCCCCGCTTCGAGCGCCTCCCGCCAACGCGCCGCACACAGGCACCAGCGATCGCCCGGCTTGAGTCCCGGGAAATCGAACTCGGGCCGCGGCGTGATCAGATCGTTGCCGCGGGCGGCCGAAAACGCGAGGAAGCGCGCGGTCATCGTCGCGCAGACGGTATGCGACCCGATGTCCTGCGGTCCGGTATGGCAGTAACCGTCGCGATAGAAACCCGTGCGCGGCCGCTCGCAGCAGCAGGCGAGCGGCCCGCCGAGAACGTTGCGGGCCGAGGAAGGGCGGTCGGCTTCGCGCGGCATGGCGGCGATGATAGCCGCGGCCGCCGCTCAGCCGGGTTGGTTGCTTTGCGGCGGCGGCGCCACGCCGGGTGCCAACGGGCGCGTCGGCGCAGCCGCGTCGACGCAGGCACGAACCAGCAGCAGACTGATGATCGCCAGCGCGGCGAGCGGCCACCACTTTCCGGTAAAGCCCTTCGCTTCGGGTCGGTCGACGATCGGCGAGCCCTCCGCCGGGTCGGGTGCGTGTTCTTCTTCTTTCATCCTTGCTCCGTCATCCGCTGTCCGTCGGCCCCAGCGTAGCGGATCACGGGCGACGGACAACGGACAACGCGGCTACGCCGCCAGCAGTTGGCGCAGAACGAACGGCAGGATGCCGCCGTGCTTGTAGTAGTCGACCTCGATCGGCGTGTCGATCCGCAACTTGAGCCTGACGCGCTGCTGGCTGCCGTCGCCGCGATGGATCACGAGCGTGGCCTCCTGCTGCGGCCTGATCTCGTTGCCCAGCTCGATGTCGAACACCTCGTCGCCCCTGATTCCCAGCGAGTCGACCGAGTCGGCACCCAGGAACTGCAGCGGCAGCACGCCCATGCCGACCAGGTTGGAGCGGTGGATGCGCTCGAAGCTGCGTGCGATTACCGCCTTGACGCCCAGAAGCTGCGTCCCCTTCGCGGCCCAGTCGCGCGACGAGCCGGTGCCGTACTCCTCGCCGCCGAAGACCACGGTCGGCGTTCCCTGCGCGATGTAGCGCATCGCGGCGTCGTAGATGAACATCTTTTCGCCGCCGGGCTGGAACAGCGTCACACCGCCTTCCTCGCGCGAACCGTCCGGGCGCGGCGGCAGCATCAGGTTCTTGATGCGCACGTTGGCAAAGGTGCCGCGCATCATCACCTCGTGATTGCCGCGGCGCGAGCCGTAGCTGTTGAAGTCGGCTTTGGCCACACCGTGCTCGATCAGCCACTTGCCGGCGGGCGAGTTCTCCTTGATCGCGCCGGCGGGCGAAATGTGGTCGGTCGTGATCGAGTCGCCGAAGATGCCGAGCGCACGCGCGCCTTTGACGCCGGCCTCGAGCGGCCGCGGTTTGAGCGTGAAGCCCTGGAAAAACGGCGGCTCGGCGATGTAGGTCGACTTCGGCCACGCGTAGACCTGACCGGTCGCGGTCTGGATCTGCTTCCACAACGCGCCCGGATCGGTCTTGACCTTCTCGTAGTTGGCGCGAAACGCCTTCGGGTCCATCGCGAGCTTCAGCAGCGCGTGGACTTCTTCGGACGACGGCCAGATGTCGCCGATCCACACGTCGCGGCCGTCCTTGCCCTTACCGACGGGTTCGGTCATCAGGTCCTTGAGCATCGTGCCGGCGAGCGCGTAGGCGACCACCAGCGGCGGCGAGGCGAGGAAGTTCGCCTTCAGATTCGGGTGAATGCGCGCTTCGAAGTTGCGATTGCCCGACAGCACCGCGGCGCAGACCAGATCGTTCTTCGCGATCGCGTCGTTGATCTCGGGCGCGAGATCGCCGGCGTTGCCGATGCACGTGGTGCAGCCGTAGGCGGCGACCGCGAAACCGAGCTTCTCCAGATAAGGCAGCAACCCGGCGCGGCTCAGGTATTCGGTGACGACGCGCGAACCCGGCGCGAGCGAAGTCTTGATGTGCGGCTTGACGGTGAGCCCGCGCTCGACGGCCTTCTTGGCCAGCAGCCCGGCGGCGAGCAGCACGCCCGGGTTGCTCGTGTTCGTGCACGAAGTGATCGCCGCGATCAGGACGTCGCCATTGCGCAGCTCGATGCCGTTGGCGGTCCTGAAGGTCTGGGCGAGCTTCTCGGCAGGCTGGTTGAAGCCGCTTTCGGCACCGGGCGCGCTCACCGGCGCGCTGAACAGCTTGGTGAAGGTCTTCTTCACGTGACCGATCTCGATGCGGTCCTGCGGACGCTTCGGCCCCGCGAGCGAAGGCGCGACGGTGGCCAGATCGAGCGTCAGCACGTCCGAGTAGTCGACGCTGCCGGCCTGCGGAACGCCGAACAGGCCTTGCGCCTTGAAGTAGGCCGCAAACGCGTCGATCTCTTCGCGGGTGCGGCCGGTGCCCTCGAAGTAGTCGATCGTCTTCGCGTCGACCGGGAAAAAGCCCATCGTCGCGCCGTATTCGGGCGCCATGTTGGCGATGGTCGCGCGGTCGGGCACCGACAGCGAGGCGGTGCCTTCGCCGAAGAACTCGACGAACTTGCCGACGACCTTGGCCTTGCGCAGCATTTCGGTGACCGTCAGCACGAGGTCGGTCGCGGTCACGCCTTCGCGCAACCTGCCCTTCAAGTGAACGCCGACGACGTCGGGCGTGAGAAAGTACACGGGCTGACCCAGCATGCCCGCTTCGGCCTCGATGCCGCCCACACCCCAGCCCACTACGCCGATGCCGTTGATCATCGTCGTATGGCTGTCGGTGCCGACCAGCGTGTCTGGGTAGTACACACCGTCCTTGCTGTGCACGCCGCGCGCGAGGTACTCGAGGTTGACCTGGTGCACGATGCCGAAGCCCGGGGGCACGACGCGGAACGTGTCGAACGCCTGCATGCCCCATTTCATGAATTCGTAGCGCTCGCGGTTGCGCTGAAACTCCAGCTTCATGTTCAGGTCGAGCGCGTCCTTGCTGCCGTAGTGGTCGATCATCACCGAGTGGTCGACCACCAGATCGACCGGCACCAGCGGCTCGATCGTCTTGGGGTTCTTGTTCATCCGGGCCGCCACGCCGCGCATCGCCGCCAGGTCCGCGAGCAGCGGCACGCCGGTGAAGTCCTGCAGCACGACGCGGGCGACGATGAATGGGATCTCGTCGACGCGTGCGGCGGTCGGCTTCCAGTTGGCGAGCTGGCGGACATGCTCCTCGGTCACCTTCTTGCCGTCACAGGTGCGCAATACCGCCTCGAGCACGAGGCGGATCGATACCGGCAGCCGGTGCACGTTGGGAAAGGTCTGCGCCAGCTCGGGCAGCGAGTAGAACCTGCCGCTGCGGCTGCCGGCCTTGAACGCCTTCAGCGTATTGAAGAGGTTGTGCGTCATTTATTCTCCTTCAATCGGATCTGCACGTCGTAAACGAGGCCTTTGTCGTCCTGGCAGGTTCCACCGCCGCTGCGGCCGTAGGCCATGCCGCGGATGTCGCAGCGCAGGCCCGAGCCGTCGGCCGCCTGCAGCAGCGCCTTGGCTTCGCCGCCGCTCGGGTTGTCGACGGTGACCGTCGTGCCGATGCCGGAGCGGCGCCAGCCCCACCAGCCGCTGACGTAACCTGTCGTGCGGTCCGGGCTGACTTCGACCCAGGTGCCCGTGTACGTCTTGCCCTCGATCGTCATGCTGACATCGGCCTGCGATCCGCGCTGCACGGCTTCGCCGTAGTACAGCTTGCCGGCGGTGCGCGGCATCAACGTCAACTCGTAAGTCGACGCGCAGCCGGCGAACACGACGACGGCGGCGAACGGGGCGAGACGGGCAATGGCGCGACGGAACGGCATGACGACCTCCTGCGGTGGAAAGGACGTCCCTTAGATCACCATCAAGTCGACGAATTCGTTAACAGGTGTTACCCCCAGCCGCTTGGCGTCGAGGCAAAGTTCGAGGATCGCGCCGGCCTGCTTGGGCGGGAAGCGGCGCGCCAGATTGGTCTTGAACTTCTCCACCAGCACCGGCATGCCTTCCTTGCGCCGGCGCTTGTGGCCGATCGGGAACTCGACGACGATTTCCTTCAGCTTCTTGCCGTCGTTGAACTCGACCGTCAGCGCGTTGGCGATCGAGCGCTTGTTCGGGTCGTGGTAGTCCTTCGTGAACTGCTTGTCCTCGACGCACACGATCTTGGCGCGCAACGCGTCGATGCGCGGGTCGGCCGCCACGTCGTCCTCGTAGTCGGCGGCGGTGAGCCGGCCGAAGATGATCGGCACCGCGACCATGTACTGGATGCAGTGGTCGCGGTCGGCCGGGTTGGAAAGCGGCCCCTTCTTGTCGATGATGCGGATGCACGCCTCGTGCGTGCGGATCGTGATCTTCTTGATGTCGGCGTCGGTCTTGCCGAGCTTGGCCATTTCGCGGTGGATCTGCATCGCCGCCTCGACCGCCGTCTGCGCGTGGAACTCGGCCGGGAAGCTGATCTTGAACAGCACGTTCTCCATCACGTAGCTGCCGTACGGGCGCTGGAACTTGAACTCGTTGCCCTTGAACAGCACGTCGTAGAAGCCCCAGGTCTTGGCGGTCAGCACCGACGGGTAGCCCATCTCGCCGGTCTTGGCGATCAGCGCCAGGCGCACCGCGCGGCTGGTCGCGTCGCCGGCGGCCCAGCTCTTGCGGCTGCCGGTATTCGGCGCGTGCCGATAGGTGCGCAGGCTCTGGCCGTCGAGCCAGGCGTGCGACAGCGCATTGATGATCTCGTCGCGCGCGAGCCCCATCATCTGCGCGACGACGGCGGTGGAGGCGACCTTGACCAGCACGACATGATCCAGCCCCACCTTGTTGAACGAGTTCTCCAGCGCGATGCAGCCCTGGATCTCGTGCGCCTTGATCATCGCGGTCAGCACGTCGCGCACGGTGAGCGGCGCCTTGCCGGCGGCGACCGCGTTGCGGCTCAGCCAGTCGGCGGTGGCCAGGATGCCGCCCAGGTTGTCGGAGGGGTGACCCCATTCGGCCGCCAGCCACGTGTCGTTGAAGTCGAGCCAGCGGATCATCGCGCCGATGTCGAACGCGGCTTTTACCGGGTCGAGCTGGAACTGCGTGCCCGGGACCTTGGCGCCGTTGGGCACGACGGTGCCCTGCACGACCGGCCCGAGCAGCTTGGTGCAGGCCGGGTACTCCAGCGCCTCGAAGCCGCAGCCCAGCGTGTCCATCAGGCAGTAGCGCGCGGTGTCGTACGCCTCGGCGCTCTTGATCTTGTACTTGAGCACGTAGTCGGCGATGTCGACCAGTACCTTGTCGGGCTTGGGGCGGACGTTGCTGATATGACCTGCCATCGCGGCATTCTCCTCATTTCGCTGGGGTGTTCGGTTTCGGTATGCAGGCGAGCGGGGCATCGAGCAGCCCGGCATATTCGAGCGTCGCAGACTCGCCGCTCTCGCGCCAGTGGATCCTGCCGTCCGCGCTCGTTGCGACGATCGACTTGTCGACGCGCACGCGGGCGATTTCGACGCGGTTGCCGAGATAAGTCAGCCACGCCGGCTCGCGGATGCGGCGCGGGTGATAGTTGACGCGCACGACGCGGCCGTTGTCGCACTGCCATTCGCGCGTGATCGGCTTCGGCTTCGCCGGCCTGCTCTGTGCGAGGCATGCCGTCGCCGCCGTCAGCGCGGCGGCGGCCACGACGACGAACGCCAGCCGCGTCACGGGCGTTTCTCGAGCGGCACGAACTTCAGGTTCTCGGGTCCGATGTAGTTCGCGCTGGGCCGGATGATCTTGTTGTCGATGCGCTGCTCGATCACGTGCGCGCTCCAGCCGCTGGTGCGCGAGATCACGAAAATCGGCGTGAACATCGCGGTCGGCACGCCCATCATGTGGTACGACACGGCGCTGAACCAGTCGAGGTTCGGGAACATCTTCTTGATGTCCCACATCACCGATTCGATGCGCGCGGCGATGTCGAACATCTTCATGTTGCCGGCGTCCTTCGACAGTCTGCGCGCCACTTCCTTGATGACCTTGTTGCGCGGATCCGAAATCGTGTACACGGGATGGCCGAAGCCGATGATGACCTCCTTGTTATCGACGCGGCGGCGGATGTCGGCTTCGGCTTCGTCCGGCGTTTCGTAGCGTTTCTGGATCTCGAAGGCGACCTCGTTGGCGCCGCCGTGCTTCGGGCCCCGCAGCGCGCCGATCGCGCCGGCGATCGCGGAATAGAAGTCGGATCCGGTGCCGGCGATCACGCGGGCAGCGAAGGTCGACGCGTTGAACTCGTGCTCGGCGTATAGGATCAACGAGGTGTGCATCGCGCGCACCCACAGCGCCGAAGGTTCGCGGCCGTGCAGCAGGTGCAGGAAGTGACCGCCGATCGAATCGTCGTCGGTCTCGACCTCGATGCGGCGGCCGTTGACCGCGTAGTGGTACCAGTACAGCAGCGCGGAGCCGAGCGATGCCATCAGCCGATCGGCGATGTCGCGCGCGCCGGGGATGTTGTGGTCGTCCTTTTCCGGCAGCACACAACCGAGCGCGGACACGGCCGTGCGCATCACGTCCATCGGATGGCTCGACGCCGGCAGCCATTCGAGCACCGCCTTGACGTTCGCGGGCAGTCCGCGCAGCGACTTCAGCTTGGTCTTGTACGCGCGCAGCTCGGCGGCGTTGGGCAGCTTGCCGTGCACCAGCAGATACGCGACTTCCTCGAATTCGCACGCTTCGGCGACGTCGAGGATGTCGTAGCCGCGGTAGTGCAGGTCGTTGCCGGTGCGCCCGACCGTGCACAGCGCGGTGTTGCCGGCGACGACGCCCGACAGCGCAACCGACTTCTTCGGTTTGGGGGTCACGTCATTCATCATCAGGTCTCCGTCATGGTGACCGCGGCCGGACGCGAGCGCCGGGAGAAGCCCGCGCGTCGGCGCCGTCGATTCGTCATTTCTTCTTCGCGAACAGCGCGTCGAGCCGCCTTTCGTATTCGTGATATCCGATCACGTCGTACAGCTCCATGCGCGTCTGCATCGTGTCGATCACGTTCTTCTGCGTGCCGTCGCGGCGGATCGCCTGGTAGACGTTCAACGCGGCCTTGTTCATCGCGCGAAACGCCGACAGCGGGTACAGGACCATCGACACGCCGGCCGTGCGCAGTTCGTCGACGGTGAACAGCGGCGTGGCGCCGAACTCGGTGATGTTGGCGAGCAGCGGCACTCGCACCGCCGCGGCGAAGCGGCGATAGGTTTGCAGGTCGTTCGCCGCCTCGGCGAAGATGCCGTCGGCGCCGGCTTCGACACAGGCGATCGCGCGTTCGATCGCGCGTTCCAGCCCTTCGACCGCGATCGCGTCGGTGCGGGCGATGACGAAAAAGTCGTTGTCGGTGCGGGCGTCGACGGCGGCCTTGACGCGGTCGGCCATCTCGTCGACCGGCACGATCTCCTTGCCCGGCCGATGGCCGCAGCGCTTGGCGCCGACCTGGTCCTCGATGTGCAGCGCGGCGGCGCCGAACTTGCACAGGCTCTTCACGGTGCGCGCGATGTTGAACGCGCTCGGCCCGAAGCCAGTATCGACGTCGACCAGCAACGGCAGATCGCACACGTCGGTGATGCGGCGCACGTCGGTCAGCACGTCGTCGAGCGTGTTGATGCCCAGATCCGGCATGCCGAGCGAGCCGGCGGCCACCCCGCCGCCCGACAGGTAGATCGCGCGATAGCCGACCTGCTTGGCCATCAGCGCATGGTTGGCGTTGATCGTGCCGACGATCTGCAGCGGCTGCTCTTGCTTCAGCGCGGCGCGGAACTTCGCGCCCGGGGTGGGTTCGGTCATGGTCGGCTCGGCGGTTGCATCAGCTTGAGGACGTTGCCGTCCGGATCGCGGATGGCGGCCAGCCGCCCCCACGGGTTTTCGCTGCGGCCGAGCACGCACACGCCGCAACGCTGCAGATAGTCGAGGTCCGCGTCCAGATCGGTCGAGCGCAGCGTCAGCGTCGCCCCGTGCCGCGCGCCGTGCTCGTCCGCGGCCACCGGCGGCACAGGGCCGCCGCCGGTCCAGTGCAGGCCGATGCGCGCGCCGAAGCTCTCGAGCGAGGTCCACCAGTCGTTGCTGTCGAGCACCTGCATGCCCAGCACGTCTCGGTAAAAAGCGACCGCGCGCGGCATGTCGGCCACGTAATAGTGCACGTCCTGCACGCCGACGATCATGGCTGCCCTGCGGGCGACACTGCGAGCGGTGCCCGACTCAGCCCAGCAGATGCTTGACGCCGTCGCGCTCTTCGAGCAGTTCCTTGAGCGTAGCGTCCATCTTGCCGCGCGAGAACTCGTCGATCGCCAGCCCCTTGACGATCTCGTACTCGCCGCCGGCGCAGGTCACCGGGAAGCCATAGACGATGTCCTCAGGAATGCCGTAGCTGCCGTCGGATGCAACGCCCATCGTCACCCAGCCGCCATTCGTGCCCTTCACCCAGTCGCGGACGTGATCGATCGCGGCGTTGGCCGCGGACGCCGCGGACGACAGCCCGCGCGCCTCGATGATGGCGGCGCCGCGCTTGCCGACCGTCGGGATGTACGTATCGCGATACCAGGCCTCATCGACCATCGCCTTGGCGGGCTGCCCACCGACGGTCGCGAAGCGGATGTCCGGATACATGGTCGGCGAATGGTTGCCCCAGACGACGAGCTTCTCGACGGAAGCGACCGGCCTGCCGATCTTGGTCGCGAGCTGCGACCGCGCACGATTGTGGTCGAGCCGCATCATCGCGGTGAAGTTGCGTTTGGGCAGCGAAGGCGCGGACTTCATCGCGATGTACGCGTTCGTGTTCGCGGGGTTGCCGACCACCAGCACTTTCACGTTGCGGCTGGCGACCTTGTCGAGCGCCTTGCCCTGCGCGGTGAAGATCTGCGCATTGGCCGCCAGCAGGTCCTTGCGCTCCATACCGGGGCCGCGCGGGCGGGCGCCGACCAGCAGCGCGATGTCGGTGTCCTTGAAGGCCGCGTTCGGATCGCTGTGTGCTTCCATGCCGGCGAGCAGCGGGAAGGCACAGTCTTCCAGTTCCATCATGACGCCGCGCAGCGCCTTTTGCGCCTTCTCGTCCGGGATCTCGAGCAATTGCAGGATGACCGGCTGGTCCTTGCCCAGCATCTCGCCCGAAGCGATGCGGAACAGCAGCGCGTAGCCGATCTGGCCTGCCGCACCGGTGACGGCGACGCGAACGGGGGCTTGTGTCATGGCGGTTCTCCAGTGGTGACGTTGATGGCGTGGGCGCTCAGTGCGGGCGGCCGGGATCGGGGTGGGTCATGCGGTCGGGGCAGGGCGCGCGAACGAGGCGGCGCAAGCGGGAAAAAGTGTACGCCGCACCAGCGGCGCGACACTCGACCGGGATCATCCTTTCGCGCATGCGTGCGTACGGGTCGTGGGATCGCTTGCCGGCGCCATTATAGCTCTTATATAAGACATAAGAATTTTGCCTTTTGCGGCCAAGCTGTGCTCAAATTCGACCCATGGCCGAAGCCCAACGATCCGCCGACGCCGTCGCCCGCCGTGGCAAGGGGGCGGTGTTCGCGCCCCTGTACAAGCAGATCAAGCAGTTGCTGGTCGACGGGCTCGAACACGGCGAGTGGAAACCGGGCGAGCTGATTCCGAGCGAATTCGAACTCGCTGCGCGTTTCCAGGTGAGCCAGGGCACCGTGCGCAAGGCGATCGACGAGCTGGCGGCCGAGCACCTGCTGGTTCGGCGGCAGGGCAAGGGCACCTTCGTCGCCACGCACCACGAACCGCGCGCCCAGTTCCGTTTTCTTCGAATCGTCCCTGACGAGGGCGAGGTCGTGCCCGCGCAAAGCCGGTTCCTGGAGTGCCGGCGTCAGCGGGCGGCGGCAGAAATCGCACGCAACCTCGACCTGAAGACCGGTGATGCGGTCGTGTTCATCCGGCGGTTGCTGCTGTTCGACGGGGCGCCGGTCGTGCTGGACGACATCTGGTTGCCGGGCGCGGTATTCAAGGGCCTGACGGCCGATCGGCTCGCGGAGTATCACGGGCCCCTGTATGGACTGTTCGAAAGCGAGTTCGGAACGCGCATGATCCGCGCCGAGGAGCGGCTGCGCGCCGTCGCGGCCGACGCGACCGCGGCCGAGCTGCTCCGGACGAAGCCCGGCGCACCGTTGCTGCTGGTCGAGCGCGTGTCGTACACGTATGGCGAGCGTCCCGTGGAAGTGCGACGCGGCCTCTGTGTCACTACCGGTTATCACTATCGAAACACATTGACCTGATCGCGGCGATCTCATCGGCGGGGCTCGTACGCTCCGCTGCAGCGCATCGAGCGGGAGTACGATCCCGACTTGGCATCGTCGCTTGGCCTTCCGCACAACTTCGTACCCATGGCTACGCTCACCGACACCGCCCGCAAGCGCCCCCAGTTCCGCAACATCCACGTCACCCAGATCGTGCGCTACCGGCTGCCGCCGGCTGGCATCGTCTCGATCCTGCACCGGGCGAGCGGTGCGCTGCTGTTCCTGCTCTTGCCGTTTCTGTTATGGATCTTCGAGCTGAGCCTGTCGTCGGAGCTCAGTTTCGCGCGGCTGCGCGACCTGGGTTCGCACGTGGTTGTCAAGCTCGTGCTGCTGGCGGTGGTCTGGGCTTTTCTGCATCACCTCGTCGCCGGCATCCGTTACCTGGTGCTCGACCTGCACATCGGCATCGACAAGGCGGCGGCGACCCGCAGCGCGCTGGTCGTGCTCGCCGTCAGTCTGACGCTGACGTTCGTGGCCGGGCTGCGACTGTTCGGAGTGATCTAAATGATGATCGGATCGAAACGGCTCGTCGTCGGCGCGCACTACGGACTGCGCGACTGGCTGCTACAGCGCATCACGGCGGTGATACTGGCCGCGTATGCGCTTTGGCTGTTCGTGCTGGTGCTCATCGAGCCCGCGCCGGGCTACGAAGCGTGGGCGCGGCTGTTCGCGCCGACATGGATGAAGGCGCTGACGTTGATCGCGCTGGCATCGCTGTTTTATCACGCATGGATCGGTGTGCGCGACATCTGGATGGACTACGTCAAGCCGACCGGCGTTCGGTTGGCGCTGTACGTGGTAACGGTGCTCTGGCTCGCCGCCTGCGCGGTGTGGTCTGTGCAGATTCTCTGGAGAGTGTGAGCTGATGGCCACGACCTCTATTCCGCGGCGGCGCTTCGACGCCGTGATCGTCGGCGCCGGCGGCTCCGGCATGCGCTGCTCGCTGCAATTGGCGCAAGCGGGGCTCGCCGTCGCCGTGCTGTCCAAAGTGTTCCCGACGCGCTCGCACACGGTCGCGGCACAGGGCGGCATCGGCGCTTCGCTCGGCAACATGACCGAGGACCAGTGGCTGTGGCACATGTTCGACACCGTCAAGGGCTCCGACTACCTCGGCGATCAGGACGCGATCGAGTTCATGTGCCGGCAGGCGCCGGAAGTCGTCTACGAACTCGAGCACTTCGGCATGCCGTTCGACCGCAATCCGGACGGCACCATCTATCAGCGGCCGTTCGGCGGCCATTCGGCCAACTTCGGCGAGAAACCGGTGCCGCGCGCGTGCGCGGCGGCGGATCGCACCGGACATGCGCTGCTGCACACGCTATATCAGCAGAACGTCCGCGCGCGTACGCAGTTCTTCGTCGAGTGGATGGCGCTCGATCTGATCATGGACGCCGAAGGCGCGTGCGTCGGCGTGATCGCCCTTGAGATGGAAACTGGCGAACCGATGATCTTCGAGGGCAAGGTCACGGTGCTCGCCACCGGCGGCGCCGGCCGCATTTTCGACGCATCGACGAACGCCTACATCAACACGGGCGACGGCCTGGGCCTGGTCGCGCGCGCGGGCCTGCCGCTCGAGGACATGGAGTTCTGGCAGTTCCATCCGACCGGCGTGGCCGGCGCCGGCGTGCTGATCACCGAAGGCGTGCGCGGCGAGGGTGGGATCCTGCTGAACTGCAACGGCGAGCGCTTCATGGAGCGCTACGCGCCGACGCTGAAGGACTTGGCACCGCGCGACTTCGTCTCGCGCAGCATGGACCAGGAGATCAAGGAGGGGCGCGGCTGCGGTCCGCACAAGGACTACGTGCTTCTGAAGCTTGATCACCTCGGCGCTGAGACGATCATGAAGCGGCTGCCGGGCATTCGCGAGATCGCGATCAAGTTCGCCAACATCGACCCGATTCGCGAGCCGATCCCGGTCGTGCCAACGCTGCACTACCAGATGGGCGGCATTCCGGCCAACTATCACGGGCAGGTCGTTGCGCCCAAAGGCGGCGATCTAAACGCCGCCGTTTTCGGCCTGTACGCGATCGGCGAGTGCTCGTGCGTATCGGTGCACGGCGCCAACCGGCTCGGCACCAACTCGCTGCTGGATCTGGTGGTCTTCGGCCGCGCGGCCGGCAACCACATCGTCGAGACACTGAAGAAGGAACCACGCGAGCACAAGCCGCTGCCGAAGGACGCCGGCGATGCCGCGCTGGCGCGGCTTGCCGCGCTCGACGCGCGCGCGCAGGGCGAGCGCACGCAGGACGTCGCCAACGGCATCCGCAAGACGATGCAGGCGCACTGCGGCGTGTTCCGCACCGGCAAGCTGCTGCAGGAGGGCGTGCGCAAGATCATGGAGCTGGAGGAGCGGACCAAGCGCGTCGCGATCGCCGACAAGTCGAAGGTGTTCAATACCGCGCGGATCGAGGCGCTGGAGCTGGACAATCTGATCGAAACCGCGAAGGCGACGATCGTATCCGCCGCAGCGCGCACCGAAAGCCGCGGCGCGCACGCGCGCGACGACTACCCGGAGCGCGACGACGCGAACTGGATCAAGCACACGCTTTGGTACCGCGAAGGCAACCGCCTCGCCTACAAGCCGGTCAACATGAAGCCGCTGACGGTCGAGACCTTCGAACCGAAGAAGCGCACGTTCTAGGGAATGACATGACTGCCAACAGCACAGCAGAGTCAGCCGCGGTCGGCGCCGCGGCCGGAACGCGGGTGATGCGGTTCGAGATCTACCGCTACGACCCCGACCGCGACGCCAGGCCGTACATGCAAAAGCTCGAGGTACGGCTCGCGCCGACCGACAAGATGCTGCTCGACGCGTTGATGCGGATTAAGGCCGACTTCGACGACTCGGTCGCGTTCCGCCGCTCGTGCCGCGAAGGCGTGTGCGGGTCGGACGCGATGAACATCAACGGCAAGAACGGGCTCGCCTGCATCACCAACCTGAACGAGCTGCGCGAACCGGTCGTGTTGAAACCGTTGCCCGGACTGCCGGTCATCCGCGACCTGATCGTCGACATGTCGCAGTTTTTCAAGCAGTACCACTCGATCAAGCCGTACCTGATCAACGACACGCCGCCGCCCGAGAAGGAGCGGCTGCAGTCGCCGCAGGAACGCGAGGAGCTCAACGGCGTCTACGAGTGCATCCTGTGCGCATGCTGCTCGACTGCCTGTCCGAGCTTCTGGTGGAATCCGGACAAGTACGTCGGTCCGGCCGGGCTGCTGCAGGCGTACCGCTTTCTCGTCGACAGCCGCGACCAGGCCACCGGCGAACGGCTCGACGACCTGAACGATCCGTACCGGCTGTTCCGCTGCCACACGATCATGAACTGCACGGACGTATGTCCGAAAGGCCTCAACCCCGCGGAAGCGATCGGGCGGATCAAGACGATGCTGGCGCGCCGCGCCGTCTGACAGATGCGCCAGCCCGACGGCCCCGCCGAGGTCGAGCTGCGCAGATTGCGCTGGCGCGCCCGACGCGGCCTGCTGGAGAACGACATCCTGATCAGCCGCTTCCTCGAACGCGAGGGCGAGCGGCTCGACGCCGCAGACCGGCGGGCGCTAGCAGCGCTGCTGGCGTTGCCGGACGACGATTTGCTCGACCTTTTGCTCGCGCGCAAGGATCCGGCCGGACCGCTGGACGACAATCGCACTCGCGCACTGCTCGCCCGCATGCGCGCAGCCTAGCAACCACGTCAGCAGGACCGATCCCATGACTCTGAAACCCTCGACCGAAAAGGCGACGCTGACCTTCTCCGACGGCACGCCGAGCATGGAGTTGCCGATCTACAAGGGCACGCTCGGTCCCGACGTGATCGACATCCGCCAGCTCTACGGCAAGAGCGGCAAGTTCACTTACGACCCCGGCTTCCTGTCGACCGCTTCGTGCAACTCGACGATCACTTACATCGACGGCGACAAGGGGGAGCTGCTGTATCGCGGCTATCCGATCGAGCAGCTCGCGACCAAGTGCGATTACCTCGAAACCTGCTATCTGCTGCTGTACGGCGATCTGCCCAACGTCGCGCAGAAGGCGGACTTCGTCAAGCGCGTGACCAGCCACACGATGGTTCACGAGCAGATGCAGTTCTTCCTGCGGGGTTTTCGCCGCGACGCGCATCCGATGGCCGTGCTGACGGGGCTGGTCGGTGCGTTGTCGGCGTTTTATCCGGACTCGATGAATCTGCACGACCCGTGGCAGCGCGAGGTCTCTGCGATCCGCCTGATCGCCAAGATGCCCACGCTGGTGGCGATGGCCTACAAGTACACGGTCGGCCAGCCCTACATGTATCCGCGCAACGAGCTGTCGTATGCGGCCAACTTCATGCGCATGATGTTCGCCACGCCCTGCGAAGACTACAAGGTCAACGACGTGCTGGTGAGGGCGATGGACCGCATCTTCATCCTGCACGCGGATCACGAGCAGAACGCATCGACCTCGACGGTGCGACTGTGCGCGTCCAGCGGCACCAACCCGTTCGCGGCGATCGCCGCCGGGGTGGCCTGCCTGTGGGGCCCGGCGCACGGGGGCGCGAACGAAGCCTGCCTGAACATGCTGTACGACATCCAGGCCAACGGCGGCGTGGCCAAGATCGGCGAGTTCATCGCGAAGGTCAAGGACAAGAACAGCAACGTCAAGCTGATGGGCTTCGGCCACCGCGTCTACAAGAACTACGACCCGCGCGCCAAGCTGATGCGCGAGACCTGCCACGAGGTGCTGGGTGAACTGGGGCTCGCCGACGATCCGCTGTTCAAGCTGGCGATGGCGCTGGAGAAGATCGCGCTCGAGGACGAGTACTTCGTCACGCGCAAGCTGTACCCGAACGTCGACTACTACTCGGGCATCGTGCAAAAGGCGATCGGCATTCCGGTGTCGCTGTTCACCGCGATCTTCGCGCTCGCCCGCACGGTGGGCTGGATCGCGCAGTTGAACGAGATGATCGCCGACCCCGAGTACAAGATCGGCCGTCCGCGGCAGCTTTACGTGGGCTCGACCAAACGCGACGTCAAGCCGATCGCGACGCGCTGAGCGCGTGTACGAAAAAGCGGGCGCAGGATCGTCTGCGCCCGCCGGTGGCTCGCGTGCCGATCAGAGCGTCGGATACCCGGTACGCGCGTTCGGATCGAAAAAGGCGAACATCTCGTTCGCCGGAACCTTCAGGTCGAAGCGCGGGTCGGTCGTGTTGATGCCCAGATAGCTGCGCAGCGCGGCGTGGATGTGGCGCGGCCGGATCAGCACGCCGTTGGTCGGGTCGACCGCTCCGGTGGCCGGGTTGATGCGCAGCGCCTGATGACGTGGGCCGCTGGCGCCGAACACGCGGTTGCTCCAGGCCGGCGCCGCTTCCATCAGCACCTGCGAGCCGACCGACCAGTGGTCCTTGCCGTTGCCGCTGTTCAGCGGCGTGCGCCCGAACTCCGAGTAGATGCGCACGAGGATGCGGTTGGCGATGCCCAGCGCCGCCGACTTCTGCCAGATGTAGTCGACCAGGTCGGTGAGCCGCGGCAGCGCATTGGCCATGCCCGCGTCGTGATTGCTGTGCGTGTCGAAGCCGCCAGTGGACAACTGGATCGTCGAGGTGATGCCGGCCTGCGCCGCGACCAGCCCGACGTGTGCCGACGCGAAGTTGTCGAGCGTGGTCGGCAGGAACTGCGCGACCCGCTGCATCAACGCGCGCGAGTCCGATGACGCGATGAACTCCTGGAAGACGGTCCGCATGCGCGGCAGCGTGTCGCTGCGCGCCGCCATCGCCTTCATGCGCTCGGCGCGCGCCGCAAGCGCCTTGTCCAGATCCGCCTGTTTCATGAAGTCCGTGGTCGACGACTGCGCATTGGGCGTGACCAGCGCGCGCAGCGCGTCGAGGCTCGGCATCGGTGTCGCGGCGACCAGGCCCGCGCTGGTGCGGAAGCCGCCGGCGTTCAGCCAAGGCATCGGCAGTCCCTTGCCGTGCACGCTGGCAAACAGCTCCGACATGTTCGGATAACCCATCTCGAGCCGTCCGGTGGCGTGCGCGCGGGTGCCGTCGTCATGGCTGTTCGTCTCGCTGTTGACGCCGTTGATCACCAGTGTCTGCATGAAGTAGCGATCGAAGAACGCCTTGTTGTTGCCCATCGGTGCCGAGCGGATGTTGCCCGACACGTTGGCAGGTGTGACGCCGGCGTAGTTGTTCAGCGTGCGGTCCGCCTCGCGCGGATCCGTCCACGAGCTCTGGTCCAGCCCGCCGCTGGCATGGATGTTGATCAGGATGCGCCCGTTGTACAGGCTGGCCTGCGCCTGCGCTTCGGGTATCACTCCCCACCACGGAATCGTCAGCCCTGCGGCGCCGGATTTCAGGAAGTCTCTGCGGTTCATCGTCGTTGCTCCTCTGTTCCGTCGTCAGCCGGTCACTCGTACAGGAACTTCGGGTCGCCGATCATGTAGGCGAGCACCGTCGCCCACGCGCGGCCCGTGTAGTTCGGGTCGTTGGTGTTGTTGTAGACGCAGGCCGTGTTGCGGGCCGGCGCGCTGGCGCGATCGGCCCACACGTCCTCGAACAGCTTGACCGTACGCTGCACTTCGGGGTCGTTCGCCGCGGCGTTTTCCTTCCACAGCCACTTATGCAGATGGCGCACGTTGGCCACGATGGCGTCGCGCCCGGCCGCGGTCGCCGGGGTGTCGGCGAGCGTGACGTTCGGGAACAGCAGGCGGCTGGCCGCCGGCTTGTCGAAGTCGCCCTTCGCGAAGGCGCAGCTGCGCACCGCGACCAGGCGGTCGATGGTCACGCTCTGCATCATCGTGTGCGACTTGGCGCGCGTGATCCGCGTGTTGCCGTCGAAGTCGCCGTAGTTCAGCGCGAGCCCCGCGTACGGGTTGTCGAACTCGGTCCAGCTCTGGCCGATCAGCCCGGCGAGCTTGATGTTCAACTGCGACGGCAGCAGCATGTTGACGCTGCCGACATCGGCCAGCTCGGCGGCGTGGCTCGCGGTCAGGTTGGAGGCGCGTTCGGCGCGGAACCAGCGGCTCAACACCAGATCGGTCAGCAGGTCCTTGACCTTGTAGCCGCCGGCCTTGAAGCGCGCCGCGATCTCCTCGAACTCCTGGTGTTGCGCGTTATACGCGGCGAGCTGTGTGGCGTACTGGGGGCTCGTCTGGTCGATCGGCGCCTTCAGCGGCGCGCGGCCGAACAGGCCCTCGTACCAGAAGTGCACCGCGCCGAGCGCGAAGCGCGGGTCGGCCGCCACCTGCTGGCCGAGCCACTGCAGCGCGGTCGGATCGCCGGTCACGCCGCCGGGCAGCGCCGTGTTGCCGTAGCCCGGCGCCTTCTGGTCGCGGAACCAGTTGTCGCCTTCGCGGTAGTACGACTGACCGGCGGCATCCTTCGGATAGTTGTTCGAGCGATAGCTCGCGGGCAGCGCGATGTCCTTGCCGGCGGCCGACTTGAATGGCAGGTAGCGGTTGTTCTCGGCCCAGTTCTGGAAGCCCGCGGCGATCGGATCGATCGTGTCGTGGCAGGCCGCGCACGCCGGGTTCTCGATGACGGGCACGCGGAACTGCGCACCGTCGTCGATCGGGCGCACCGCGAGTGCGTTCACGTCGGTCGCCAGGAACTGCTTGGCCAGGATGTAGACGCGATGGCGGTTGCGGTTGGTGGCGGTCGTCGGGAAGCGCATCAGCCACGGATGCGTCGACAGCACGCCGGCGTGTTCGCGCACGGTGCCGAGCCGCGCGTTCGGAATCGTCGCCGGCAGCCACTCGTTGTCGTCGTCCTGGTTGACGAACGATCCTTGCACCTGCGCACCCAGATAGCGCGCCATGATGCCGTTGACCACCGTGTAGTTGCCGCTGACCATCTCGGTCCAGGGGCGGTCGTTGCGCACGATGTAACGCATCAGCTCGATGCCTTCGCGGCGTGCGGAGGCGGCGAAGCGGGTGCGAACGCCGGCGGGCAGGTTGACGTTGTTGATCAGGTCGACGGCCAGCGGGAAGTCGGCGGCGTTGTAGCCGACGTTGTTGCCGAACACGACCACACCCGGGGTCGGGAAGTGCGTGTCGCCGACGTCGTACAGGAACCGCTCGAACGCCGGCCCCTGCATGTAGCCGCGGATGGTCTGCCGCAGGGCGCTGGCGCCGCCGGTGGCGACCGCCGCCTGCTCCGCCGCAGTCGGGTTGCGGCCGGCGAACAGCACCGCCGCGCGCGCGAGCGTGGTGGCGTCGTCGGCCAGGGCCACGCCCTGCCAGAACTGCGCCTGCGCCGGCGGCACGGGTGTGGTGGTGCTCGCGCAGCTTTGCTGCAGCGTGGGCATCAGTGCGGCCAGATCCTGGTACTGCGGCGAATTGGCATCGACGAACGGCTTGCCGCCGCTGTGCGACGGCAGACCGATCGACTTGCGAAGGATCAGGTCGCCGGTGCCCGCGACGTAGGCGCGCAGGATGTTGTAGTTCTGAACTTCGCTGCCCGCGCCGGTGGCGAAGACGAGCGTTGTGCCGCCGGCGACGCGACCTGCGGCGTGACAGACGACGCAGGCGCTCTCCAGGCTCGGCCACACCTTGTCCGTGAACAGCACCGGCGCGGCTGCGCAGGTGTTCGCTGCGGCCGGCTGAG
>JBBIQI010000048.1:0-18956 GCA_037442465.1 Burkholderiales bacterium
ACGACCCGGGGCGCCGACAGTGCCGTCGGCAGCGCCGAGGTTGTCATCCCGAGCGAAGCCGAGGGATCTCGGCGTGGCGAGCGGGTGAGATTCCTCGCCTGCGGCTCGGAATGACGACGAGACTCGGCTCGGAATAATGAGATGGACGCCTTCCAATCCGACGGCATCGGTGTGCCAAAGTGGAAGGTATGCAACAACCACTTAACCGGAAGGAGGCGTCCATGAAAGAGCATACGACCAAGATTGCAGCGACGACGAGGGACGTCGGCTCGAAACGCCCCGAGACAGCAGAGCGAACGGATGGCAAATCGTCGACTGCCGGATTTGGGTTCAGAAGCCTTCGCTCCACTCGGCGTTGAAGACGCGCCAGCGGCCGCCCTCGCGCCGCCAGACGCAGTCAAACTCCCAGGTTTGCCCGCGCTCGGGCAGCAGGCCCGCGCCGCCGGTGGCGGCCACGCGCACCTTCGCGAACGCTCGTTCGCCGTCGATCCGAACGTCGGTGACGACCGCGGTAACGCTGATCTTCTCGTGCCGCAGCAGCGCGCCCGCGAGCACGCGCTTGGCGTCGTTCTTGCCGAAGGCGCCGGATTCGCGCGTGAAGTCGTCGGCGAGCGCGTCGAGAAACGCGCCGGGATCGCGCCTTTCGATCGCCGCAGCCATCGCGCCGATCGTTGCGCGCAATTCGCGTTCGGGATCGGAACGCGCGCAGCCGGCGCTCAGCGCGGCGAGCGCGGCGATCGCCAACGCGCGCCGACGCGGCACCATCGTCAGCCGCGCCGATACTCGACGAGCCGCGCGACCGTATCGCGCGCGAGCCGGCCGTCGGGGCTGACGATCGTGTGCTCGGCCTGCACGTACAGGTTGACCGCCGCCGCGTAGTGCATCACTTCGACGTTGCGCCAGGCCAGTTGCGTCTGGCCGTCGTCGCTTCTTACGTCCGCCTCGTAGCGCACCGGCAGCACGTCGAACTCGCCGGCGGGCACGCGCAGCCGCCGCGCGCGGCCGACGGTCGCGACGTAGCGATGCACGTTGCGCGTGTCGGTGGCGCGGTTCTCCACGATCGCGGTGCCGCTCCACTGCTTGCCCGCCACGAGCGGGAAGCTGAAGTGTGGGTAGTTCGGCGACCAGCGCCATTCGCCGGCGTCCTGCGCGGACTCGCCGGCCGCCGCGAGCGCCGGCCGCACAAGCAGGTTCCACTCGCGCGTGTAGACGTAGCGGCCACTAGCCGCGCCGGCCACGGTCGAGCGCAGCTCGCAGACGATGCGCTGGTCCGTCACCTCGAGCACGGTTCGCGTCTCCTCGGCGGAGCCGCCCGACAGC
Organism: Burkholderiales bacterium; assembly: GCA_037442465.1. Taxonomy (GTDB): domain Bacteria; phylum Pseudomonadota; class Gammaproteobacteria; order Burkholderiales; family Burkholderiaceae_F; genus DSNY01. Next base: position 1,321 of record JBBIQI010000048.1, read on the forward strand.
CGGTTTTCCGCGGCGAAACGCCAGAAGTCGCCGACCGCGATCTCGGGTCGTTGCACGGTGAACATCGTCGCGTCAGCCGAGATTGGCCGCGAGCCAGCGCTCGAGTTCGCCGACCGCCTCGCGCTTGCGCCGCGCCAGATCCTCGAGCTGGTCGCGGCCGATGCGGCCGACGTTGAAGTACTTCGCCTGCGGGTGCGAGAAGTAAAAGCCGCACACCGACGACGGCGGGATCATCGCGTAGTTTTCCGTCAGCCGCATGCCGATGGCCGCGCAGTCCAGCGCCTCGAACAGCTTCGCCTTGACCGCGTGCTCGGGGCAGGCGGGATAACCCGGGGCGGGACGGATGCCGCGGTAGCTTTCCTTGATCAGTTCTTCGTTGGTCAACGACTCGTCGGCGGCGTAGCCCCACAGGTCACGCCGCACGCGCTCGTGCATCAGCTCGGCAAACGCTTCGGCGAGCCGGTCGGCGATCGCCTTGAGCATGATCGCGCCGTAATCGTCGTGCTTCGCGAGGAACGCCGCTTCGCGCTTGTCCAACCCGATTCCGGCGGTGACGGCAAACAGGCCGATGTAGTCGGCGATTCCGGTGGACTTCGGCGCGATGAAGTCGGCCAGGCACTGGTTCGGATTCGGCACGCCGTCGATCACCGGCTTCCTGGTCTGCTGGCGCAGGCCGTGCCAGGTGAATAACACGTCGCGGCGCGATTCGTCGGTGTAGATCTCGATGTCGTCGCCGACCGAGTTGGCCGGATGGAAAGCGACCGCGGCGTTGGCGGCGAGCCAGCGTTCGGCGACGATGCGCTCGAGCATCTTTTCACCCTCGGCGAAGACCTGGCGCGCATGCTCGCCGACCACTTCGTCGGCGAGGATCGCGGGAAACGGGCCGTGCAGATCCCAGGTCTGGAAGAACGGCCCCCAGTCGATGTACTTGGCGATCATCGCCAGGTCGTAGTTCCTGAAGTGCCGGCGGCCGATGAACTTCGGTTTCGGCGGCACGTAGCCGGTCCAGTCGATCCGCGTGGCGTTGGCGCGCGCGGAAGCGAGGTCGATGAGCTCCGGTCCCTTTTTTGCCGCGTGCTGCGCGCGCACCCGGTCGTACTCGGCGCGGATATCGGCGATGAACTTCGCCGCGCCGTCGTCGGACACGAGGCTCTGGCAGACACCGACCGAGCGCGAAGCGTCCGGCACGTACACCACGGGGCCGTTCGTGTAGTGCGGCGCGATCTTCACCGCGGTGTGCACGCGGCTCGTCGTGGCGCCGCCGATCAGCAACGGCAGCGTGAAGCCCTGCCGCTGCATTTCGCGGGCGACGTGCTGCATCTCCTCCAGCGACGGCGTGATCAAACCCGACAGGCCGATCATGTCGGCGCGTTCCTCGCGCGCGGTCTGCAGGATCTTCTCGGCCGGGACCATCACGCCGAGGTTGACGACCTCGAAGTTGTTGCACTGGAGGACGACCGCCACGATGTTCTTGCCGATGTCGTGCACGTCGCCCTTGACGGTGGCCAGGACGACCTTGCCCTTGGCGCGCGCCTCGCCGCCGGCGGCGACCTGTGCGGCCTTGTCCGCCTCGATGAACGGGATCAGGTGAGCGACCGCCTGCTTCATCACGCGCGCGCTCTTGACCACTTGCGGCAGGAACATCTTGCCGGCACCGAACAGGTCGCCGACGATGTTCATGCCGTCCATCAGCGGACCTTCGATCACCTCGATCGGGCGCCCGCCGCGCGCGGCGATCTGCGCGCGGCACGCCTCGGTGTCCTCGACGATGAACTGCGTAATACCGTGCACCAGCGCATGCGCCAGGCGCTTTTCCACCGGCTCGCTGCGCCAGGCGAGATCCTCTTTCCTTTCCTTGCCGCCGGTCTTGATCCGCTCGGCGAACTGAACCAGCCGCTCGCCCGCGTCCGGACGGCGGTTCAGCACCACGTCCTCGACGCGGCTGCGCAGCTCGGGTTCGATGTCCTCGTACACACCGAGCTGGCCGGCGTTGACGATGCCCATCGTCAGGCCGGCCTTGACCGCGTGGTACAGGAACACCGTGTGGATCGCCTCGCGCACGTGGTCGTTGCCGCGGAAGCTGAACGACACGTTGCTGACGCCGCCGCTGACCTTCGCGTGCGGCAGGTGGCGCCGGATCCAGCGCGTCGCTTCGATGAAGTCAACCGCGTAGTTGTTGTGCTCCTCGATGCCGGTGGCGATCGCGAAGATGTTGGGATCGAAGATGATGTCTTCAGGCGGAAAATCGGCCTTCTGCGTCAGCAGGTCGTAGCTGCGCTTACAGATGCCGATCTTGCGTTCGAACGTGTCCGCCTGGCCCTGTTCGTCGAAGGCCATCACGATCACCGCCGCACCATAGGCGCGCGCCAACTTCGCCTGCCGCAGGAACTCGTCCTCGCCCTCCTTCAGCGAGATCGAGTTGACGATCGACTTGCCCTGCACGCACTTCAGGCCCGCTTCGATCACGCTCCACTTGGAGCTGTCGATCATGATCGGCACGCGCGCGATGTCGGGCTCGGCGGCGATCAGGTTCAGGAAGCGCGTCATCGCGCGCGCCGAGTCCAGCATCGCTTCGTCCATGTTGACGTCGATGATCTGCGCGCCGTTTTCGACCTGCTGGCGGGCGACGGCGACGGCTTGCTCGTACTGCTCGGCAAGGATCAGGCGGGCGAAGGCCTTCGAGCCGGTGACGTTGGTGCGCTCGCCGACGTTGACGAACAGCGTGTCGTCGCCGATTTTCAGCGGCTCTAGGCCGGACAGAAGCAATGGCCTGGAATTCGCGCCGCTGCCGGCGCCGCCCGACGGGGACACACCCGGCGCGGACGGCGTGGCCACATCGGCGCCGGGGTGGGTCCCCTCCCCCTTGGAAACCGGGGACAAGGACGGAACTTGCCGCGGCGGCAGCCCGTCGATCGCGGCGGCGATCGCGCGGATGTGCTCGGGCGTCGTGCCGCAGCAGCCGCCGGCGATGTTGACGAAGCCCGCCAACGCGAACTCGCGCAACAGCCGCGACGTGACTTCGGGCGTCTCGTCGAACCCGGTGTCGCTCATCGGATTCGGCAGCCCGGCGTTCGGGTAGACGCTGACGAAGGTATCGGCGATCGCTGCCAGTTCCTCGATGTACGGCCGCATCAGCGCCGCGCCAAGCGCGCAATTGAGCCCAACCGCCAACGGGCGCGCGTGCCGCACCGAATACCAGAAGGCTTCGACGGTCTGCCCGGAAAGAATGCGCCCCGACGCGTCGGTCACGGTGCCGCTGATGATCACCGGCCAGCGCGCGCCGCGCCGTTCGAACTCGGCCTCGATCGCGAAGATCGCCGCCTTCGCGTTGAGCGTGTCGAAGATCGTCTCGACGAGAAGGATGTCGGCGCCGCCGTCCAGCAGGCCGCGCGCCTGCTCGCCGTAGGCTTGCGCAAGCTCGTCGAAGGTGACGTTGCGCGCGCCGGGGTCGTTGACGTCGGGCGAAATCGACGCGGTCTTCGGCGTCGGACCGAGCGCGCCGCACACGAAACGCGGTTTGTCGGGGGTCGAGAACCGGTCGCACGCCGCGCGCGCCAGCCGCGCCGCCTCGACGTTCATCTCGTAGGCGAGATGCCCCAGCCGGTAGTCGTCCTGCGCGATGCGGGTGGCACCGAAGGTGTTGGTCTCGATCAGGTCCGCGCCGGCGGCCAGATACGCGTCGTGGATTTCGCGGATCACGTCAGGGCGGGTCAGCAGCAGCAGCTCGTTGTTGCCGCGGACGTCGACCGGGTGATCGGCGAAGCGTTCGCCGCGGAAATCGGCCTCGCCGAGGCGGCGGCGCTGGATCATTGTGCCCATCGCCCCGTCCAGGATCAGGATGCGGCGCGCGAGCAGTTCGCGCAGGCGAGGTTCGAGCGGACTGGCGGCCGGAGTGCGCGTGTTCATCGCGGGTCCTTGGGCTGGGCCGTGCATTGTAGGAGAGCGGGCCGCGGCGCCTGCCGCCGGGCGAAAAAAAGCGGCGCGCCGAAGCGCGCCGCTTGTGCCCGGTCGCGCTGCGCCTCAGTGCAGCACCAGCGGCTGCGTCATCAGTCCGACGTAGCCGGTCAGGAACTCGTCGATGTCCTCGGGCGAGGGTTCGTTCGCGATGAGTTCCTGCACGCTCGCGCGGAACCGCTCGGCTTCCCGCCCGCCGAGGAATATTTCGCGGCGCAGGGTCTTGTCCATGATCTCGAAGCCGCCAGCCGGATGCTGGCCGTCGTCTCCGAAACCCGAGAACTCGACCACGCAGAAGTGCGGGCTGTTGTAGATCATGTTCATGAGCCACCCAACGGTCGTGCGGCCTGTCCGGAAGACAGGACCACCTGACCGGAATATCGGTGTCGGCCCGGGAATCTCAAGGCCGCCTGCCGCCCCCGGGGGCTCAGGCGCCGCGGGTCAGGAAACCCCTCAATGCGGCGTTGAACGCCTCGGGCTGCTCCAGATTGGACAGGTGCGCCGCCTGGGAGATCCGCTCGAGCCGTGCACCCGGGATGGCCTGCACGATTTCCTCGGCCATCGACGGCGGCGTGCCACGGTCTTCCTCGCCCACGATCACGAGCACCGGGCAGGCGATCGTCGACAGTCGCGCTGTCAGGTTGATCCGGCTGATCGCGTGCGCGCAGCCGACGTAGCCGTTGACGGGCGTGGCGCGGATGCGCTCGGCAATGCGCGCAACCACCTCGGGCCGGCGCTCGCGAAAAGGCCCGGTGAACCAGCGCTCGAGGGTGGCCGGAACGATCGCCGACATGCCCTGCGCGGTCTTGACCGCGGCGATGCGCTCGTCCCACACGCCGCGCATTTCGGCCGGATAGCGGCTCGTGGTATCCGCCAGCGTCAGCGACGCGAAGCGCAGCGGGAAGCGCAGCGCCGCGAGCTGTCCGATCATGCCGCCCATCGACAGACCGACGAAATGGCAGCGCTGGATCCGCAGCGCGTCGAGCAGCCCTTTCAGATCGTCCGCCAGCTGCTCGAGCGTGTACTCGCCCGCCGGCGCGGAGCTGGCGCCGTGCCCGCGTGTGTCGAAGCGCAACACGTTGAACGCGCGCGCAAACTCGGCGACCTGCGGCTCCCACATCGTGTGGTCGCACGCGAGCGAATGGCTGAACACGAGCCAGGGCCGCGACGGCTTGCCATCGCCGTCGATCTGGTAGGCAATCTCGATACCGTTAATGCGGGCGCGTTTCATCGTATTCCAGCAGTTCGATCGGCCGTCCCAGCGGCACGGCGCGCAACAGCCGGCGCACGCGTTCGCGGTGCTCGTCGGCGGCGATCAGCAGCAGCAACTCGTGCGGCCGGTAAGCGCGCACGATCCGCGTGAGCGCCGTGCGCAGCGGCACTTCGCCGACGCAGCATACGCAACCCGGCGCGAGCCGCGCCAGCGCCACGTCGGCGGGACACTTCAGTTCGAAGAATGCACCCTCTGCAATCGCGGCCAGTGGGCGCCCGTCGGCTGCGGCGCGCCGCGCGTCGATCCACGCATCGAGCGCGGCCTGCTGCGCGGCCTGCCCGCGCGCCGCGCAAAGCGTCACCACGATCGCCGCAGGGCCTGCCGTCATCGCGCGGTCACTTGCGCCAGAACGCAGGCGTGAACAGCACCAGCACCGACATCAGCTCGAGCCGCCCGATTAGCATCGCGAACGTGCAAACCCACGTCTCGAAGTCGTTCAGCACCGCGTACGTCGACGCCGGGCCGACCTGATTCAATCCCGGACCGGTGTTGTTGATGCTGGCGACGACCGCGGTGAACGCAGTGATCACGTCCAGCCCGGACAGCAGCATCAGGAAGGTCAGAAGGATGATCGATCCGCCATAGATCAGCATGAACGCGAGGATCGCGAAGATGACATGGTTTTCGATCACCTGACCGCCCAGATGCACCGGATTGACCACGCGCGGGTGCAGGATGCGCACGAACTCGCGCAGCGCCTGCTTGACCAGAATGATTGCGCGGATCATCTTGATGCCGCCGCCGGTGGAGCCGGCGCAGGTCGCGAAGCCGCACAGAAACAGCATGAACACCGGTGCCAGCGTCGGCCACTGGTTGTAATCGGTGCTGGAGTAACCGGTCGTCGTCGCGACCGACACCGTGTTGAACAGCGCATACCGGAACGCGGTCGCCAGGTCCGGATACTGCTCGTGCCAGCGCAGGAACAGCGCGACGAGAACGGACGCGGCAAGGGTAACGATCACGTACGACTTGCCCTCGACATCGCGCAGATAGACCCACAGCGAGCGTCGCCGCCACGCGAGGAAATGCATCGAGAAGTTGATGCCGGCGAGCAGCATGAAGACGGCCGCGGTGTATTCGATCGCCGGCGAATCCCAGTAGCCGAAGCTCGCGTCGTGCGACGAAAAACCGCCCAACCCCATCGTCGAGCACATGTGCAGGAAGGCGTCGGACCAGGTCATGCCGGCGATCCGGTAGCTCAGCATGCACAGCATCGATAGCGCGGCGTAGATCGTGTACAGGCCTTTCGCGGTCTCGGCGATGCGCGGCGTGAGCTTCTGCTCCTTCAGCGGGCCGGCGGTCTCGGCGCGATAGATCTGACTGCCGCCCACGCCCAGCAGCGGCAGGATCGCGACCGCCAGCACGATGACGCCCATGCCGCCGATCCAGACCAGCAGATGCCGCCAGACATGGATCGACAGCGGCATCGCATCGAGCCCCGACAGCACCGTTCCGCCGCTCGCCGTCAGCCCGGACACCGCCTCGAAGTAGGCGTCGGTGAACGACAGCCCCGGCACGTGCAGGATCAGCGGCAGCGTGGCGAACGCCGGCAGCGTCGTCCACACGAGCGTCACCAGCAGGAAACCGTCGCGCGGCAGCAGTTCACGCTTGAAGCGGCGCGTGACGAACCACAGCACCGCGCCGGACGCGAGCGTGATCAGGAACGCGTTGTCGTAGGCGACCAGCGCCCTGTCGCCGCCGACGAACGCCACGCCGAGCGGCACCAGCATCGTGACCGCAAAAATCATCACGACCAGGCCGAGCACGTTCAGTATCGGAAACAGCGAATACACCAGCGCGTGCATGCGATGTCGTTGTCGTTGGTGCGCGCGGCGCGATTATGCGCTGCGGATCCGCGCGTGCGCGTCGCACGAAAACCAACGGCGGGACTGGCCCGCCGTCGATCGTGGTGCCGCGCTGCCTGCGTTCAGTTGCCGTACAGCACGCTCGGCAGCCACAGGCCGATGCCGGGAAACATGTACAGCAGGAAGATGGCGACGACCTGGATCGCCATGAACGGCATCATGCCGGCGAAGATCTGGTTCAGCGTCACGTGCGGCGGGCTGACCCCTTTCAGATAAAAGGCCGACATCGCCACTGGCGGCGACAGGAAGGCCGTCTGCAGGTTCAGCGCCACCAGCAGCCCGAAGAACAGCGGGTCGATGTTGAAGTGCGCCAGCAGCGGGATGAAGATCGGCATGAAGATCACGATGATCTCGGTCCACTCCAGCGGCCAGCCGAGCAGAAAGATCACGATCTGCGACAGCACCATGAACTGAACGGGCGTCAGGTCGAGCGACAGCACCCAGCGCTCGACGATCTCCTGGCCGCCGAGCAGCGCGAACGCCGCCGAGAAGATCGCTGAACCCACGAACAGCCAGCACACCATTGCGCTGGTCTTGGCGGTCAGGAACGTCGACTCCTTGACGATTCCAGCCAGTTCCCTGAGCGTGGCGCCGAACGCGGACACGGTGGGGGCGGCAGCAGCTTGCGCCACCCGGCGTCGTTCCACGTAACGGTAAACGGCTGCCAGGATCAGCCCCCCGAACGCGCCGACCGCCGCCGCCTCGGTCGGTGTTGCGAGACCGAAGACGATCGATCCGAGCACCGCCAAGATCAGGATGGCAAGCGGAAAGAAGGAAGTCAGCAGCATCTTGAAAAGTTCGAGCCGCTCCCACGTCCACAGCGCGTACAGCAGCACGAGCGCGCCCACGGCCACCGCCAGCGCGATCCAGAACCAGGTCGGCGCAGGCAGCCGCTCCGCCGGCGCGGTCGCCACCGCCGCCGAGGCGTTGGCGGCCGGCGGCACCGCCGCTTCATCGTCTGCCTGCCCGGCCGACTGCGCGGTCTGCTCTTCTTCGTCGACGGGCGGCGCGCCGACGCCGGTGGAGGGTTCATCCTCCTGCCCCGGAGCCTCGGCGGCGATCGCGCCGCCGGCCTGGACCACCCCTGCGGTCTCGACTTGTGCCGCCGGCGCGGTCGCCGCGCGATAGATCAGCCCGAGCCCGCCGGCCAGTACCAGCGCAGGCAGCAGCGTGACGACCCATTGCTTGGCCAGCGTTGCACCGGAGACCCCGGGGGTGCCCGCGAGCGCACGCGCGAGTCCGACCAGCGCGTGCCGGCCGCGCGCGGCAAGCAACCGCACCGGCGGCGACAGCGGCACTTGGCGCTCGTTCTCGGGCAGAGACGGCATCAGCCTGGGTTTCCACAACGCGAGCAGGATCAGGTACAGCACGTACAGGCCCGCGAGCATCAGGCCGGGGAAGAAGGCGCCCGCGTAGAGCTGCACGACCGACACGCCCGCCGTGGCGCCGTAAACGATCAGCAGCACCGACGGTGGGATCAGGATGCCGAGGCAGCCGCCGGCGGTGATCGAGCCGGCTGAAACCCGCACGTCGTAGCCTGCGCGCAGCATCGACGGCAGCGCGAGCAGCCCCATCAGCGTGACGACCGCACCGACGATGCCGGTTGCGGTGGCGAAGATCGCGCAAGTGACGACGGTCGCCACCGCGAGCGACCCCGGCACGCGCGCCAGTGCCAGGTGCAGACTCCTGAACAGCCGCTCGATCAGCGCCGCGCGCTCGACCAGATAGCCCATGAACACGAACAGCGGCACCGCAATCAGCACGTCGTTGGACATCACGCCGTAGGTCCGCTGCACCATTAGGTCCAGCACCTGGCGCACGGCGAGGTCCGGATTGACGCTGCGGTAAGCGAGCCAGGCGAACGCCACGCCCATGCCCATCAGCGTGAACGCCGTCGGGAACCCCAGCATGATCGCCACAACGATCAGCGCCAGCATGATCAGCCCGAGGTGCCCATTGGTGAGATTGCCCCACGGCGTGAGCACGACGATGGCGCCGACCACCAGCGCCATCAGCCCGAAGCCGAACCACAGTTCCTTGCGGATCTTCACGACCGCTCCTTGGCGACCAGCGCGTCAAGCTTCTCGATGTCCTCGTTCTTGACGTGCACCATTTCTTTGAGCTTGTCGACGTCGACCTCCTCGACGTCCTCCTCGCGCGACGGCCACTCGCCCTGACGGATGCAGATTGCGCAGCGCAGGATCTCGACCACACCCTGCAGCAGCAGGAAAGCGCCGGCCAGAGGGATCGCGGTCTTGAATGGATAGATCGGTGGCCCCTCCGCAGTGATGTTCGAACTCTCGCGGATCGCCCATGACTCGGCCGCGTAGAAGTAGCCGGCGTAGGTCAGCGCGATGACACCGGGGATGAAGAACGCGAGGTACAGCACGAGGTCGATCCACGCCTGCGTGCGCGGCGCGAGGAACCCGTACAACACGTCGCCGCGGACGTGCCCGCTTTTGGCGAGCGTGTACGCGCCCGCCATCATGAAAAGCGTGCCGTACATGATGATCATCGCGTCAAACGCCCAGGCGTGCGGGCGGTCGAGCGCGTAGCGCGAGAACACCTCCCACGTGATCAGCAGCGTCAGACCGACGATCAGCCAGGAAAAAAAGTGGCCGACGAAGGTGCTCACCTTGTCGACCGCGAGCAGCAGCTTCTGCATCGGAGTCGCACCGGCGCTTCACGCCGATGCCGGCAAGAACGGTGAAAAACCGCCGCCCGGCGGGGTCGGGCGGCGGCGCGCGACGTCCGTCTTAGGACTTCTTCTTGGCCGGGGCAGCCTTCTTGCCGAAGTAGTGGTTGTACGCCATCCGCCGGCTGACGTTGGTGTCCAGATCCCAGCGCACCGCGCGCTCGGCGAACTTGCGCTGCGAGTTCTCGATCTCGACAAACAGCGGATTGTCGGCCCGTTTCTTCGCGGCCTGGTCGTAGGCGTCGAGCTGCGCCTGCAGGATCGCCGGCGGCGTGATGTAGAACTTCACGCCCTGCTTTTCCTGCATCTCGACGTAGTCCTTGCTGTAGCGGTCAATCGCCTTCCAGCTCATGTCCGCACTCGCGGCCTCGACGGCGTTTTCGATGATCGCCTTCATCTTCGCCGGCAGCGCGTCGAACTTGGTCTTGTTGAACATGATCTCGAACTGCTCGGCGTTCTGGTGGTAGCTCTGCAGCATGCAGACCTTCGACACGTCGGGGAAGCCGAGTACGCGGTCGGAAGTCGCGTTGTTGAACTCGGCCGCATCCAGCAGCCCGCGGTCCATGGCCGGCACGATCTCGCCGCCGGGCAGCGCGTTGACCGCCGCGCCCATCGCGGTAAACACGTCAATCGAGATGCCGACCGTGCGGAACTTCAGGCCCTTCATGTCGGCGACCTTGGTCACGGGCTTCTTGAACCAGCCAAGCGGCTGCGTCGGCATCGGGCCATACGGGAACGACACGACGTTGGCGTTGATCGACGCGTACAGCTTGTTCAGCAGTTCCTTGCCGCCGCCGTACTTGTGCCAGGCTAGCAGCATGTTGGCGTCCATGCCGAAGGCCGGGCCCGAGCCCCAAAGCGCTAGCGCATTCTGCTTGCCGTAGTGGTACACGAGCACGCCGTGCCCGCCGTCGAGCGTGCCCTTGGACACCGCGTCAAGCAGGCCGAAGGCCGGCACGACCGCGCCGGCCGGCAAGACTTCGATCTTCAGCTCGCCGCCGGTCATGTCGTTGACCTTCTTGGCGAAGTCCAGCGCGTACTCGTGGAAGATGTCCTTGGCCGGCCAGGTCGACTGCCAGCGCATCGAGATCGGGCCGGCCTGGCCGCGGGCGATCATCGGCGCGCCGAGCGCGGCCGCGGCAGCGGCACCCATGAACTTGCGGCGTGCGGGTTTCGCGTCCTTGGTCTTGAGGAAGTCCATGCTGTCTCCTTCAGTGTGTGGCTGGTATCAAACGCGGCCCGTGTTGTCGTCGGCATCACGCCTTGTGGGTTCTGGTCGAGCCGCAGCCAGAACCGATGTTCGCGCGGCATTCTAGAAGAATCCGCTGGCTGGGGGTGAGCAAGCCGCCGCGCGGCAGCTCCGTGCCAGTCCCTACGCAGATGTTCCGATGCGCGCCACGGCTCGGTGCGCGCGGCGAAGCCCCTGCAGCGATCAGAAAAAGCCGACGCCCACCTGCAGCAGCTTCTCGATGCGCGGGATCAGCCGCTTGTTGGCGACGAACAGGATCAAGTGGTCTTCGGCCTCGATCACGGTGTCGTGATGCGCGATCAGCACGCGCGCGGCCTCGCCCTGGCCGCGCACGATCGCGCCGATCGTGGCGCCCTTCGGCAGCTCGATGTCCTCGACCCTGCGGCCGACGACGCGCGAGCTGCGCGCGTCGCCGTGGGCGATGACCTCGAGCGCTTCGGCCGCGCCCCGGCGCAGGCTGTGTGCGGCGACCACGTCGCCGCGGCGCACGTGCTTCAGCAGGTTCGACAGCGTCGCGTGGCTCGGCGAAATGGCGATGTCGATCTGCCCGCCCTGCATCAGCTCGCCGTAGCTCTTGCGGTTGATCAGCGCGATCGTGCGGCGCGCGCCCATGCGCTTGGCGAGCAGCGCGCTCATGATGTTGTTCTCGTCGTCGTTGGTCAGCGCGATGAACAGATCCGTCTCGGCGACCCCCTCCTCGTCGAGCAGGTCCTCGTCGGTGGCGTCGCCGTGCAGTACCAGCACCGACGACGACAGCTGGCCCGCGAGGTACTCGCAGCGGCGCTTGTTGGCCTCGATGATCTTGACGTTGAACTTCTCCGGCGTCCCCACGCCTTCGCCGGTGTCGAGCGCGCGCGCCAGGCGCAGGCCGATGTTGCCGCCGCCGGCGAGCAGCACGCGCCGCACCGGCTTGTCCATCCGGCGCAACTCGGCCAGCACGGTGCGGATGTGCTCGCTGGCCGCCAGAAAGAACACCTCGTCGCCCGGCTGGATCATCGTGTGCGCTTCGCACTGGATGCTGCGGTCGTTGCGAAAGATCGCGACGATGCGCGTGTCGACGTTCGGAATGTGCTTGCGCAGCGCCTGGATCGGCTGCGAAACGAGCGGGCCGCCCGCGAACGCACGCACCGCGATCAGGCTGGCGCGACCGTCGGCGAACTCCAGCACCTGCAGCGCCTCCGGGAATTCGATCAGCTTCAGCACGTAGTCGGTCACGCTCTGCTCGGGCCAGATGATGTGCGTGGCCTTGAAGCCCTGGTCGCCGGTCAGCTCCGGGTGCTGCTGCAGTTCGGTATTGCGCACGCGCGCGATGCGGGTCGGCACGTTGAAAAGGTCGGCCGCGACCTTGCAGGCGACCAGATTCGTCTCGTCGCTCGCGGTCACCGCGATCAGCAGGTCGGCGTCTTCGGCGCCTGCCTCCTTCAGCACCGACGGCATCGTTGCGTGCCCGACCAGTCCGCGCAGGTCGTAGCGCGACTGCAGGTCCGCGACGCGCGCGCTGTCGGTGTCGATCACCGTGATGTCGTTGGCTTCGGAAACGAGGCTTTCGGCCACCGAAGTGCCGACGCGGCCGGCGCCGAGGATGATGATCTTCATGCAGGTTCAGCGACCGCCGCCGCGCCGGCGTGCGGCCCGCTCAGTCCGATTCGCCGCCGGCTGCGCCGTCGGTTTCTTGCCCATTGCGTTCGGCCCGGCGGCCGCTGCGGCCCAGCTCGACGCCGAGCTGCTTGAGCTTGCGGTACAGGTGCGTGCGCTCGAGTCCCGCCCGGTCGGCCACGCGCGTCATGCTGTAGTTCTCGCGCGCCAGGTGGTACTCGAAGTAGGCGCGCTCGAACTGGTCGCGTGCCTCGCGCAACGGCTGATCGAGACTGACGCTGGCGGAGCCGCCAAGGCTGACGGCACGCGCCGAGGCGCCGTTGCCTTCGCCGGCCGCCTCCGCCGGGCGGGCGGCCGCCATCGCCGGCGCCGCGCGCAGGTTGCGCATCAGCCGACCCCGTTCGAGGCCGCTCTTGACCGCCGCCAGCAGGCGCGCGAGCGCGATCGGCTTTTCCAGGAAGTCGAGGGCGCCGAAGCGCGTGGCCTCGACCGCGGTGTCGATCGTCGCGTGGCCCGACATCATGATCACCGGCATCGTCAACTGCCCGTTCGATGCCCACTCTTTGAGCAGCGTGACGCCGTCGGTGTCGGGCATCCAGATGTCGAGCAGCACCAGGTCCGGCGGCTCGGCCGCGCGCAGTCGGCGCGCGACGCTGGCGTTTTCGGCGGTCAGCACCGAGTGTCCTTCGTCGGACAGGATCTCGGACAGCAGTTCGCGGATGCCGACTTCGTCGTCAACGACCAGGATGGTGGCCATGCTCGTAGGGCCGATGCGGCTTCAGCGAACGGCCGCGCCCGAGGCGGCCGCCGGCGCCGGCGCAGCCTGCGCCAGTCGGCGGAAAACGATGATCACGGTTGCGCCGCCTGCGGATCCGGTGATGCGATTGACCAGTTCCACGCGGGCGCCATGTTCGTCGACGATCTTCTTCACCATCGCCAGACCGAGCCCGGTGCCGCTGGGCTTGGTGGTCACGTAGGGCTCGAACGCGCGCCTAAGTATATTCGCCGGAAAGCCCGGGCCGTTGTCCTCGACCGAAAGGCGGACCGCCGACGCGTAGCCGCCTTCTTCGGTGCCGTGCTCGCCGCGACGCGCCGGCAGGCTCACCAGCGCGGTGCGTACGACGATACGCCCGCTGCCGGCGGCGCGGTCCGGTGCCGCCACCGCATCCTGCGCGTTGGCGATCAGGTTGTGGATGACCTGCCGCAACTGTGTGGCGTCGCCCTCGATCGGCGGTACCTCGGCGCCGAGGGCAAGCTCGATGCGCGCGCCGGTGGGACTGGTGCCGGATCCGTGTTCGACGCCATACAGCGCGGCGACTTCCTCGATCAGCGCATTCAGATCGAGCGGCGCCAGCTTGGCCGGCGGCACGCGCGCGTAGTCGCGGAAATCGTCGACCATGCGCTTCATCGCGGCGACCTGCCCGACGATGGTCGTCACGCCGCGCGCCAGCACGTCGGCGTGCTCGGGCGGCAGCACGCCGGCCAGCTTCATCTGCAGGCGCTCGGCGGCAAGCTGGATCGGCGTCAGCGGGTTCTTGATCTCGTGCGCGAGCCGGCGCGCGACCTCGCCCCACGCGAGCGCGCGCTGCGCCGAGATCACCTGCGTGATGTCGTCGAACACGACGACGTAGCCCGGCCCGTCCTCCAGCGGCAGGCGCGAGCCGCGCGCCAGCAGCGCGAGCGGTTCGGCGCCCGCGCCTGCGCCCGCGCGCGGCACCTGCATCTGCTGCTGCCACGAATCCTTCGGGGTCGCCGACAACTGCTGGTCGGCAAAGGCGCCGGCGACCTGCTCGGCCATCGCCGGCACCAGCGCGGAAAAGGCTTCGCCGACATGGGGCGTCAGCGCCAGGCCGAGGATGCGGCTGGCGCCGTGGTTGGCGGTGACCAGCCGCCAGTCGCGGTCGAGCACGATCACCCCGGCCGACAGGTTGGAAAGCACGCGCTCGAGATAGGCGCGCGCGTTCTCCAGTTCGCGCGAGCGCGCCTCGACCGCGTCGCGCGCCTCGCTCAACTGGCGCGTCATCGCGTTGAACGACTGCGTCAACAGGTTCAGTTCGTCGCTGCCTTTGTACTCGCGCACCGGCCGGAAGTCGCCCTCGGCCACCGCTTTCGTGCCGGCGGCGACCTGCAGCAGCGGCGCGGTCATCGAGCTAGCCAGCAGCACGCCGGAGGCGATCGCGGCGAACACCGCGAGCAGAAGCGTCAGCGTCAGCGTGACCGTGTAGATCCGGCGCAGGCCGCTGCGCGCCAGCGACAACTCCTGGTAGTCGCGATAGCCGCTTTGCAGCGCCGCGGCGTTGGCCGCGACCGACGGTGGCACCCGCTGCACAAGCTGCAGGTAGCGCGGCTCGACGCGCACCGCCGCCTGCGGGGTGCGCAGGGCCCCCGGCGGCGCGCCGTCGACCGGGATCGGCACGATCACGCGCGTGCGCAGCCCGGCGCGCGGCTCCGTGGCAAGCGGGTCGCCTTCGATTACCGCGAAGCTTCGCTGCACGCGTGCCTGGCGCAGGTTCGCCGCGGACGGAATCTCGGGAACGAGCTCGCCGCTGCGCGCTGCGCTGGCGCCGAGCAACTGGCCGCCGGCGCTGACGATCAGCGCCTCATGGATGCCGGCGCGTTCGCGCAGCCGGTCGAGCGCCTGTAGCCGCTGCGCCTCGGGCACATCGGCCAGTTCGAGCGCAATCGCGCGCGCCTTGGCCGTCACGTCGGCCAGTTGCGCCTCGAGCACCGCGCGTCCGAGCGTCAAGCCCGACTCCAGCGCGCGGTCAACGCGCACGTCGAACCACGATTCGATCGAGCGCGACAGGAACTGCACCGACACCACGTAGATCAGCACGCCCGGCAACACGCCCATCAGTGCGAAGGCCACCGCGAAGCGCGCCATCAGTCGCGCGCCGAAGCGGCCCTGTCGCCAGCGCCGCACGAGCCGCGCGATCAGCGCCACCACGAGCACGAACAGGATCGCAGCGATCACGCCGTTGATCGCCAGCAACATCGGGTAGTTGCGCTCGAAAGCCTGCGTGTTGCTGCTGGCCGAGGCGAGCAGGAAAAGCAGCACGCCGCCCAGCGCCAGCGCGCCGAGCAGACCGTAGCGCAATGCGCGGCTCGTCGCGGCCATGGCTAACGAAGCAGTTCGGCCGGCACCGGCACGCTGTGCCAGTCGGAGGCGAGGCTCCAGTCGCGGTTGGTCAGCGCGCTGATCTGGAACGGCTTGGGCAGTTGCGAGATGTCCAGCCGCATGCGCGTGTGCGCGCGGTAGTTCTCGCCTGCGTGCAGCACGCCGGCTTCGATCACCTTCCAGCCGCGCACGCGCCGCAGCGTGGCCAGCGCCTCGGCCAGCGTATCGAACGGCTGCGCCAGCGTGCCGCGCGCCAGCCGGTACTGGCGCGTGAGCGGACTGTAGGTCAGGCGATAGGTCAGCTGCGCACCGACCAGCTTGCGATCGAACCAGTACCAGCGCGTGCGGTACAGCTCGAAGTCGATGACGAAATACAGCGCGATCCCACGATTGACCGCGTCCTCGAGCGCCGCCGGCAGCTCGAAGTCGAACTGCGCGTCGAGCAGCGCGCCGCCTTCGCCGTCGTCCGGCGCACGCAGCGCGGCTTCGGCCACCGCGATGGCCTGCGCGGCCGCCGGACCGGCCGGCGCCAGCCATGCCGTCGACAGCACGAGTGCGATCGTCAGCGCCAACGCAGCACCGCGCCGCGGCGTGGTCGCCGCTTCGGCATTCGTTCCGGACGCGCACCGCATGGCCGACGATCAGTCCTTCTGGAACAGTGCAAAGAAAAAGCCGTCGTGCAGCACGGGCAGCGCCGCAGCCGCCGCACTCGACGCGGCCGCCAGCGGCGTCGGTAGCAACTGCAAGGCATTCGTCGTGAGCCCCGGCAGAGCGAGCGGCCGGGCATCGGCGTGACGTTCGACGAACCGTTCCGCCTGGCGCGCGCCTTCGTCGGGGAACACCGAACAGACCACGTAAAGCAATCTACCAGCGGGCTTGAGCAGCGGCCACAGGGCGTCGAGCAAGCGCGCCTGCCGTGTTGCCAATTGCGCAACATCGGCCTCGCGACGCAACCACGGGATGTCCGGATGGCGCCGCACGATGCCGGAAGCCGTGCAGGGGGCGTCGAGCAGGATGCGGTCGTAGCGCCGCGGCTGCGCGTACGCGCGGGTGTCGGCCGCATCGGCGATGTGCAGCGTGATCGTCGCGTGCTCGCGCGCGCGCAAGCGCGCGAGGTTGTCTTCGATGCGCTGCGCGCGCTGCGCGTCGATCTCGACCGCGTCGATCGCGAGCCCGTCGGCAAGTTCCGCGAGCTGTGCGGTCTTGCCGCCCGGCGCAGCACAGGCGTCGAGCACGCGCTGCCCGCTGCGCGCGTCGAGCCACTGGGCGGCGAGCTGGCTGCCCGCGTCCTGCACCGCTACGAGACCTTCGGCGAAACCGGGAATCGCTTCGACCGGCCGCGCTTCGTGCAGCCAGACGGCGGTGGCGCCGACGCGCGTAGCCGCCAGCTGCGCGCGCTCGAGCCGCCGCAGATACTCGTCGACGCCGATGCGCCGCGTGTTCACCCGCAGCGCGAGCGGCGGCGGCTCGCGCTGCGCGGCGAGGATCGTTTGCCATTGCGCCGGATACGCCTGCCGCAGCCGCTCGATCCACCAGCGCGGCGCGTTGTAGCGGACCGTCTCATCGCGTTGCGCCTCGTCGAGCAACGCCGACTGACGGCGCAGGAAGTGGCGCAACGCCGCGTTGACGAAGCCGGCCGCGGCACGCGTATCCGTGTCGGCCTTGGCCGCGCTGACCGTCTGGTCGACGACCGCGTAGTGCGCGTGCCGCTGCGCGAGCAGTTGCGCCAGCCCCATCGCGAGCAGCGCCGCCACTGGCGACGGCGGCGGCGTGCGCGCCAGCCGCGCGATCAGCACATCGAGCAGCGCGAGATGGCGCGTGGCGTGATACGCGATGTCCTTCGCCGCCGCCGCCACGCGCGGATGCGTGGGGCCGGCCGCCGCCGC
>JBBIQI010000049.1:0-17267 GCA_037442465.1 Burkholderiales bacterium
GGTCGGAGGCGCCGGTAAAGTCGTCGGCGATGCAACCGAGAAGCATTGGAGTCGGGAGTCTATTGAGGATTACGCAACCTCGTGACTCCTCAACCGTGCGAGTTCGCTTCGCGCTGGCTGTCGCCGGTTCCGTCATCCCGAGCGCAGCGAGGGATCTCGGCACGGCGAGCGGCGGAGACTCCTCGCCGTTGGCTCGGAATGACGAGGGCTGAGGCATGCGGGCGCCAAGCGGTCGGCACGTGTCACGAGGATCGGAAATGGTCAATAGGCGCGCACCGGCCGGCGGCCGACCGCCGGCGGCGGACGAAACACCGCCGGGTCGTCGTAGAACGACGGCGCTTCGTTGGCCGCCCACCAGCCCGGAATCCCGAGCACCGGCAGGTGCGCCAGCAGCGGCGGCGCCAGATCGGCGCGCTCGATGAAGCGCGCTGCGGCTGCGTCGTGATCGCCGGCAAGCGGGATCGGGACGACGCATGCGGTGATCGCCTTGAACGGGCCGGCGAGCTTGTCCAGCAACGCGTGGCCGAACGCGAAGGCGACAATGTCGCACCCCCAGCGGCTGCGCCAGTCGACGAACAGCCGTTGCCACTCGTGCCGCGCGAGCGCGTCGAATACGCCGGGGTCGTCGCTCGCGAGCAGCAGCCCGCTTTCGTCGATCAGCGTCGCAGCATCGCGCACGGGGCCGCGCGCGCCACGCACGCCGAGCCGGTCGATCTCGTCGGCCTGGCGGCGATTGAGTGCCGCCTTGGCCTGCGGATACGCGAGCCAGATCAGCGCGTTGAACGCATCGTGCAGATTGGCGCGCGTCGGCACGCGGCCGGTCGCGGCGACGTGCCGCTCGTAAGGCGTGTCGCCGGCGTCTTCGGCGTCGACGAAGACCACCGGCCGGCCGCGACCCGAAACGACGTTGCGATCGCGTGCGGCGGCGCTGAGCGCCGCGCGCCAGTCGGGCGCCTGGAGCAATCCGCGCCAGCGCGCGATCGGCGCAAACCACGGCGCCGACCAGTCGAGCGCCGCCACGTTCAGTCGGTCAGTTTCCACGCCAGCGTTTCGCCTGCCGCCAGCGGCACCACGGTCGAGTCGCCGAACTTCAACTCCGCCGGCACGACCCAGGGCTGCCTGCGCAACGTCACCGTGCCGCGGTTGCGCGGCAGGCCGTAGAAGTCGGCGCCGTGGAAACTGGCGAACGCCTCCAGCTTGTCGAGCGCGCCCGCCTCTTCGAACGCCTGTGCGTACATCTCCAGCGCGCTAGCGGCAGTAAAGCACCCGGCGCAGCCGCACGCGTTTTCCTTGTCGCCCCTGGCGTGCGGCGCGCTGTCGGTGCCGAGGAAAAAGCGCGGGTTGCCGCTGGTGGCTGCCGCCAGCAGCGCTTGCCGGTGCGTTTCGCGCTTGAGCACCGGCAGACAGTAGTAATGCGGCCGCACGCCCGTCTGCCCGCGCGGCGTAAGAAACAGCGCGTTGCGGTTGTAGAGCAGATGGTGCGCGGTGATCGTCGCCGCGATCCGCCCCGGCGCATGCGTTACGTACTGCACCGCCTCGCGCGTCGTGATGTGTTCGAACACGACCCGCAGTGCGGGAAACGCGCGCCGCAGCGGCTGAAGCACCTCGTCGATGAAACGCGCCTCGCGGTCGAACACGTCCACCTCCGCGCGCGTGACTTCGCCGTGCACGAGCAGCGGCACGTCCAGCCGCTGCATCGCCTCCAGCGCCGGCGTGCAGCGGGCCAGGTCGGTCACGCCCGCATCCGAGTGGGTCGTCGCCCCGGCCGGATACAGCTTCACGCCGTGCACGAAGCCGCTTTCCTTCGCGCGGCGAATCTCCTCGGCCGGCGTGTTGTCGGTCAGATACAGCGTCATCAACGGCTCGAACGCCAGCCCCGCGGGCAGCACGCGCAGGATGCGCTCGCGGTACGCCGCCGCGGCCGCAACCGTGGTCACCGGCGGCTTCAGATTGGGCATCACGATCGCGCGCGCGAACTGGCGCGCCGTGAGCGGCAGCACGTCGGCCAGCGCCGCGCCATCGCGCAGGTGCAGATGCCAGTCGTCGGGACGCGTGATCGTCAGCGTGGCGGCGGCCATGCGGCGATTATCGCGCGCCGGCGCTGTCCAGGAGCGCGAGGCGCGCTTGGCATCGGTGCCGTCGCCCCGCGCAGGCGCGGGCCCGCCGTCTTGCGACGCCGGCGACACCGCAGATCGGGCGCACCACCGGGAACACCGAGAGCATCGAGAAAGACCTCGGCTTTCGTCGCTGTTCCTGGGTGTTCTCGGTGGCGAATGGCCTTGTCTGCGCCCGTCTCGGCGACAGGTTACCGGCGCGATAATGGCCGCGAGGAGACGACCATGAACCTCGACGATCTCGCCAAGTTGTCCGCATCCGCCGCGTGGCGGATGCCGATCGAAGATGCCGATCCGCAGGAGACGCGGGAGTGGCTCGATGCGCTCGACGCGCTGATCGCGTCCGAAGGAGCCGAGCGCGCCACTTTCGTGCTGAAGAAGCTGATGCAGCATGCGCGCACGCGGCGCGTGCCGCTGCCGCAGGTGCTGGCCACCCCCTACTGCAACACGATCGCGCTGGCGGACCAGCCGCCGTATCAGGGCAACCTCGAAATCGAGGCGCGCATCTCGGCGCTGGTGCGCTGGAACGCGCTCGCGATGGTCGTGCGGGCGAACCGCGAAAGCGCCGAACTCGGCGGCCACATCGCGAGCTACGCGTCGGCGGCCGATCTGTTCGAGGTCGGTTTCAACCATTTCTTCCGCGCGAGCGTGCCAACCGCGCAAGGACCGGCGCGCGGCGACCTCGTGTATTTCCAACCGCACTCGGCACCCGGCGTCTACGCGCGTGCCTTCCTCGAGGGCCGGCTGACCGAGCAGCAACTGGCCAACTATCGGCGCGAAACGGGCGGCCATGGGCTGTCGTCGTATCCGCATCCGTGGTTGATGCCGGAGTTCTGGCAGTTTCCGACCGGCTCGATGGGACTGGGCCCGCTGTTCGCGATCTACCAGGCGCGCTTCATGCGCTATCTCGCGCACCGGGGAATCGCCGACACGGCGGGGCGCAAGGTGTGGGCGTTCGTCGGCGACGGCGAGATGGACGAACCGGAGTCGCTCGCCGGGCTTTCGCTCGCCGCGCGCGAAGGGCTGGACAACCTGGTGTTCGTCGTCAACTGCAACCTGCAGCGGCTCGACGGTCCGGTGCGCGGCAACGGCTCGATCATCCAGGAGCTGGAAGGCCTGTTCGCCGGCGCCGGCTGGAACGTCATCAAGCTGCTGTGGGGCTCGGATTGGGACCCGCTGTTCGCGCGCGATACGCAGGGTTTGCTGCTGCGCGCGTTCCACGAGACGGTCGACGGCGAATTCCAGACGCTTTCGGCGACCGACGGGCGCTTCAACCGCGAACACTTCTTTGCGAAGTATCCGCAGTTGCAGGCGCTGGTCGCGCATCTGTCGGACGACGACATCGACCGGCTGCGCCGCGGCG
The DNA here is from genome assembly GCA_037442465.1 of Burkholderiales bacterium. Taxonomy (GTDB): domain Bacteria; phylum Pseudomonadota; class Gammaproteobacteria; order Burkholderiales; family Burkholderiaceae_F; genus DSNY01. Next base: position 3,478 of record JBBIQI010000049.1, read on the forward strand.
GGCACGACCCGGTGAAGATCTTCGCCGCGTACTGGCACGCCGCGCACCATCGGGGACAACCGACAGTGATCCTGGCCAAGACCAAGAAGGGTTACGGCATGGGCAGCGCCGGCCAGGGACGGATGACCACGCACCAGCAGAAGAAACTCGACACGCAGCAGCTTCTCGAATTCCGCGATCGCTTTGCGCTGCCGCTCACCGACGCGCAGGTCGAGCACTGCGAGTTCGTGCGCCCGCCCGCGGACTCGCCCGAGATGAAGTACCTGCACGCGCGCCGCGCCAAGCTCGGCGGCTATCTGCCGGCGCGCTCGAACCGGTGCGAGCCAATCGCGGTGCCGGCGGTCGAATCGTTCGCGCGCTTCGCGCTCGAAGCGAACGGCCGCGAGATGTCGACGACGATGGCCTTCGTGCGCATGGTCTCGGCGCTGCTGAAGGACCCCGCGCTCGGCGCGCGCATCGTACCGATCATCGCCGACGAGGCGCGCACCTTCGGCATGGCCGACCTGTTCCGCCAGATCGGCATCTACTCGCCGCTCGGGCAACTGTACGAGCCCGAGGACCACGAGCAGGTCAGCTACTACAAGGAGTCCACCGACGGGCAGATCCTCGAGGAAGGCATCACCGAAGCGGGCGCGATCGCCAGTTGGGTCGCTGCGGCGACGAGCTACTCGGCGCACGGCATCGCGCTGCTGCCCTTTTATATCTACTACTCGATGTTCGGGTTCCAGCGCGTCGGCGACGCGATCTGGGCCGCGGCCGATTCGCGCGCGCGCGGCTTCCTGCTCGGCGCCACCGCCGGCCGCACCACGCTCGCCGGCGAAGGACTGCAGCACCAGGACGGAACGAGCCATCTGGTCGCGAGCGCGGTGCCCAACTGCCGCGCGTACGACCCCTGCTTTGCGCACGAACTCGCGGTGATCCTCGCAGACGGCATGCGGCGGATGCTGGTCGCGCAGGAGGACGTGTTCTATTACGTCACGGTGATGAACGAGCCGTACGCACAGCCGAGCGCGCCGGCCGACATTCGCGAGGGCATCGTGCGCGGCATGTACTGCGTGCGGCCCTCGACCAAGGGGGCGGCGCGAGCGAGGCTGCTCGGTGCGGGCACCATCCTGCGCGAAGCGCTCGCGGCGGCCGAGCTGCTCGAGCGCGATTTCGACCTCGGCGCCGATGTGTATTCGGTGACGAGTTTCACGGAGCTGCGGCGCGAAGCGATGGCCTTCGAGCGGCAGCGCCGCCTCGGCAGACCGCAGGGCGTGTGCTGGATCGAACAGCAGTTGACGCCGACCGGCGCTCCGATCGTCGCCGCGAGCGATTACGTGGCCGCGGTGGCCGACCTGATCCGGCCGTGGGTGCGCGACCGCTACATCGCGCTGGGCACCGACGGCTTCGGCCGCTCCGACACGCGCGAGCGCCTGCGGCGCTTCTTCGAGGTCGATCGTTACGCCATCGCGGTCGCGGCGCTGTCCGCGCTCGATGCGGCGCTCGCGCGCCGCGCGGCGCAGTCGTACGGCATCGACGCCGACGCGGCGCCGCCGTGGACGCGGTGACGACTCGGCTGCCTCGTCGCGAGCGGCAGCGGTGTCATCACGCCTGCCGGCCGCGTCGTCCCGAGCGACGCCTTGACTCCGATGGCTGGCCGCGTCAGCCCGAGCAGTGGCGATGTCATCGCGATCGCCAGATGTGTCATCCCGAGCAAAGCGCGGGATCTCGGCGCTGCGGGCGGGTGAGATTCCTCGCCTTCGGCTCGGAATGACAAGAAGGAGCGGCTCGGAATGACAAGGAGCAGCGGCCCGAGGTGACGAGGAGAAGCGACCCGAGGTGACAACGAGAAGCGGCCCGGAGTGACGACGAGGAGCGGATCGAAGCGACAAGGAAGAGCGGCTCGGAGTGACCAGGAGCAGCGGCCCGGGGTGACAGGGAACAACGGCCCGGAATGAGCCGCAGCGCGAGAGCGCAGCCACGACGAGCAGCCGACCTCCGCGTTCAGGGCGAATCGACCGCGCGCGTCTTTGCGAACCCTACGCGATCAGGATCGCGCGATAGTCGTTGACGTTGGTGCGCGTCGGTCCGGTGCGAATCAGCGCATCGGCCGCCGCGAAGAAGCCCCAGGCGTCGTGCGCATCGAGCGCGACGCGCGCGGCCACACCCTGCGCAGCCGCGCGCGCGATCGAATCGGGCGCGAGCCACGCGCCGGCGTTGTCCTCCGAGCCGTCGATGCCGTCGGTGTCGGCAGCGAGCGCATGCACGTTCGGCATGCCGTCGAGTTCGACCGCGAGCGACAGCAGGAACTCGCTGCAGCGGCCGCCGCGCCCTTGCAAGCCCGGTGGAATCGTCACCGTGCACTCGCCGCCGGAGATCAGCGCCACTGGCGGCGCAAAGGGCTGGCGATACGTCCGAATCTCGCGCACCAGCGCAGCCATCACTTTGGCCACTTCGCGCGCTTCGCCGGTGATCGTGTCGCCGAGGATCACGGGCGTGACGTCGGCGGTGCGAAAGGCCTCGGCCGCCGCTTCGAGGCTGCGATGCGCGGTGGCGATCACGTGGTTTTCCACGCGCGCGAACAGCGCATCGCCGGGCTTGGGCGTTTCTTCGATCTCACCGCGCGCCCCGCGTTCGAGATGCGCGCGCACGCTCGCCGGCACGGCGCAACCGTACCGCGCGAGGATCGCCAGCGCTTCGGCAAAGGTCGATGGATCCGGCGCGCACGGGCCGCTGGCGATGTCGCTCGGCGCATCCCCCGTCACGTCGGAGACGATCAGTGCGAGCACGCGCGCCCTCGTGGCCGCCGCCAGTCGCCCGCCGGCGGCAAGCGACAGATGCTTGCGCACGACGTTCATCTGCTCGATCGGCGCGCCACAGCGCAGCAGTTCGCGCGTGACGGCTTTCAGGTCCGCCATCGGCACCGCGGGCACCGGCAATGCGAGCAGGCTCGATCCGCCGCCGGAAATCAGCGCCAGCAGCAGGTCGTCTGCACCGAGCGAATGCGCGCGCGCGAGGATCTCGCGCGCAGCGACTTCGCCCGCCTCGTCCGGCACCGGGTGCCCGGCTTCGACCACGCGGATGCGTTCGGTCGGCAGCCCGTGCGCGTAGCGCGTGATCACGAGCCCGTCGAGCGCAACCTCGGGCCACGCCAGTTCGACCGCGCGCGCCATGCTCGCCGCCGCCTTGCCCGCGCCAACCACGCACACGCGCCCGCGCGGCGCAGGCGGCAGGTGCGCGGCGACGATCTTCAGCGGATCGGCGGCGGCGACGGCGGCTTCGAAGCTCGCACGCAGGACATCGACCGGATTCACGGTCGTGAGCATAGCGAGCAGGCCCGCAGGCGTTAAGCGGTTGCGGCAGCGTCCGCTCGAATGCGCGCGCAGAGTCGGGCCGACAATCTCGATCCCGTCACTTGAGTATCCGGAACAGATTGTGATGCGCGTCAGTAAACGTCGGCAGATCGGCGCGGTCCTTGATCGGCTCGGCAGCCTCGGCGATCTTTGGGTGCGCGAGCAGCTTGCGGTTGCGGGTGACCAGGATCTGGTCGGTCGACGACAGCCAGTAGTCGGCGGCGGCCGAGGATTCGGGAATGTCGGAGACGACGACCGCTTCGAGCCCGAACTCGGTCGCCAGGCGTCTCACCACCGGCAGCAGGTCGATGTAGCGGTTGGTCGCCTGGAACACGATCACGCCGTCGGGCGCCAGATGGCTGACATACAGCGCCATCGCCTCGCGCGTGACGAGATGCATCGGGATCGAGTCGCCTGAGAAGGCATCGATGCCGAGCACGTCGTAGCCGCGCGCGCCGCGCTGCTTCAGCTCGCGTTCCAGCGACAGGCGGCCGTCGCCGAGGATCACCTGCGTCTTCGCGGGCGTGTCGCGCAGGAAGCTGAACTCACGGCGCTCGATCTCGACCACCTTGGGGCTGATCTCGTAGAAGACGACCTCGTCGCCTGCGCGGCCGTAGCCTGCGACCACGCCGGCGCCCAGCCCGATGACGCCCACGCGGCGCGGCTGCGGCTTGATCTCGTTCAACACCGCGAACAGTCGCCCGTAGCCGGAGGTCGGGCCGAAGTAGTCGGAAGGCGTCAGCCGGTACTCCTCGCCGAGCAACTGCCCGCCGTGGATGATGCCGCCGTGGTACATCGCGCGATAGCTCACGCCGCCGACGGTGCGATCGCGCGTGCGCACCACACCGTAGAAGTCGCGCTCCATCACGCGCGTGTCGCGGCCGTACTCCCGCGCACCCTGCCATGCGAACCACGCGGTCGCCGCCAGCGCCAGCACGCCGAGGAGTCGCGGCCAGCCGGTGAGCCGCGCGAGCACGAGCAGCGCCAGCAGCACGAGCGTGATGTTCAGCTCGAAGTAGCCGTCGAGCGCAAGCGGGGCGACGATCGCGACCAGCACTGCGCCGACCGCCCCGCCGAGCGAGAGCATCAGGTAAAAGCGCGTTAGATGGCGCGGATCGGGTTTCAACCGGGCCAGTTCGCCGTGACAGAACATACAGGCGACGAACAGCCCGACGAAGTAGGTCGCCGCCGCCCACAGCAGCTCGAGCGACGAGATGAAGTACGCCATCCACGGGATCCCCGGGATCAGCAGCGCGACGAAGAACCAGCGCACGTACCAGCGCGGATGGTCGAAACAGAGAATGAACGTGATCAGGTACAGCGACAGCGGCAGCACCCATAGGAAGGGCACGCTCGAGATGTTCTGAGTCACGTGATTGGTGACCGCCAGCAGCATGATCGAGCCCATCGCGGCGAGCGCGAGCCACAGCAGTTGCGTTCCGAGCGACGGCGCCGCGGCCGCGCGCTCCGGTGCGGCGTCGGCCAGCGATTGCGTATCGCCTTCGCTGGCCGCGGCCGCCCGCATCGACATCCAGCCGGTCGCCGCGCAGACCAACACGAACGCCGCGTAAAGCGCGGACCAGCCCCAGCCGAGCTGCGGCAGCGTGAACCATGGCTCGGCGAGCACCGGAAAACCGAGCAACGCCAGCAGCGACGCGAAGTTCGACAACGCGAACAGCCGATACGGCACCGCCGTGCGGAAGCGCCGCCAGTACCACGCCTGCAGAAGCGGTGTGGTCGTCGACAGCAGGAAGTACGGCAGCCCGATGGTTGCCGCCAGCAGCAGCAGGATGCGGACGATCGGATCCTCGTCGCCCTGCGGCTTCCACGCGTCCGCCGCGAGGATCGGCAGCGTGGCGAGCGAAATCGCCAGCAGCACGAGGTGTAGCTGCGTCTGCCGCTTCACCCCCAGCCGTGTGGTCGCGTCCGCGTACGCGTAGCCCGCCAGCAGCACGGTCTGGAAGAACACCAGACAGGTGGTCCACACCGCCGCCGAGCCGCCGAACCACGGCAGGATCTGCTTGGCGATGATCGGCTGCACCAGGAACAGCAGGAAGGCGGACAGGAAGATCGTGCCGGCGTACGGCAGGATCGCGCGCGACGCGAGCGGCGTCGCGGTCACGGTAGCAGCATGCATGCGAGCGTTGTCGTTATCGGTGGATGCGAAACGGGCCCGGCGTCTTGCCGGGCCCGTACGCACATCTGCCCATTATCGCCGACCAGCGAAGGGAGCCGTCGCCACCGCGGTTGTCCCCAGCGATGCGAAGGCACTGTGCGGTGCGCGTGGCTGTAATTCGTCGCCCCGGCCCAAGTCCATGGCTCGGAATGCCCGCCCTGGGGTCATCCCGAGCAGCGCGAGGGATCTCGGTGTTGCGAACTGCTGCGGTTCCTCGCCTTCGGCTCGGAATGACGCGCATGGGCGGCTCGGAATGACCCGGACGGGCGGCTCGGAATGACCGTGCCGGGGTCATCCCGAGCAGCGCGAGGGATCTCGGCGTGATGAGCGGAGGGGATTCCTCGCCTTCGGCTCGGAATGACGAGGAATTTCGGCTCGGAATGACGTGGAATTTTGGTTCGGAACGACGAGGGCAGGCAGCTTGGAATGACCACGGCGGCTGCCACGGACGGGTGACGACGCAGGGCGTCGGATACACGTGACCGCGCCGCCGGTTGCCGGGATCGGCGATGACGCAGATGGCATGCCCGCAGGGCCGCCGCGACCGTCCTGCGCGGGCCGGCGGCGCGCCGAGCGCGGTCAGTGCCCGAGGATCTTCGACAGGAAGTCCTTGGTGCGCTCGCTCTTCGGGCGCGAGAAGAACTCCTCGGGCGTGTTCTCCTCGACGATCTGCCCCTGGTCCATGAAGATCACGCGGTCGGCCACCGCTTTGGCGAAGCCCATCTCGTGCGTGACCACGAGCATCGTGATACCGCCTTTGGCCAGCTCGACCATCACGTCGAGCACCTCCTTGATCATCTCCGGGTCGAGCGCCGAGGTCGGCTCGTCGAACAGCATGATCTTCGGCGTCAGGCACAAGGCACGCGCGATCGCCACCCGCTGCTGCTGGCCGCCGGAAAGCTGCAGCGGATACTTGTGCGCCTGCTCGGCGATGCGCACGCGCGCGAGCTGCTGCATCGCGCGTTCCTCGGCCTCTTTTTTCGGCAGCTTCGCCACCCACATCGGCGCGAGCGTCAGGTTCTCCAGCACCGTCAGATGCGGGAACAGGTTGAACTGCTGGAACACCATGCCGACTTCGCGGCGGATCTTCTCGATCGCGCGGACGTCGTCGGTCAGCTCGATGCCGTCGACGACGATGCGGCCCTGCTGATGCTCCTCGAGCCGGTTGATGCAGCGGATCAGCGTCGATTTGCCGGAGCCCGACGGCCCGCAGATGACGATGCGCTCGCCGCGCCTGACCGCAAGATCGATGTCGCGCAACACGTGGAAGCTGTTGCCGTACCACTTGTTGACCTTGTCGAAGACGATGATGTTGTCGGTGGTCATTGGCGCGGCTCGCGCGGGGAGGACAGTGGAAAGACGCCTAGCGCGTCCTGCTGACGTTCAACTGCTTCTCGATCCACAGGCTGTAGCGCGACATCGCGAAACAGAACGCGAAGTAGATCGCCGTGATGAAGAGGTAGCCCTCGATCTTGAACGGCCGCCAGTCGGCGTCCGAGTTCAGCGCCAGCCCGAGCGCACCGGTCAGCTCGTACAGCGACACGATCGTCACCAGCGACGTGTCCTTGAAGATCGCGATGAAGCTGTTCATGATGCCCGGCACGACCATCGCGAGCGCCTGCGGCAGAACGATCTTGCGCTGCGTCTGCCAGTAAGTCAGCCCGAGCGATTCGGCGGCCTCGATCTGGCCTTTCGGAATCGCCTGCAGCCCGCCACGCACCACTTCCGCCAGATACGCCGCCGAAAACAGCGTGATGCCGACGAGCACCCGCAGCAGCACGTCGGGGGACTTGCCGACCGGCAGGAACAGCGGAAACATGAAGCTCGCCATGAACAGCACCGAAATCAGCGGCACGCCGCGCACCAGCTCGATGTAGACGATGCACAGCGAGCGGATCGCCGGCAGCTTCGAGCGCCGTCCCAGCGCCACGACGATCGCGAGCGGATACGCGAGCACGATGCCGAAGGTCGCCAGCATGATGGTCAGCGGCAGTCCGCCCCACTGGTCGGTCGGCACCGACTCCAGTCCGAATCGGCCGCCGCCCATCAGCACGAAGAACGCGGGCACGACGACGATCCACAGCAGCGCGAGCCACGGCTTCCAGAAGTAGCGGATGCAGCTCACCACCAGCAGCGCGACCAGGATCAGCGTCGCCAGCTCGGGCCGCCACTGCTGCTCGTACGGGTAGCGGCCAAAGACGATCAGCCGGAACTTCTCGCCGACCACCGCCCAGCAGGCGCCGACGCCGCGCGCCTGCTGACACAGGCTCGCGTCCTGCGTCAGCACCGCGTTCGTCACCGCCCACGCGAAGAACCCCGGCAGGTAGTAGATCCCGACAGCGACGATCGCCACCGTCGCGAGGCCGCTCTTCCAGTCGCCGAACAGATTGGCGCGAATCCACGGAACGAGGCCCTCGGTCTTGACGGGCGCCGGCCGCGGCGCGATCGGTTGGAAGACGACAGCCACGTTCTTATCTCTCTTTGATCGCCGCGCGCTTGTTGTACCAGTTCATGAACGCCGCGGTCGACAGCGACGTCGTCAGGTACACGGCCATGATGATCGCAATGCACTCGACCGCGCGTCCGGTCTGGTTCAGCGACGTGTTGGCGATCGACACGACGTCCGGATAGCCGATCGCCACCGCCAGCGACGAGTTCTTCGTCAGGTTCAGGTACTGGCTGGTCATCGGCGGAATGATCACGCGCAGCGCCTGCGGCAGGATCACGAGCCGCATCGACTGCCCTTTCGTCAGCCCAAGGCTCGCAGCCGCCTCGACCTGACCGTGCGAAACCGAGTTGATGCCGGCGCGCACCACCTCGGCGATGAACGCCGACGTGTACAGCACCAGCCCGAGCAGCACGGCGAGAAACTCGGGCGTGGCGGTCGCACCCCCCGCGGTCAGGAAGCCGTCGATCTTCGGAACGCTCCACGCGGTCGGTGCGCCGCCTGCGATCCAGCCTGCCGTGGCGGCGGCGATCACGATCGCGATCGGAACCAGCACCAGGCTGCGCACGCGTCCGGTCAACTCGAACTGCCGCATCGCCCAGCGGCGGTAGAGCCATGCCAGCACGATGCCGAGCACGCCACCGACGCCGGCGAGCGCCTGACCGAGCCCCCAGACCGGAACCGGGAACTTGAAGCCGTTGTTGCTCAGATAAAACACGCCCACGATCGAAATCGCCTCCGACAGCGGCGGCAGCACGTCGGTCAGGACCAGATACCACATCAGCAACTGCAGCAGCACCGGCACGTTGCGGAAGAACTCGACGTACGCGTAGCACAGGCCGCGCACGATCGCGTTGCGCGAGAAGCGGCCGACGCCGAGCAGCGTGCCGAGGATCGTCGCCAGCACGATGCCGATCACCGCCACGCGCAGCGTGTTTAGCACGCCGACCCCGAAAGCGACCCAGTACGGATCGAGCGCGTCGTACGGGATCAGGCTCTCGCCGATGTCGAAACCCGCCGGTGTCTTCAGGAAGTCGAAACCGCTCTGGATCCCGCGCGCGGCCATGTTGGCCAGCGTGTTGTGCGCGAGATACCAGACGACGAGCGCGACCGCCGCGACGGCGATGAGCTGATACACGATCCCGCGAAACGCCTGGCTGCGCCAGGACCAGTCGCGGCGGCGGGGCGGCGCGCGCGGAGGAAGTGCCTGCGCCATAGCTGCTTACGATGGCGTCGCCACGGTCATCCCGACGAGCGCAGCGGGGAGGGATCTCGAACGGCACGCCGCGCTTGAGATCCCTCGCGCTGCGCGCTCGGGATGACAGGCTAGCGAACCGGCGGCGCGTACATGATGCCGCCCTTGTTCCACAGGTTGTTCACACCGCGCGGCAGATTCAGCGGCGTCTTCGGGCCAACGTTGCGCTCGAAGATCTCGCCGTAGTTACCGACCGCCTTGATCGCCCGCACCATCCAGTCCTTGTCCAGTCCGAGCAGCTTGCCGGTGTCCTCGGTCTTGCCGAGCAGCCGCTGCACGACCGGGTCTTGGCTTTCGGCCAGCATCTTGTCGACGTTGGCCTGCGTGACCCCGTATTCCTCGGCTTCGATGAGCCCGAAGACGACCCACTTGGCGATGGCGAAGAACTCGTCGTCGCCACGCCGCACCACGGGGCCGAGCGGCTCCTTGGAGATCAGCTCGGGCAGGATCACGTGTTCGGCCGGGTTCTTGGCCTCCTTGTTGCGCACCGAGGCCAGGCCCGACGCGTCGGTCGTGTACGCGACACAACGGCCGGCGAAGTACGCACCGGTGGCCGCCTCGACCTTCTCGAACACGACCGGCTTGACGTTCAGGTTGTTGGCGCGCGAATAATCGGTCAGGTTCTTCTCGGTCGTCGTGCCGGATTGCACGCACACGGTGGCGCCTTTGAGCTGTTTGGCGCTCTTGATCTTGCTCTTGACCGGCACCATGAAGCCCTGGCCGTCGTAGTAGGTCACGCCGGTGAAGTGCAGACCGAGCGAGGCGTCGCGCGTCAGCGTCCAGGTGGTGTTGCGCGACAGGATGTCGATTTCGCCGGACTGCAGCGCGGTGAAGCGCGCCTGCGCGGTCAGCGGCACCCACTTGACCTTGTTGGCGTCGCCCAGCACGGCCGCGGCGATCGCGCGGCAAACGTCGACGTCCAGGCCGGACCAGTTGCCCTGGCTGTCGGCCTGCGAAAAACCCGCCAGACCCGTATTGACGCCGCAGATCAGTTGCCCGCGGCTCTTGATCGCGTCCAGCGTCTTGCCGGCCTGCGCCGGACCCGCCGCGAGGATGCCGGCGGCAAGCAACCCGCCGAACAGCCATTTGCCTGTATTGGTCATCATGAGAAAACGCTCCTCCTTTGAAGTTGGCTCGACCGGGCCTCCGGCCGCTCGTCCGCGATCCCTGCAGGCGCGGGGCGGGGCAATGTAACACCCACCGGAAAAATGCCGCAATCGTGCCGCCCCCTAAGCGTCGCAGACCAGACGAAGGCGGTTCGCGAATGCAGTCCGACGCTTGGTCATGGTGCAGTGCGCCTGCGCGAAGGGCACCACCCCCGCGCGGCGCGGTCGATCAACGGCGAGACGGAGAACGGGCGTGCGCCCGGTCAGCGGTTCAGCTCGTCGCCCATGCGGTCGGTCGGCCAGCGCAACTGGTCTCGCATCGCCGAGCTCATCGCCAGCTCGAGCCTGAGGTTGTCCGGCGGGATCGGCTGCATGAACCACTTGTCGTACAGCCGCTCGACCGTGCCGTCGAGCATCAACGCCGCAAGATGGCGGTCGATCGTGCGCTTGAATTCCGTGTCTTCCTTGCGCAGCAGGATCGCCGCGGGCTCCAGCACCAGGAACGAGCCGACGATCTGCAGCGCCTCGGGGTTCTTCGACCGTGCGCGCTGCCCGGCGAGCAGCAGGTCGATCGTCGCGAACGCGTCGACCTCGCCGCGCTCCACCGCCCGCGTGCAATCGTCGTAGCCCTTGTATTCCACGAGCACCGTGCCGCGCAGGATCCCGCCCTGGATGCGCGCCTCCAGCAGCGGCACCGAGTTGGTTCCGGGCACGACCGCGATGCGCTTGCCGGCCAGGTCGTGGATGCCGCGGATCTTCGAGTCGGTGCGCACCAGGAAGCGCGGGCCGGTGAACAGGTACGGCATCGAGTAGCCGGCCGTCTTGCGCCGCTGCGGGTCGTTGATCGTGTTGCCGCACTCGATGTCGGCCTTGCCGCTGGCGATCACCTCGAAGCGGGTGCGCGCGTTGACCTCGACCCAGGCCAGACGCAGCGGCTTCTTCAGGTCGCGCTCGAGCAGCCGCACGATCTCGCGGCATACGTCGATGCCGTAGCCGACCGGCTGTTTGTTCGCGTCCAGGTAGGCAACCGGAAAGGCGTCGGGGCGATGCGCGATCGTCACCACGCCCGTTTCGCGGATCTTGGCGAGCCGCGGCGGCAGCTTGACGGCGCCGTTAGCGGGGGCGGCGGTCTGCGCGGCGGCGGGGACGGCGACGGTCATCAACGCGACGGCGATGCCGCCAAGGACGAAACGGGACAAGCGCTGCGCAAGGCTCATGGGGGTCGGCTCGATGTGGCAGGTGCCTGGAAAGTCGCGCGCCAGTCTAGCGCCGGCGCGTGCCCGCCTGGCCGTGAATTCGGGGCCGATTCGCGCGCACTTCGACCCACCAAGCGCCGCGCCGTCGCGGTCGGCGCAAAGACCGACACGCGTGCACGCGGCCACCGTAGCACGCTTGCCTGCGCGCTCACGCCGCAGCGGGCAGCTCGCGCTCGGCCTGCTCCTGCTGCTGCAGCAGCCACATGCGCGCGTAGGCGCTCGTCTGCGGCCCGCGCGCGAGCAGTTCGGCATGCGTGCCGCGTTCGACGATGCGACCGTGGTCCAGCACGAGGATCTGGTCGGCATCGACGATCGTCGACAGCCGGTGCGCGATCACCAGCGTGGTGCGGTTGCGCGCGATCTCGGCCAGTTCCGCCTGGATCGCGCGCTCGGTGCGCGAGTCGAGTGCGGAGGTCGCCTCGTCGAAGACGAGAATCGGCGGGTTCTTCAGCAGCGTGCGCGCGATCGCCACGCGCTGCTTCTCGCCGCCCGAGAGCTTCAGCCCGCGCTCGCCGACCACCGTCGCGTAGCCGTCCGGCAGCCGCTCGATGAACTCGTGGATGTGCGCGGCGCGCGCCGCGGCGACGACTTCTTCGTGCGAGGCGCCGGGGCGGCCGTACGCGATGTTGTATTCGATCGTGTCGTTGAACAGCACGGTGTCCTGCGGAACGATGCCGATCGCCGCGCGCAGCGAGCTCTGCGTCACGCTGCGGATGTCCTGGCCGTCGATCGTGATGCAGCCGCGATCGACGTCGTAGAAGCGAAACAGCAGCCGCGCGAGTGTCGACTTGCCCGAACCGGTGGGTCCGACCACCGCGGTGGTCGTGCCGGCGGGAATCGCGAAGTCGACGTCGAACAGCACCTGCCGGCGCGGGTCGTACGCGAAATCCACGTGCTCGAAACGCACTTCGCCGCCGCGCACGACGAGCGGCTTGGCGTCCGGGCGGTCGGCGATCTCGCGCTCGACCTGCATGAGCCGGAACATGCGCTCCATGTCCGCCAGCGCCTGCCTGATCTCGCGATAGATCACGCCGAGGAAGTTCAGCGGCTGGTACATCTGCAGCATGAAGGCGTTGACCAGCACCAGGTCGCCGATCGTCATGCCGCCGTCGGCCACGCCGACCGCAGCGCGCCACAGCATCAGCGTCAGTCCGACCGCGATGATCGCCGCCTGGCCCGCATTGAGCACGTTCAGCGACTGCTGCGACAGGATGGCGGCGCGCTCCTGCTGCGCCAGCGTGGCGTCGTAGCGCCGCGCCTCGTAGTCCTCGTTGTTGAAGTACTTGACCGTCTCGAAGTTCAGCAGGCTGTCGACCGCGCGCGAGCTCGCTTTCGCGTCGAGCTCGTTCATCGCGCGCCGGAAGCGCGTGCGCCAGTTGGTCACCGTGAAGGTGAACGCGACGTACACGACCAGGCTCACCGCCACGATCACCGAAAACCAGATTTCGTAGTTCAGCAGCAGATAGCCCAGCACGAGCGACAGCTCCACGAGTGTCGGCAGGATCGAATACAGCGTGAAGCTGATCAGCGACGAGATGCCGCGGATGCCGTGGTCGATCTCGCGCGTCACTGCCCCAGTGCGCCGCTCCAGATGGAAGCGCAGCGACAGCGAGTGCAAATGGCGAAAGGTCTTCAACGCCAGCGTGCGCACCGCCGACTGCGTCACCCGCGCGAAGAAGAACTCGCGCAGCTCGGTGAACACGGTGGTCGACAGCCGCAGCAGCCCGTAGCCGACGATCAGCGCGAGCGGCACCGCCGCGACGGCCTGCGCCGGCTGCGCGAACGCGTCGACGATGTGCTTGAGCACGATCGGCACCGACACGGTCGCCAGCTTGGCGGCGATCAGGCAGGCGATCGCGAACAGCACACGGCCGCGGTAGGTCCACAGGTAAGGCAGCAGCGTGGCGAGCGCGCGCCAGCCGTTGCGCGCGGCGCCGGGCTCGGGTGGAAGCCGCGGGACGTGCCCGACGGGCGGCATGCCTCCTCTCATCGTGGGGTGCGCGGCGGTTGCATCGAGGTTGCGTTGCCCGGATTATCCGTCCGAAACGCCGGACGGATCGGCCGGCACCGGAAGCGACGACGCCCGCCGCTCGTCAGACCGAGCCGTCGACCGTTTGCGACGATCCCTCGATCCCTGTCGGGTCGAGCCTTCGACGCTCGTCATACAAGGGCGCCTTCCGTGTCCAAGTGGGGGAACATGTCGTTGAAGTCAGTTG
>JBBIQI010000049.1:17367-18902 GCA_037442465.1 Burkholderiales bacterium
CGACCATCCTTCGTCGTTTCGAGTCGACCATCCTTCGTCGTTTCGAGTCGACCATCCTTCGTCGTTTCGAGCCGACCGTCCACGGTCATTCCGAGCCAACCACGCCTTGTCATTCCGAGCCAAAGGCGAGGAATCTCAGCGGCTCCCAACGGCAAGATCCCTCGCGCTGCTCGGGATGACGAAAGCGATAATCGCCGCACCGTCTCATCATGTAGCGGCCATTTCGCTACGAGATCCCTGCGCTTCTCCGGATGACCCACCCGGCACCCGCGAGGCCGACACGAACTCGCAAGGCGGCGATGCCGTAAGACTGGACAACCCGCAACAGCCCTCGCTTCAGCAGGCGCCCGCCTGCGCGAGGATCTGCCGGAACTGTGCGGCGTTGCGCTGCGCCTTGTCTTCGTGGCAGTTGTTGAACAGCACGTGCACGCGGCGCACCCGCTCGGCGAGATCACGCGCTTTCGCGGCAAGCGTCCGCAGCTCGGCGGTCGAATACAGATAGTTGAACCGCTCGGCCGAGGTCGCCAGGCCCCGCCGGTTCCACATCTCGCGGTTGCGTCCGTGCAGCCGCAGGATCGCCAGATCGGCACGGGTGACCTCCCACACCTGCGGAATGCTCGAGGCGAAGCCCTGCGGCTCGTCGACGACCACGTGAACGAGTCCGTGCTCGCGCTCGAACGCGAGCGTCTTCTCGCGTGTCTTGTCGCCGAACCAGGACTCGTTGCGGAACTCGACCGCGAGCCCGAAACCCTCGAGCATCTGCGCGCAATGCACGATGTGCTCGAAGCTTTCGCTTCCGAACACGAACCAGGGTGCGAACTGCAGCAGCACGACGCCGAGCTTGCCCGACTGGCGCAGCGGCTCGAGGCCGGCGCGAAAGCGCCGCCAGAGCTCGGCGCGGACCTCCGAATCGAGGTCGCGGTAGTAGAGGTTGGCTTTCTCCGTCGGCGGCAGCATGCGGCGCAGATCGGCGGGCAGCGCGGACGGTTGCGCGGCATGCCCGGTGAACAGGCGGAACGCCTTCGCATCGAAGACGAAATCCGCCGGCGTGCGTTCGACCCACAGCCGTGCGGTGCGCTCGGCGGGCAGCGCGTAGTACGTGCTGTCGATCTCGACCAGCGGAAACTGCGACGCGTAATACTGCAGCCGGGCTTCCGCGGTCTTCGCCTGCGGCGGATAAAAGCGTCCGGACTTGATCAGCGTCAGGTCGGTCCACGACGCTGTGCCGACGAGGACCTCACCCATTGTGCCGCTCGAATCGCAGGCGCGGCCGCACCGTCACTCGCCGGCCCCCAGCACGAGCCCGATGCGCCGGCGCAGCCTTTCGGCCTGCTCACGATCGCCCGCATTCTCCGCGCGCGCGAGCTGCACGTTCAGCCACGCCAGCAGCGGCCGCCGCCAGCCCTGGGCGGAGGCCGTTTCGATCGCCAGCGCGATCGTGGTCGGCGTGGCCCGCTCGGCGCGGAAGACCACGCCGGCGGCGACGAGTCGCGCCAGCGGATCGTCGATCGCGCGCAAGGCGGCGTCCGCGTCGG
>JBBIQI010000050.1:0-18680 GCA_037442465.1 Burkholderiales bacterium
AGCGCCTCGCCGCGCCAGGCGAGCAGAAAGGTCGACAAGTGCTCGCGCGCACCGGCGAGCGGCAGCCCGACGCTTTGGAGCAGCGCGGCCACGGCGGGCCAGTCGGCCGCGCGCGCCAGGCGCACGGTGAAATCGGCGGCGGCAGACATCAGTCGGCTCCTTCGGTGGCGAGTACGGGCTTGCACGAAACCGCGACGCTGGCGTCGGCGCGCAGCGCGCGCAGCAGCAGCGTCAGCGCGTGCGCGACGAGGGCGCGCTCCGGCGGCGGCAACGCGGCCAGCACGCGTTCGGCGTGCGCATCGAGCGTGGCGTTCAGTTCCTCGAAGCGTCTGCGGCCCTTGGCGGTCAGCGCCACGACCCAGCTGCGTGCGTCGTCGGCGTTAGCGCGCTTGGCGACGAAGCCCGCCTGCACCAAGGCGTCGAGCGCGCGACTGATCCAGCTTTTCTCCAGTTGCAGTCGGCGCCCCAGCTCGCTTGGCGTCAACTCGCCGGCGCGGCCCAGTTCGATCAGGATGTGGCACTGCGTGCTGGTGGCCCCGCAGCAGTCGGCCACCGCGCGCTGCGCGCGCGCATACAGGCGCGTGACCTCGCGCAGCAGCTCGCCGCAGCAGGGCGCCGGTGTCGTCGTTTCGCTCATCGGACCGATTAGTTGTGTATAGCAACGGTCGCATGATGGCCACGCCGTCGGTTCGTTGTCAATAGCAACTTGTCGGGCGCGTGCGCGTGGTGAGCCCCCAAGAAAAGAAACGGCCCGCCAAAGCGGGCCGTTCCGAATTCGGACAGGACTGAGCGCACTCTGCCCGCGCGCCGCGCGAGCAGAGCGCCGCCAATTACATGTCCATGCCCATGCCGCCCATGCCGCCCATGCCGGCGCCGGCGCCCGCGCCTTTCTCTTTTTCTTCGACCAGCTCGGCGACCATCGCGTCGGTCGTCAGCATCAGGCCCGCCACGGACGCGGCGTTCTGCAGCGCGGTGCGGGTGACCTTGGTCGGGTCGAGCACGCCCATCGAGACCAGATCGCCGTACTCGCCGGTTTGCGCGTTGAAGCCGTAGTTGCCCTTGCCCTCGGCGACCTTGTTCACGACGACGCTGGGCTCATTGCCGCTGTTGGCGACGATCATGCGCAGCGGCTCCTCCATCGCGCGCAGCACGATCTTGATGCCGGCGTCCTGGTCCGCGTTGTCGCCCTTGAGCTTCGCGATGGCCTGCTTGGCGCGGATCAGCGCCACGCCGCCGCCGGCGACGATGCCCTCCTCGACCGCCGCGCGCGTGGCGTGCAACGCGTCCTCGACGCGGGCCTTCTTCTCTTTCATCTCGACTTCGGTCGCGGCCCCGACCTTGATCACCGCCACGCCGCCGGCCAGCTTCGCGACGCGCTCCTGCAGCTTCTCGCGGTCGTAGTCGCTGGTCGCTTCTTCGATCTGCGCACGGATCGCCTTGACGCGGGCTTCGATCGCCTTGGCATCGCCGGCGCCGTCGATGATCGTCGTGTTCTCTTTCGCGACCTCGATGCGCTTGGCCTGGCCGAGGTCGTTGAGCGTGGCTTTTTCGAGGGTCATGCCGGTCTCTTCGGCGATGACCACGCCGCCGGTCAGGATCGCGATGTCTTCGAGCATCGCCTTGCGACGATCGCCGAAGCCCGGCGCCTTGACCGCGCAAGTCTTGAGAATGCCGCGGATGCTGTTGACGACCAGCGTCGCCAGCGCTTCGCCCTCGACTTCCTCGGCGATGATCAGCAGCGGCCGGCCGGCCTTCGCGACCTGCTCGAGGATCGGCAGCAGATCACGGATGTTGCTGATCTTCTTGTCGTGCAGCAGAACGTACGGGTTCTCCAGCACGCAGATCTGCTTGTCGGCGTTGTTGATGAAGTACGGCGACAGGTAGCCGCGGTCGAACTGCATGCCCTCGACGATGTCGAGCTCGTTCTCGAGCGACTTGCCGTCCTCGACGGTGATCACGCCTTCCTTGCCGACCTTGTCCATCGCCTTGGCGATGATGTCGCCGATGCTCTGGTCGGAGTTGGCCGAAATCGCGCCGACCTGGGCGATTTCCTTGCTGGTCGTCGTCGGCTTCGACAGCTTCTTCAGCTCCTCGACCGCGGCGACGACGGCCTTGTCGATGCCGCGCTTCAGATCCATCGGGTTCATGCCGGCGGCGACGTACTTCATGCCTTCGGTCACGATCGACTGCGCCAGCACGGTCGCGGTCGTCGTGCCGTCGCCGGCGGCGTCCGAAGTCTTGGACGCGACTTCCTTGACCATCTGCGCGCCCATGTTCTCGAACTTGTCCTTCAGCTCGATCTCTTTGGCGACCGAGACGCCGTCCTTGGTCACCGTCGGCGCGCCAAAGCTGCGCTCGAGTACGACATTGCGTCCTTTCGGTCCCAGCGTGACCTTGACCGCGTTGGCCAGAATGTTCACGCCGCGCACCATCTTGTGGCGCGCATCGTCGCCGAAGAAAACCTGTTTCGCTGCCATATCGAATTGCTCCTGATCAGTTCAGTACAAGTAGTCGGACCACCGAGCGGTACGAAATTCTTCGTTGTCGCCGTCAGGCGATCACGCCCATCAGGTCCTCTTCGCGCATCACGAGGTATTCCTCGCCTTCGACCTTGACGGTCTGACCGGCGTACTTGCCGAACAGGACCTTGTCGCCGACCTTGACGTCGATCGGGATCAGCTTGCCGTTGTCGTCGCGCTTGCCCGGGCCGACGGCGACGATTTCGCCCTGGTCGGGTTTCTCCGCTGCGGTGTCGGGAATGACGATGCCCGACGCCGTCTTACGCTCGTTGTCCAGACGCTTGACGATCACACGATCGTGCAACGGACGAATCTTCATAAGGTCTCCTCTGAAGGTCTCGAGTAACGAGAAAAAGCCAAAAAGGGGGGAGGCTCCCGCGCCTCCGACGAGGCCGAAGGCGTGTTAGCACTCGGCATCGGCGAGTGCTGATTGTAAGGGCAGGATGGCGCCCCTTCAAGTTCGACGATCGCTGCTCGGGCAGAAGGTCCCTAGCCACCACACAAGCGTCATCGCCGCGAGGTCTCACGCAGATCGAAAAATGCTGCCAAGTGAGTGCAAGCTCACTCGATGTCGGTCATGGGGCATGACGCTGGCGCCCGAATGATCGTGCAATCTTCGTGTCTCGGTGGCCCGGCCGCCCCGCGGGCTCGCGCCTCAGCAAACGGTCGCCGCACACGCCGTTGCACGTGCCGCGCGCCCGTGGAAGCCGCGGCACGTCCCGGCTGCGCGGACCGCGCGGACGCGCTTCGCCCGCCGCCCCTCGGACTAACTGCAGCGAGGGATGGCTGATCTAGACCGTCCGCGCTATCAAAAGGCGGCTCGAACATGCCGATCGCGAGAGGGATAGGTTGAACTGCGAACTGCTGCGATGGTGCCGTCCGAAGCGCTTGCCTGCCCGCCGACCGTACGCCTGCCGCGCGACCGCGACCGCGGCCGCCGCCCCGGAGGTTTCGTGCACTCGGTGCTGAGTTTCACGCGGCTGGAGATCCCCGAAGTCGAGCTGTTCGAAACCGCGGTGACGTTTCCAGCGGCCACCGACCCGCTGACGGCGCACGACGAGCTGGCCAAGGTGTTCGGCCACAAGGCGGGCTTCGGCCACTTTCTGTTTCGCGCCGACAGCACGGTGCCCGGCCGCTACTGGGTGCAGTCGGTCGAGCCGTGGTCGCGCTGGCCCGAGCAGGCACTCAGCGCGCTCGAGCCCAAGCGCGTCGTGGTCCAGCTCGCCGAGGGTTTGATGTACCGGTTCACGCTGCCGGTGTGCGCCGGACGCGAGTTTCTGAACGACCAGGAAAAGCGCGTCGTTCCATACCAGACCCCGGAAGAAGTGCGCGCCTGGTTCAACGAAAACGCCGCGCGGTTCGGCATCAAACCGCTGATGCTGGACGTGTCGATGCGCACGCTGCGTTTTCCCCACCGCGAGCAGCGATTCAAAGTGCAGCATGCGGTGCTGGAGGGCGCGCTCGAAGTCGCGCATGCCGATCGGCTGCGCCGCCGGATCCTGAAGGGTTTCGGCTATTACCGGCGCACCGGCCTCGGGATGCTCCAGCTATCGGCCTGAGCCCCGGGCGCCGCCCCCTTGAACGCGGCGATGGTCGCCCCGACCTGCGCGGTCGGAGGTTGCCGATGATCGATGCCAATCAGACTTCGTTTGCGCGCGACGTGATCGAGGCCTCGCGCGAGACGCCCGTGCTCGTGGACTTCTGGGCACCGTGGTGCGGGCCCTGCCGCATGCTCGGACCGATGCTGGAGAAGCTCGAAGCGGAGTACGGCGGCCGCTTTCGCCTTGTCAAGATCAATTCCGACCAGAACCCCGAGCTGGCCGCGCAGTTCCGGGTTCGCAGCATTCCGTACGTGGTTGCCTTCGTCGACGGCCAACCGGTCGACGCCTTCGTCGGCGTGCTGCCCGAGGGCCAGTTACGCGACTTCCTCGCGAAGCTGCTACCCGATCCGAGCGAAATCGAGCGCCGCAAGGCACTCAAGCTGATCGAGGCGGGTGCGCTGGACGAGGCGGCGGCTGCGCTGCGCGCGGCGATTGCGCTCGATCCGGGCAACGACGCCGCGCGGCTGGACCTGGTCGCGCTGCTGCTCGAACGGATGCCGGCGCCGGTCACGCAGGCACGCATCGACGAGGCGCGCGAACTGCTCGCGCACGTCGCGGCGGCGACGAAGCTGGAGGCGCGCTTCCGCGCGCTGCAGACGCGACTGGAAAGCATCGCGCATGCCGCGCGCCTGCCGGCGGCCGACGAACTGCAGCGGCGCATCGAAGCGCAGCCCGACGATCTGCAGGCGCGCCTCGAACTCGCGCACGTCTACATCGCGCAGCGACGCTTCGAACCGGCGCTGCAGCAGTTGCTGCAGATCGTCGCGCGCGACCGCAGGTTCGGCGACGACATCGGCCGCAAGACGATGCTCGCGGTCTTCGAGATGGCCGCGGATCAGCCCGCGCTCGTCGCGGAGTACCGGCGCAAGCTGGCCGCGGAACTGAATCGCTGAGAGGCGTCTGGCGAGGCGCGGTGCGACCCGCTCCGGCGCGGCGGCACCGCACGCGCCGGGCGCCACCGCAAAGGGCGCGCGGCCGTGCGCGCGCCGGTATCGAAGTCGTCAGTCGCCGTACTTGACCGAGCACCCGTACGCGGGCGTCGATGCGATCGACACCGGCCGGCCGGCGCGCGCCTCGTCGAGCGCCTGCGCGACGAGATTGCGCGCCGTCTTGACGTCGGCCGGATTGGCGCTGCGTTTGTCGTCGATCGCACCCGCGTAGATCAGCCTGCCGTTCGGGTCGACCACGTACATGTGCGGCGTGGTGCGTGCGCCGTAGGCGCGACCGACCTTGCCATCGGGATCGAGCATCGCGGCGGTCGGCGCCGCACCCTGCTTGGCCAGCCAAGCCGCCTGCTGGGCCGGTTGCATGAATTCGGAATGGTTTGCCGCGGTCGAGTTCACGACGAGCCAGGCGACACCGTCCTCTGTGAAGCGCTTCTGCAGCGACTGCATGTTGCCGCTGACGTAGTGCTTTTGCACGAACGGGCACGACGGGTTGGTCCATTCGAGCACGACGTAGCGGCCCCGAAAGTCGGATAAGCGCACGGGCTTACCAGCGAGGTCGGTCAGCGCAAACGACGGCGCCGGCTGCCCCGGCAGCGCTTGCGCCACCGCCTGCGCGGAAACCAGCAAGGCGGCGGCCAGCGCCAGCGTGCGGGGCGTGCTGCAAGTCATGTTTGTCCTCCTCGAGCGTGGCGTGCGATCAGAGGCGTGCGAGCGCTTCGAGCACGGTGCGCTCGGTCAGCAGCTCGGGCAGCACCTGCGCGCCGCCTTTGCCGTCGTACAGCACATACAAAGGCACGCCGTTGCGATTGAACCGCGCGAGTTCCTGCGTGATCTCGGGGTCGCGGTTGGTCCAGTCGGCCCGCATCAGGGTCACGCCGCGCGCGCGGAATGCCTCCTCGACGGCGGCAGCGTTGAGCACGAGGCGCTTGTTGGCCTGGCAGGTCACGCACCAGGCGGCCGTGAAGTCGACGAACACCGGTTTGCCTGCGGCGATCGCCTGCTGCAGCGCCGCGCGCGACCACGACTGCCATCGCGCCGAGTCTTTCGCGATGGCCGCCTGCGCGCGTCCGCTCACGCCGTTCGCGGCGCCGGTGGCCGATACGGTCGCGTACGCCGCCGCCAACGCCGCACCGAGCGCGACCCAGCGATACCGCTGCGCGCCGCGCTGCGCAATCCCGAAGGCCCACGCGGCCAGGCCGAGCAGCACGAGCGCCAGCAGCAGCAGTCCGACCGCGTCGACGTCGACCTGCTGCGCCAGCACCCACAGCAGCCACACGCAGGTCGCGAACATCGGAAACGCCATGATCTGCCGGAAGCGTTCCATCCATGCGCCGGGTCGCGGCAGCCGCGCCAGCAGTTGCGGCAGCACCGTCAGCGCGACGTACGGCGCGGCCATGCCCGCCCCCAGCATCGCGAACACCGCGAGCGCGACCGCCGCCGGCTGCGTGACGGCGTAGCCGAGGGCGGCACCCATGAACGGGGCGGTGCACGGCGCGGCGACGATCACCGCGAGCACGCCGGTGCCGAAGCTGCCCGACAGCCGGTCGCCCGCGAACCGCTGGCCTGCGCGCGTGTTGGCGAGCCCGCTGCCCCAGGTGAACTCGAACGCGCCGAGCAGATTCAATCCGATCAGGAAGAACAACCCCGTCAGCGCCGCGACGACCCACGGCGTCTGCAACTGGAACCCCCAGCCGAGCTGTGCACCCGCCGCGCGCAGCGCGATCAGGCCCGAAGCCAGCAGCACGAAGCTCGCGATCACGCCGACGGCGTACATCAGCCCGTGCGCGCGCAGCGATGGGTGCCTGATGTGGGCCTCGTCTTCGGCACGCTGATGCTGCACGAGCCCGAGCAGCTTTAGCGACAGCACCGGGAAGACGCAGGGCATCAGATTCAGCAGCAACCCGCCGACGAAAGCGCCGGCGAGTGCGAACCACAGCGTCAGCGACGTGCCCGCTTCGACCGGCGCCGCGGCGCTCACCGCCGGGACCGTTCCCGCCGCCAGCGGCACCGACACGACGCCGGCCCAGCCGCCGCGGTCGGCGCGCGCCGGCCCGCCGTCGACGACCAGCACGCCCTTGAGCGTCGTG
The DNA here is from genome assembly GCA_037442465.1 of Burkholderiales bacterium. Taxonomy (GTDB): domain Bacteria; phylum Pseudomonadota; class Gammaproteobacteria; order Burkholderiales; family Burkholderiaceae_F; genus DSNY01. The sequence continues at coordinate 7,155 of JBBIQI010000050.1, forward strand.
AATTCGGGCACGACCGGCGTGGCCGCGGTCAGGTACAGCGCCGCCAGATCGCCTTCGCGGCGCAGCGTCTGCGGCGCGGCGGCCTCGATGCGCGCTTCTTCGAGCGCAAAGAATTCGACCGACGATGGCGCCGCACTCGCGCCGCGCGGTCTGAACGCCAGCCGGATGCGCGTGTCTTCGATCGTTGCGGTCGCGCCCTCGAGCGCGACCGGCTGCGGGATGCGGCTGCGCGCCGCTGCGAACTGCGCGGCGCGGCGCGAGGGACCCGCGACGTCGCGTACCGGCAGCGTGAGCTTCAGATCCGCTCCACCCGGAATGCAGACGTCTTTACAGATCAGCCAGTCGGCACGCGCGGCGAACTCGACGTTGCCCCCGGGCGGCAGGCCCGGCGGCGGCGTCAGCGTCGCCAGCAGCAGCACCTCGCCGTCGTAGCCGAAGTTCATCAGCGGGCCGACCGGAAAACGCTGCGGCACCGGCCACTCGATGGGTCCGGCCTGCCAGCCTGCCGGCAGCCGCCACTGGATCTGCGTGGGCAGCCCGGAATCGCCCGGCACTTGCCAGTACGTATGCCAATGCGGATCGTGCTTGAGCCGCAGCGCGACCTGAAGTGGCTGGCCCGGCACCGCGGCATCGGTGGCCGCGACGAGTTCCGATTCGATGTTGTCGCCGCGCACCGGCTGCGCGCCGGCGGCGCCGGCAACGAGCGCGAGGGCAAGGACGACGACACGGGCAAACGCGGCCATGCTCGCTTCGTACGCGGTTCGCAGCGGGAGTTCCCGCCAAGTCCTTGCGACGCTCCGGGGCATGAATCAGATCAAGGCAAAGGCCTCGCGCGCGGCCGCGACGGTGGCGTCGATCGCGGCATCGTCGTGCGCGGCGGAGACGAAACCCGCCTCGAACGCCGACGGCGCCAGATACACGCCGCGCGCGAGCATCGCGTGGAAGAAGCGGTTGAAGCGCTCCTTGTCGCAGGCCATCACCTGCGCGTAACTGGCCGGCACGCCCTTCGCGAAATAGAGGCCGAACATGCCGCCGACCGCGTCCGCGCTGAACTCGACCCCGGCAGCGCGCGCCGCGCCGGCCAAGCCGTCGACGAGCTTCGCCGTCTGCACCCCAAGCCGCTCGTAGAAGCCGGGCGCCTGGATCAGCTTCAGCGTGGCCAGCCCGCACGCGACCGCGACCGGATTGCCCGACAGCGTGCCCGCCTGGTACACGGGGCCGAGGGGCGCCAGATACTTCATCACGTCGCGCCGGCCGCCGAAGGCCGCCACCGGCATGCCTCCGCCGATGACCTTGCCGAGCACAGTCATGTCGGGCGCGACGCCGTAGAGCGACTGCGCGCCGCCCAGCGCGACGCGAAAGCCGCTCATCACCTCGTCGAAGATCAGGATGGCGCCGTGCTTCGTGCATAACGCACGCATCGTGCGCAGGAACTCGGCCGTGCCGCGCACGAGGTTCATGTTGCCGGCCACCGGCTCGACGATCACGCCGGCGATGTCGTCGCCGTGCGCCCTGAACGCGTCCTCGAGCTGCTGCGGGTCGTTGTAGTCGAGCACGATCGTGTGCTGGGTGATGTCGGCCGGCACGCCTGCCGAGCTGGGGTGACCGAAGGTCAGCGCGCCCGAGCCCGCCTTGACCAGCAGGCCGTCGGCGTGGCCGTGATAGCAGCCTTCGAACTTGACGATCTTGCGGCGGCCACGGCCGTCGGCCGCGGCACCGCGTGCCACGCGTATCGCGCTCATCGCCGCCTCGGTGCCGGAGGACACGAGTCGAACCTGCTCGATCGAAGGCACGAGCTTGACAAGCGTCTCGGCCATCTCGACCTCGGCCTCGGTCGGTGCGCCGAACGACAGGCCGCGCGCTGCCGCCTCCTGCACCGCGCGCACGACGGCCGCGTGCGCGTGGCCGACGATCATCGGGCCCCACGAGCCGATGTAGTCGATGTAGCGCCTGCCCTCGGCGTCCCAGAAGTAGGCGCCTTCGGCGCGCTCGATGAACCGCGGCGTGCCGCCGACGGAGCGGAAGGCGCGCACGGGCGAGTTCACGCCGCCCGGGATCGAGCGCTGCGCGCGTTCAAACAGTTGTTCGTTGCGGTTCATATTCGTGCTCGCCCGACTTGAAGTTCGAAATCAGTGTGCGCGTCGCCGCGCCGGGGTCGGCCGCGTCGTACACCGCCGTGATCAGCGCCGCCGCGTGCGCGCCGGCGGCGGCGACCCGCGCGATGTTGGCAGTGTCGATTCCCCCGATGGCCACGACGTGCATGCCGGCGGCGCGTGCCCGCGCAAGCAGCGCCAACGGCGCGCGCACCGCGGCGGGTTTGGTCGGCGACGCGAAGACCGAGCCGAACGCGACGTAGTCCGCGCCGGCGGCCGTCGCCGCCCGCGCGCGTTCGAAATCGTCGTAGCAGGACACGCCGACCGTCATCGCGATGCCGGCGCGCGCCAGCCGCGGGCGCGGATCGGGATCGTCGCGTCCCACGTGCACACCGTCGGCCTGCACCTCGATCGCCAGATCGACGTCGTCGTTGACGAGCAGCTTCGCGAAGTGCGCACGCGTCAGCTCGCGCAGCGCGCGCGCCTGCCGGCTGCGGGTGGCGCCATCCGCGCGCTTGTTGCGGTACTGCAGCCACCGCACGCCGGCGGCGAGCGCCGCGCGCGTGGCCGCGAGCAGCCGCTCGGTGTCGTCCCAGTCCGGCGTCAGCAGGTAGACGCCGCGCGGCGCATCAACGCGCGTCATCGTCGTGCGCTCCGGGAACGTCGTCGCTGGCCCAGAAAAGCCGGTCGGGCACGGCATCGCCCATGCCGAGGCGAAAGCCGCCGGCGAGCGCCTGCGCGAGGAACTCGTTGGCTTCGCGCACCGCGTCGCCGACGTCGATGCCCTGCGCCAGCAGCGCGGCAATGCCGGCCGACAGCGTGTCGCCGGCGCCGCGGAACGGCAGGTCGACGCGTTCGACGCTTTCGTTCTGCACGCTGCCGTCGTCGCCGAAGAGCCGGTTGACGATGAGCTGGCTGCTGGACTCCGCACCGGTGACCAGTACGTATTCGGCGCCCCACTCCAGCAGCTTGTTCGCGCACTCGGTCGCGGTGAACTCCTCGGTGGCGGCGTCGTCGGTGGCCACCGCGATGAACCGGCGCGCCTGCGCGAGGCTCACGGTGAGCACCGTCGTCTGCGGCAGCAGCAGCTCGCGCATCGCACCGACCAGGTCCGGATCGAATCCTGCCCGCTCGCCGGCGTCGGAAAGAAAAGGGTCCAGCACGACCGGCAAGTCCGGATAGTCGGCGAGGATCTCGGCCACCGTCTGCGCGTTGTCCGCGCTGCCCAGCGCGCCGACCTTGAACGCGGCCACCGGCATGTCCTGCAGCACCGCCCGCGCCTGGTCGTCGAGCCACTCATCGTCGACGACCAGCACGTCCTCGACGCGCCGGCTGTCCTGCACGACCACGCCGGTGATCGCGCAGGCGGCGTGGCAGCCCATGCTTGCGCAGGCGAGCGAATCGGCGAGCACGCCGCCGGCACCGGTGGGGGCCGACATCGCGAACGCGAGTACGGTGGGCGGAACGTGATCGGTGGACATGCGGTTCGCGAAGGGCGCGATGGGGGCGCTGCGGGCATCGAAGCGCGATCACATGAAGCTGGTATTACCGGCGGAAAACGCCTTCTTTTGAAGGCACAAGTTATGATGCGCGCCGCTCAGTATGTTATCGGAAACGCTCAAGTCTCCAGGCGCAATGACGACGAAGGTTGAGACGCGGACATGGATGTGCCTCATTTGCGGCTGGATCTACGACGAGGCAGCCGGCTTGCCCGATGAGGGCATCGCCCCGGGGACCCGTTGGGAGGACATTCCGCCCAACTGGACCTGCCCGGAATGCGGCGCGCGCAAGGAAGATTTCGAAATGGTCGAGATCTGACCGCGCGCGCTGCGGCTGCTGCCCGCCGCGAGCCGCGCGGGGCCGGACGCGTACGCGCTGCCGGCACGCGCCCGAACGACGACGGCGCGACCCGAGTGGAGGTGGTTTCTAGACATGGCGGCTCAGGAATTCGCAGACATCCGCGGCAAAAAGGTGATGGTGATCGATGACTCGAACACCATCCGGCGCAGCGCGGAAATCTTCCTTACGCAGGCGGGCTGCCAGGTCATCCTGGCGCAGGACGGGTTCGAGGCGCTCGCCAAGATCAACGATCACCAGCCGAACATCATCTTCTGCGACATCCTGATGCCGCGCCTGGACGGCTATCAGACCTGCGCGCTGATCAAGCGCAGCCCGCGCTTCAACAAGACGCCGGTGGTGATGTTGTCGTCGAAGGACGGACTGTTCGACCGCGCGCGCGGCCGCATGGTCGGCTCCAGCGAGTACCTGACCAAACCGTTCACGAAGGACAGCCTGTTGTCCGCCGTCCGCCAGTATTCGATCAACTGAATTCAAGCAACCACGCCTGCCGCTGTCGGGAGGTCTCCGCCATGCCGATCAAGAAGGTTCTCGTCGTCGATGACTCGCCAACCGAACGCTATTTCCTGACCGAGCTGCTGACCAAGAACGGCTTCATGGTGTCCGCCGCCGAGAGCGCCGAGGAGGCGGTGCTCAAGCTGCAAGCGAGCCGTCCCGACCTTATCCTGATGGACGTCGTGATGCCGGGACAGAACGGTTTTCAGCTCACGCGCCAGCTGTCGCGCGATCCGGCCACGCAGAACATTCCGATCATCATGTGCACCAGCAAGAACCTGCAGACCGACCGTATCTGGGGTCTGCGGCAGGGCGCACGTGACTACGTGACCAAACCGATCAAGGCCGACGAGCTGCTGGAGAAGATCGCCGCGCTCGGCTGATCGAGGCAACCCATCGCGATGGAAGCCGGCAAACACCTGGTCAAGCTGCGCGACTTTTCGACGCAGCTCGCCGAACGGCTCAAGGCCGCGCCGCACACGCCGGCCGAGCCGACCCGGCTCGCGGTGCGGATCGGTGCGGAGAACTATCTGCTCGCGATGGAGCACGCCGGCGAGATCGTCGCCGTGCCCGACATCGCGCCGGTGCCGTGGACCAAACCGTGGTACCGGGGACTGGCCAACGTGCGGGGGCGCCTCGTGGGCGTGATCGACCTGATGCAGCTGGCGGGACGCCCGCCACTGACGCCCGACCAGGCGAACCAGATGCTCGTGCTCGGCGAGGGCCTGAAGGTCAACGCGGCGATCCTGGTCACGCGCGCCTTCGGTCTGCGCAATCTGAAGGATCTGGAACAGGTCGGCCGCGCCGGCGACGGCGCCGCGCCGTGGGAAGCGGGGCGCTTTCGCGATCTGAACGGAACGGTGCTGACGGAGCTCGATCTCGGGCGCCTGGTGGCCACCGAGGCGTTTGCGTCGATAGGGATCTGATCGAAGGCGACGACGGCGCATGGCGCACCGGATGCGACCGGCGCCCGGAACAAGAAGTCGCCGACTGGCGGAAGTGCGGAGGAAGGCATGGCATTGGACCTCGGAGCGACGATGAAGAAACCCGGCGCCAAGGAAGCAGCGGCAGAAGGAGCGGGCGAGCCCTTCCGCTACACCGAGTTCGCACCGATCGACGCACCGCCCGCGCCGCCGCGCAAGGGGCGCAAGGCCGCGCCGGCCACACAGCGCATCGAGCGCGACGCCCCGCTCGCCGCGCCGAGCGCCAACTTCACGACGCGGCTGCTCGAGCGGCTGGTCGCCGCGCGCCTGCCCCTGATCAGCGACAAGCCGGTCGCAACCCAGGTGCAGGTGCTGATGATCCTGACCGCGCTGTCGGCGCTGATCGTGATCGTGGTGCTGCTGATCGACCTGCGGCTGGCGGCCAACGGCGCCGCGCAGATCGAGATCACCGGCGACACGCTGATGCACACGCAGCGCCTGGCCAAGGCCGCGCCCAACGCCGTGCAGGGCAACCGCTCGGCCTTCGCAGAGCTGAAGGACAGCCGCGACCGCATTTCCGCGAATCTCGCCGCGCTCGAAAGCGGCGATGCGCGCGTGTCGGCCTCGTCGGCCGAGATCCAGCCGATGCTCGCGAGCGTAATCGAGCGCTGGAAGGCATCCGAGGCCGCGGCGTCGATGATCATCGCGCAGGAAAAGACGCTCACCTCCTTCGGCGACGTGATCAAGCGCATCAACGAGGCCAGCCCGCGACTGCTGCAGCTGACCGAGGAGGTCTCGGCGCTGAAGCTGCAACAGGGAGCTTCCGCGCGCGAGATCGCCGCCGCCGGCCAGCTCGTGATGCTGACGCAGCGGCTCGGCAAGAGCGCGAACTCGCTGGTCGCCGGCGACGCCGCCAACGCCGAGGTCGCACTGCTGCTTGGCCGCGACATCAACCTGTTCCGCGACCTGACGCAGGCGCTGCTCGCCGGCAGCGACACGCTGCGCATCCCGGCCGCGAGCGACAACGAGACGCGCGCGCGGCTGCAGGAGCTCGGCAAGATCTACGCGGACTTCCAGGCTTCGATCGCCAGCGCGCTCGGCAACCTGCAGGCGATCGTGCAGGCCAAGGATGCCGAACTGGCGATCCTGCGCGACTCCGAGACGCTGCGCACGCAGGTCACCGAACTGCAGCGCGCCTACCAGAAGGAGCAGCGCATCCGCCTGGTTAACTTCTGGGTGATCGCGCTGGCGGGCCTGTTCGGCCTGCTGTGCGCGGCCGCGATCGCCAAGGTGCTGCTCGAAGACTCTCGCAAGCGCGCCGCCGAAGCCGAGGTGCAGCGGGCCGAAGCGCAGCGGCTCGAAGAGGAAGCCAAGCGCGCCAACGAGCAGAACCAGGCGGCCATTTTGCGGCTGATGAACGAGCTGCAGGAGGTCGCCGACGGCAACCTGACGGTGCAGGCGACCGTGACCGAGGACATCACCGGCGCCATCGCCGATTCGGTCAACTACACGGTGGAAGAGCTGCGCGGACTGGTCGGCCGTATCAACTCGACCGCCGAGCAGGTCAACACCGCCTCCACGCAGGCGCGCGACATCGCCACGCGGCTGCTGACCGCGTCCGAGGCGCAATCGCGCGAGATCAAGGAGACCGGCGAGAAGGTGCTGCAGATGGCCGCGCAGATCAACGACGTGTCGCGCAGCGCCGGCGAGTCGGCCAAGGTGGCGCGCACCTCGCTGGAGGCGGCCGAGCGCGGGCAGCGCGCGGTGTACAACCAGATCGCCGGCATGAACGAGATCCGCGAGCAGATCCAGGAAACCGCCAAACGGATCAAGCGACTCGGCGAAAGCTCGCAGGAGATCGGCGAGATCGTCGAGCTGATCACCGACATCACCGAACAGACCAACGTGCTCGCGCTGAACGCGGCGATCCAGGCCGCCTCCGCCGGCGAAGCGGGGCGCGGCTTCTCGGTGGTGGCCGAGGAGGTGCAGCGGCTCGCGGACCGCTCGGCCGAAGCGGCCAAGCAGATCGGCGCACTGGTGCGCACGATTCAGACCGACACGCAGGACGCGGTGGCGGCGATGGAGCGCAGCACCCAGGGCGTGGTCGAGGGAACGAAACTGTCGGACGCGGCCGGTACCGCGCTGGCGGACATCGGCCGCGTCTCTCGCCAACTGGCCGAGCTGATCGAACGCATCGCCGGCAGCACCAACGAACAGGCGCAGTCCGCCAGCGGTGTGGCGCAGTCGATCGAGCGCATCCTGACGGTGACCGAACAGACCTCGCAGGGCACGCGCCAGGCCGCGCAGTCGGTCGGCCAGCTCGCTACGCTGGCGCGCGAGCTCAAGGCCTCGGTGGCCCGGTTCCGCGTGGCGTAGGAAACGCGCTGCGTCGTGGAGTGAACGCATGTCCGAAACACGCGACCCAAACCAGTTGATGGACGCCGCGCCGGACATCGCGCCGCTGGCCTGGGTCATCGACGAGATCCGCAGTTCGCTCAACGACGCGGTCGGCGGCGTCAAGAACTTTCTGGGCGCCAAACAGGATCTGGACAGCCTGCGCAACGCGCGCAACCAGGTTCACCAGGCCAACGGCGCGCTGCAGCTTCTCGACCTGCGCGGGGTGGCGCTCGTCACCGAAGCGGTCGAGCAGCTCCTGCGCCGCTGGGAAGCCGATCCGAAGGACTGCCTGCCGGCGGCCGCGCGCACGATCGAAACCGCGCTCGCCGCGGTGATCGCCTATCTCGAAGGCCTGCTGTCGGGGCGGCCGAACCAGCCGATCCGCCTGTATCCCTACTACCGCGACGTGCTGCAACAGAATCGGGCGCTGCGCGTGCATCCGGCCGATCTGATCTTCCCCGACCTGTCGCGTCGCCCGGCCTTCCACGAGATCGAAGTGCGGCCGATGACGGCCGATCAGCTACGCGTGCGCCGCGTGCGCTTCGAGGAAGGACTGCTCGGCTTCCTGCGCGACGCCGAGGATGCGCGCGCGCGGCGCATGATGCGGGATGCGCTCGCCGATCTCGAGCGACTGCCGCAGCGCGGGTTGGCGCGCAGCTTCTGGTGGATCGTGCGCGGACTGCTCGACGCGCTGGACTCGCATGCGATCGCCGTCGACGTCGATCTGAAGCGCGTGCTGGCGCGGCTGAACCTGCAACTGCGGCGCCTGATCGAAGGCGGCGGCGCGGTGGCCGAGCGGCTGATGATCGATGCGCTGTACTACGTCGGCCGCGCCGACGAAAAAGTGCCGCGCGTCGCCGAGGTTAAGCGGCTGTACGGGCTGGACGCGCTGATCCCGGTCGATTTCGAACGCACGACGCTGACCGCGATCGACACCGACGCGATGCGCTCGCTGAAGGAGGCGCTCGCGCAGGCCAAGGCCCTGTGGGGCCAGGTCGTCGGCGCCGGCGCCGGCGACGTCGCGAAGTTCGCGCACGAGCTGCACCTGGCGCGCGCTGCGGCGGCACGCCTCGAGGCGTATCCGCTCGCCGGCGTGCTCGAGACCATCGCCGGCGTCACCGGCGAGTTTCCGCGGCTGGCAACCAACGTACGCGAGACGCTCGGACTCGAAGTCGCCTCGGCGCTGCTGTTCGTCGAACTCGGCATCGACGAGCTGCCCCAGATTGAACCCGAATACGAAGCGCGCGCGCAGGCCGTCACCGAGCGGCTGCGCGCGGCGTTCAACAACCAGCCGCTGCCGGACTCGGCGCCGTGGCTGACGGAGCTGGCGCGCCGCGCCCAGGATCGCCTGACGATGGGCACCGTCGTGGCGGAAACGCAGGCCACGCTGCGCGAGATCGAGCAGCGGCTCGACCGTTTCTTCCGCGCGCCGACCGAACGCGGCGAGCTGGCCGCCACCGACCCGATGTTCGACCAGGTCTGCGGCGTGCTGTCGGTGCTCGGCTTCGACGAGCCGGTGGCGGCGCTGCGCAACGTGCAGCAGTCGGTGCGCGCATTCGCGGATCCGGCGCAACCGGTCGACACCACCGAGTTTCCGCGCGTCGCACAGAACCTCGGCGCCATCGGTTTCTTCGTCGAGAGCCTGTCGCAGGACGCCGAGCGGCCGCGCGGCATGTTCCGCTACGACCCCACCACCGGCGTGTTCTCGGCTGACCTGGGACAGGCGCCCGCCGCGGAAACCGTACCGGCGCCGGAGGACGAATTCCTGGCGCCGCCGCGCACGCTCGATACGCGCGTGCAGCCGCCCAAGCGCGCCGAGAACGTCGAAACGCTCGCCCGTCAGCACGTCGCTGCCGCGCACCACATCGCGCAGCGGCTCGCGCAGACGCCGCACGACGCCAACCTGCTGCACGAACTGGCGCGCGTCGTGCTCGCGCTGACCAACGAAGCCGATCTGCTCGACGACGCGCAACTGAAGGGCAAGACGCAGCAGGCCGCGCAGTGGATGGCGCGCTTCAAGCAGGCGCCGACGCCCGAGACCGCGCGTCAGATCGCGCAGTTGCTGGCGCCCCCGGAGGTGCCCGCCGCGCCGCCGCCGACCGCGCCGCTGCCGTCGACGCAGGCCGCGGCCGATCGCGAGCTGCACCAGATCTTCGTCGAGGAAGCCAACGAAGTGCTCGACGGCATTTCGGCGCAGCTCGACGCCTTGCGCGGCGCGCCCGACGACGCGGCCACGCTGACCACGGTGCGGCGCGCCTTCCACACGCTGAAAGGCTCGAGCCGCATGGTCGGGTTGAAAGCCTTCGGCGAAGGCGCGTGGGCGGTCGAACAGTGCTTCAATCTCTGGCTCGCGCAGGAGCGCGCTGCCAGCGACGATCTGATCGCGCTCGCAGCCAAGGCACACGAGTTGATGCTCGGCTGGATCGGCCGCATCGCGTCGGATCCGCAGGCCGACATCGACGTCGGACCGCTGGTGCGGGCCGCGCAGCGCGTCCGCGAAGGCGGCGCCTTCGAATTTGACGGCGGCGGCCACGGCCAAGCGGCAGGCACGGCAGCGCCGGCGCAGAAAGCCGCGCCGCCGCCAAAGACCTCGGGCAGCGCGGCCGATGAAGCGCCGCCCGCGCTGCCGAAAGCCGAAAGCGGCGGCGCAGCGACGGACAGCCAGGCAGAGCGCGCGGCGGCGGTGCGCCCAGCGCTCGTGCAGCCGCCGACCGCAGGCGCGAGCCCCGAACCGACAGCAGCCCGCCTCGACGAGGACGTGCGTCGCATCGGTCCGGTCGAGATCAGCCACGGCCTGTATTCGGTGTTCCTGAACGAAGCCGACGAGTGCATCCGCACGCTGGCGCAGGACGTCTCCGAATGGCGTTTCGAGGTGGGGCGCAGCGTTTCGCAGAACACGATCCGCCGCGCGCATTCGCTCGCTGGTATTTCGGCGACCGTGGGGCTCACGCCGGTGTGGGCGATCGCCGATCCGCTCGACGATCTGATGCGCGAACTGGGTCGCAACAACCGCGGCGGCGCGGTCATGTTGGCGCCGGCGCAGTTCGACGTGCTCGAACGCGCGATCGAGCGCATGCGCGGCATGCTGCACCAGTTCGCCGCGGGCGTTTTCCCGGACGATGCACCGCACGAGGCCGCGGGCGTGCGCGAACTGCTCGCCTACGCGCGCGCGCATGGGGCCGCGCATGCCGAGCCGGACGCGCACGACGAGCGCTCCCCGCTCGTGCTGGTCGCGCCGGAGGCGGCCGCCGAGCCGGGCCCGACCGAACCGCTGCCCGCGCCGCTCGTCGAGGAGATCTCGGTGCCGGCTGTCGACGACGACGTCGACGAGCCGCCCGCGCAGCCCGGCACGCGCGCGGCGCCGACCGTTCGCGACGAACTCGACCCGGATCTGCTGCACGTATTTCTTACCGAAGCCAACGATCTGCTGCCCGCGATCGGCGGCAATCTGCGCGCGCTCGCGGCGAACCCGAACGACCGCGAGGTCGCGCGCACGCTGATGCGCCAGTTGCACACCGCCAAGGGCAGCGCGCGCATGGCCGGCGCGATGCGGCTCGGCGAACTCGTGCACGAGATGGAAACGCGCATCGAGTCCGCGATGCAGCTCGTCGACGTGCCGCTGGTCATCGTCGAGGACTTGCAGAGCCAGTACGACGAGGCGGTCGCGCTGTACGAACAGTTGCAGCGCCCTGACGCGGTCGCGCGTGCCGCCGCGCGGGCTCCCGCCGCGCCGGCGCCCGCTCCGGCACCGGCGCCGGCAC
>JBBIQI010000051.1:0-18239 GCA_037442465.1 Burkholderiales bacterium
CAAATGCGCGACCGGTCGCGGCTGCACCGGCCGCGCCGCCGGCGGTCCGGTACGAATCGCTCGATCCGCGCGATCTGCGCCTGCGCGCCGCGGAGCGCTGACCGGGCGCGGCCCTGCGGCGCGTGCTGCGCCGCCCTTCCCGCTTGACAGTCATCAAGCCGCGCGCGCCCGTGCGCTGGTGTCATTCGCACATCGGGTGCGTCGTGCAGGCGCCGGGGGCGCGATCGTGTGGGATGCGGTTGTCATCGGTTCGGGCATCGGTGGGCTCGCCGCGGCCGCCGCACTGGCGCGCACAAGCCGGCGCGTGCTCGTGCTCGAGCGGCACGACCAGGCGGGCGGACTGACACAGACCTTCGAGCGCGCGGGCTTCCGCTTCAACGTCGGCGTGCACTACGTCGGCGGCGCCGGCGAAGTCGATGGCCAGCCGGGCCCGGCCAAGAAACTGTTCGACGCGCTGACGCCCGCCGGCATCCCGATGGCTCCGCTCCCGGACGTCTACGACCGCGTGCGCTTTCCGGGTTTCAGCTTCGACTTCGCGCGCCCGGCCACGCGCCTGCGTGCCGACCTGAAGGAGCGGTTCCCGCGCCAGCGCGCGGGCATCGACCGCTACTTCGACGCGCTCGCGGCGGCGAACACGGCGTTGCAGGCGGTGTTCACCGCGCACGCGCTGCCGCGGCCGTTCGGCAACGCGCTGCTTTGGCTCAAGCGCGGTGCGATCCGCCGCGGGGTCGGCCGCACGACCTGGGAAGTGATCCGCGAGTGCGCGAGCGATCCGGGGCTGCAGGCCGTGCTGGCCGCGCAGTGGGGCACCTATGGCGGCCGGCCCGCCGAAAGCTCGTTTGGCGCGCATGCGCTGGTGATGCACCACTATCTGGACGGCGCGTGGTTTCCCGTCGGCGGCGGCGCCGCGTTCGCGCGCGAGTTCGCGCGCACGATCGAGTCCGCGGGCGGCGCGATCCGCACGAACGCTGAGGTTGCGCGCATCCGCGTGCGCAATGCCCGCGTCGAGGGCGTGGTGCTCGCCGACGGCGAGGAGATCGAGGCGCGCTGCGTGGTCTCCGACGTCGGCATCCGTAACACGCTGCGGCTGCTGCCTGCGCCGGAGGTCGACTACCGCTGGGCCGACGACGCGCTCGCGATCGAGCCCTCGATCGGCTACGTGGGGTTGTATCTCGGTCTCGAAGGCGACATCGGCGCGCTCGGCGCGTCGGCAACCAACGACTGGATCTTCGAGAGCCGGGACGTCGACGCGATCTGGCGCGATCCGTTCAGCGAGCCGGACGCACCGAGCCTGTTCGTTTCTTTTCCCTCGTTGAAGGACCCGGCGCACGATCCCGGTCCGACACGGCGGCACACGTGCGAAGTCGTGGCGCTCGTCGACTGGGGCGCGTTTTCGCGATGGGACCGGGAGGGCCTGAGCAAGGGCACGCCGCGCAGCGAGGACTATGACGCGTACAAGGCGCTGGTCGAGCGCAATCTGCTCGCGCAGTTTGGCCGGCACTATCCGCGGCTCGCGCCACTGGTGCGATTCCATGAAGCGTCGACGCCGATTTCGGTGGCCTCGATTACCGCGGCCGAGCACGGTGCGATGTACGGATTACAGACCACGCCCGAGCGCTTTCTGAGCCCCGCGCTGCGCCCGCGCACGCCCATCGGCGGGCTGTTCCTGGCGGGCCAGGACGCCTGCGCGCCGGGCGTCACCGGCGCGCTGATGGGCGGCGTGATGGCCGCGATCGCGATCGATCCCAAGCTGGCGCGGTTGCTGCGGTGAAGTCAGCATTCAGGATCGAGGATTCGGGATTCAGCCGCAGATCGACCGCGCGCTGTGGCCGGCCAGGTCCTCGCTCCTCGATCCCGATTCCTACACGGGCTCGAGCCGCAGGATCGCCCCGTTCGGCGTGTCGGTCAGCAGATAGACGAAGCCGTCCGGGCCGATGCGCACATCGCGCACGCGCGCGACCGCGCCGGCCAGCATGAACTCGTCTTCGACGAAGCGCTCGCCGTCGAGCCGCACACGGATCAAGGCCTGCCCGCGCAGCGCGCCGATCAGCGCGTCGCCGCGCCAGCGCGGGAACCGGTCGCCGTCGTAGAACGCGAGCCCGGAAATCGCCGGAGACGGCGTCCAGTACTTCACCGGCTGCGCCATGCCCGGCTGCGCGGTGCCTGCGCCGATCTTCGTTCCGGTCACGTAGTTGACGCCGTAGGTGATCACCGGCCAGCCGTAGTTGACGCCGGCGCGCACGAGATTCAGCTCGTCGCCGCCCTGCGGTCCATGCTCGATCGCCCACAGTTGTCCGCTCGCGGGATGCAGCGCCGCGCCCTGCACGTTGCGATGGCCGAGCGACCAGATCTCCGGACGCGCCTTCGGATCGTTTGCGAACGGATTGCCGGGCGCCGGACGGCCGTCGTCGGTGAGCCGCACGATCTTGCCCGCGTGTTCGTCGAGCCGCTGCGCGCGTTGCATCGCGCCGCGATCGCCGAGCGTCACGTACATGAAGCCGTCGCGGTCGAACACGATGCGCGAGCCGAAGTGCAGTCCACCGCCGGACTTCGGCTGCATCCGGAACAGCACTTCGACCTGTGTCAGACGATACGCGCCGGGCGTGCCGGCGAGCTTGCCGCGCGCGACCTCGGTGCCGTAGCCATCGTCGCCGCGCTGCACGTAGCTCCAGTAGATCCAGCCGTTCGCCGCGAACTGCGGATGCAGGGCGACGTCGAGCAGGCCGCCCTGCCCGGTCGCATCGACGCGCGGCAGTCCTGCAACAGGATTCGGATCGAGCCGGCCGTTGCGCTCGACGACGCGCAGCCGCCCCGGCCGCTCGGTCACCAGCATGCGCCCGTCGGGCAGGAACGCGAGCCCCCAGGGACGCTCGAGTCCGGCGGCGACGGTGGCCACGCGCAGCTTGTGTTCCTTGGTCTCGACGACTTGCGCCGCAGCGCTGCCGGCGGCGGCGAGGAGCAAGACGACCCGCGCAAACCTCATGGGGACCGATCCGTGCCGCATCCCGGCAGGCTGCGCGAACGCGGGCGTGCGCGCCACTGGCACTTTCCCGCAGCAGGCCCGCGCTCAGGCGCGCCCGCACAGCCAGCGCGCAAGATCGGGCCGGCCATTGTCGAGCGCGCGCCGCACGGCGGCCTGCCAGTCGTAGTCGAGCGCGATGAACTGCGCGTGCCAGCCGGCACGCCCACGCTCCACCAGCGCGTAGCGTGCGTGCGGCGAACCCAGTTCGTGCACGTGCGGCACCGGATGGCGCGCGCTGAATGCCGGAATGCCGACCGCACCCGGATTGACGATCGTCGGGCCGTCCTGCAGCACGACGATGCGCGGCACGTGCGAGTGCCCGCACAGCAGCAAGCCCTCACGCAACTCGCCGCAGTCGCGGCGGATGTCGGCGTCGGCGCGCAACGTCGCACGGCCCGTCGCGGGATCCTCCAGCAGGTAAACCAGATCGCTGGCGGGCGTGCCATGGCAACAGAACACGTCGTCGGCCAGCCGCAGCGTCGCCGGCAGCGCGCGCGTCCAGTCGAGTTGCTCGCGCGTGATCGAATCGAACGCGAACTGGTCGGACGCCTCGCCGCGGCGTCCTTCGCACAGCCAGGTCTGCCGCTCGTGGTTGCCGCGGATCGCCGGGCAGCCGAGCGCGATCAGCCGCTCGGCCGTCTCGCGCGGCCATAGCGGCCCGGCGAGCAGATCGCCGAGCGCGACCACGACATCCGCGCCGCGCCGCGCGATGTCGGCGAGCACGGCCTCGAGCGCCGGCAGATTGCCGTGAATGTCGGAGATCGCGGCAATGCGCATCGGAGGATCGAGGACCGAGGATTGAGGATCGAATGCACTCAGGGGCGGTGATCGAGCTTGCGCTGCAGTCGGCTCAATGTTTGATCGTCGCTCCTACTGAGCCTTCCAAATCCTTGTGACACGTGCCAACCGCCCTGCGCCCGCAGCCCTCGCCATGCCGAGCGGCAGCGGCCCTCGTCATTCCGAGCCCCGCTTCTTGCGCCGTCATTCCGGGCTTCGCTTCTTGCCTCGTCTCGTCGAGCCGCTCCTCGCCTCGTCACGGCGAGCCGCTTCTTGCCTCGTCGTTTCGAGTTCCTTCTTGTCTTGTCATTCCGAGCCGCAGGCGAGGAATCTCGGCCGTTCGCAAACGCGGGCGCGCGCGCTCGCGGTCGGGCCGGCCCGCCGGCGCCGACTTTGCGCGACCCTTGTCGAACACGGAGAACACGGAGAGCACGGAGAAGACCAGGACCCGCGGGCCGCTTTCTCCGTTTCCTCCGTGTTCTCCGTGCTGAACGATCCGACCGACCGAAAACCCGAGATCCCTCGCGTCCGCTCGGGATGACTGAAGCGGTGCGTTCGGAGCCGAAAGAACCGCAAGCGGATGGTGTCACGAGGCTGGGTAATCATCGGTCGATCCTGCCCTCCTCCACCGCATGGCACGCCACCTGCGTTTCGCCGGCGGCGTGGCGCACGAGCTTGAGCACGGGGGCTTCGGACTTGCAGCGGGCGTCGGCGTGCGGGCAACGCGGATGAAACGTGCAGCCGGTCGGCGGGTTCAGCGGGTTGGGCACTTCGCCGGCCACCGGCGTGCGGGCACGGCCGGTCATCTCCAGATCGGGAATCGCGTCCAGCAACATCCGCGTGTACGGATGGCGGGGCGCGGCGAAAAGCGTGCGCTTGGCCGCCAGTTCCACGACCTTGCCCAAGTACATCACGCCAACGCGATCCGAGATGTGATGCACGACCGCGAGGTTGTGCGAGATGAACAGATACGTCAGACCCAGGTCACGCTGCAGATCCTTCATCAGGTTCAGCACCTGCGCTTGTACCGACACGTCGAGCGCCGAGGTCGGCTCGTCGCAGACGAGAAACGCCGGATGCGTGGCGAGCGCGCGCGCGATCGACAACCGCTGCCGCTGTCCGCCGGAGAATTGGTGCGGGTATTTGTCCTTGTCCGCGGGCGCCAGCCGCACCAGCGTCAGCAGTTCGTCCACACGCGCGGCGATCGCCTGCTTGTCCTGCAACAGTCCGTGCGCGCGCAGCGGCTCGGCGATGATGTCGGCGACGCGCCAGCGCGGGTTCAGGCTCGCGTAGGGGTCCTGGAAGATCATCTGCAGCTTCTGCCGCAGCGGACGGCCGGCGGCGGTGTTCATCTCGCGCAGGTCGTGGCCGAAGAACTCGACGCGGCCGGCGGTCGGCACGTACAGCCCAACCAGCAGCCGCGCGACGGTCGACTTGCCGCAGCCGGATTCGCCGACCAGCGACAGCGTCTCGCCGCGCCGGATGTCGAAGCTCACGCCGTCGACCGCGCGCAGGATCTGCCGGCCCTTGCCCTCGAGCACGCGGTTGAGCCACGGCGGCGAAACGTCGAAGTACTTCGACACGCCTTCGGCCCTGACGATGACTTCGCCGGCGGCCAGCTCGGTGCGGGGCTGGGCAACGGCGCTCATGCGGCAACCCTGCTTCCGGCAGCATCGTGCAGCCAGCAGGCCGCCTGAGATGCGCCGGCCGGCAGCAGATCGGGGCGTTCGCGCGAACAGCGGTCGAACGCGCGACTGCAACGCGGATGGAAGGCACAACCCGGCGGGATTGCGGTCAGGCGCGGCATCGCGCCGTCGATCTGCGTCAGCCGCTCGGTCTCATGACCGAAGGTCGGGATCGACCCCATCAGTCCGACCGTGTACGGATGCTGCGGCCGATGGATCACATCGCCGACCGGGCCGATCTCGACGATGCGCCCCGCGTACATCACGGCGACGCGATCGGCGGTTTCGGCGATCACCCCCATGTCGTGCGTCACCAGCATCACCGCGGTCTTCTTCTCGCGGCAAAGCGTCTTTAGCAGCGTGATGATCTGCGCCTGGATCGACACGTCGAGCGCGGTGGTCGGCTCGTCGGCAATGACCAGCTTGGGCTCGGCGGCCAGCGCCAGCGCGATGACGACGCGCTGGCGCATGCCGCCGGAGAACTGGTGCGGATAGTGGTCGATGCGGCGCTCCGGCGCCGGGATACCGGTGGCGGCGAGCAGCTCGATCGCGCGGCGCCGCGCCTGCGCCGACGACACGTTCAGATGCGTGACGATCGTCTCGACGAGCTGCTGGCCCACGGTGTACAGCGGATTGAGCGACGTCAGCGGGTCCTGGAAGATTGCGCCGATCTCGCGCCCGCGCACCTTGCGCATCTCGTCGTACGGCAGGTTGTCGATGCGCAGCCCGGCGAGCTTGACCTCGCCGGCAGCGATGCGGCCCGGCGGCTCCAGCAGCCCGATGATCGCCGCGCCGGTCAGCGACTTGCCCGCGCCCGATTCGCCGACGACGCCGAGCACCTCCCCCGGGGCGATCGAAAACGATACGTCGTCGACGGCCACCAGCGTGCCGCGCCGGGTCGGGAACTCGATGCGCAGGTTGCGGACTTCCAGCAGCGGCCCGGCGTGGCTCGTCAACGAGAACTCCTATTTCCTGGCGATCGCGGCGCCGCAGCCGGGGATCGGCTCTTCGTAGTTGACCCGCGGCACGAAGTCCTGCGACAGCGCATTGTCCTTCTTCGCCTCGAGCCAGTAGCGCGTGCACGGCTTCACGTCGAGCGTCAGCGTGCGCTGCTCGCCGAAGCGGAAGCCGGCGGTCGGCGGACCCTGCACGACGATCCTGTGCAGGCCCGGTTCGATGCGGATCGGCGCATCGCCACGCTGGATGTAGTCCTGGTCGTCGACCCGGATGATCGTGACGTCGAAGGTATTCAACTCGGCCTTCTTCCAGCGCTGGCCTTGGATGTACGAAAACGTGTCGGTCGTCGCGCAGCCGGCGGCGAGCACGGCGAGCGACGCGGCGACGAACCACGAACGCGGCATGGTCATGGCAACCTCCTTTGCATCGACAGCGGCAGAACGCCGCCGCGCTTCAAACTAGCAAAGCAAGCCGCCATCTTCCGTAACCAATGGTTGCCGCGCGCCTAGCGCAGCTTCGGATTGAGCGCATCGCGCAGCCAGTCGCCCAGCAGGTTGACCGACAGCACGAGCGCGACCAGTGCCGCGCCGGGGAAGATCGTGATCCACCACTCGCCGGAGAACAGGAACTCGTTGCCGATGCGGATCAGCGTGCCGAGCGACGGCGTGGTCGGCGGCACGCCCACACCGAGGAACGACAGCGTCGCCTCGGTGATGATCGCGGTGGCGATGTGCACGGTGGCGAGCACCAGCACCGGCCCCAGCACGTTCGGCAGCACGTGTTTGGCCATGATCGCCAGCGGCGCCACGCCGATCACGCGCGCGGCCTGCACGTACTCCTTGCTCTTCTCGACCAGCGTGGAGCCGCGCACCGTGCGCGCGTACTGGACCCAGCCCGACAGCGCGATCGCCAGCACCAGCACCAGGAACGCGACTTCGTTGTGCGCCTCGCGCGGCAGCGCGGCGCGCGCGACACCGTCGATCAGCAGCGCGACCAGGATCGCCGGAAACGACAGCATCACGTCGCAGACCCGCATGATGAACGCATCGACCTTGCCGCCGACGTAGCCCGACAACAGCCCTAGGCTGACGCCGATCAGCAGCGACAACACGACCGACGCCACACCGATCACCAGCGAGATACGCATGCCGAACAGGATCGCCGAATACACGTCGCGCCCCTGGTCGTCGGTGCCGAGCCAGTACTTCGGATTGCCGCCTTCCTGCCACGCCGGCGGCAGCGACGCGTCGAGCAGATTGATCGTCGCCAGATCGAACGGGTTGTGCGGCGCGACCCATTCGGCGAACAGCGCACTGACGATCAGCAGGGTGGCGACCACGGCGGCACCGATCGCCACCGGCGAGCGCCGGAAGCTGTAGGCGATGTCGCTGTCCCACCAGCGTGCGAGCAGCGCGTTCATCGGCGTGCGCCCGACAGTTCGCCAACGCCGCCGAGGCCGGCGCGCCAAGCGGGGACTGCCGCGCCGCGCACAGGCGCTCGGCGATCCACGTTGCTCAATCCCCTTTCTTGACGCCCACCGTCGTCCACTTCAGGAACATGAAGTTGTCCGCGAGCTGCACCGTGTTGACGTTCTTTTTCATCGCCCACGCGAGCGCCTGCTGGTGCAGCGGGATATGGCCGATGTCGTCCTGGTGGATCTTCATGGCCTCCCGGATCATCGCGTTGCGCTTGGCCGGATCGGTTTCCACCGCGATCGCGCGGGTCAGTTCGTCGACTTTCGGATTGCTGTAGCTGCCGAGATTGAACTGGCCCTGTCCGCCCGCGCCCGGGGTGGACATCAGCGCGAACAGCGGATTGTGCGAGTCGTACGATCCCGGCGTCCAGCCGAGCAGATAGAACGACGTGTTGCGCGACAGGATCTTGGGAAAGTACGTCGCCTTGCTCTCGGCCACCAGGTTCACCTTGACGCCGATCTTGGCGAGCATCGCGGATACCGCCTTGCAGATTTCCTCGTCGTTGACGTAGCGGTCGTTCGGGCAGTTCATGCCGACCTCGAAGCCCTGCGGATAGCCCGCCTCGGCGAGCAGCTTCTGCGCCGCCGCCGGGTCGTACGGCAGCCGCTTGTTCAGGTCCGCCGGGAAGCCCTTGATGCCGGGCGCGATCATCAGCGCGGTCGGCTGCGAGGCGCCGCGCATCACGACTCTCTGGATCGCGTTGATGTCGATCGCCTGGTAAAAGGCCTGCCGCACGCGCTTGTCCTTGAACGGGTTCTTGCCCTTGACGTTGGAAAACAGCAGCTCGTTGCGCGACTGGTCCATGCCGAGGAAGATCGTGCGCAGCTCCGGCCCCTGCAGCACCTTCAGGTTCGGATTGGCGGCGATGCGGGCGATGTCCTGCACCGGCACCGGTTCCATCATGTCGATCTCGCCCGACAGCAGCGCCGCCACGCGCGTCGAGGCGTTGCCGATCGGCGTGAAGATCGCCTCCTCGATGTTGGTCTCGATCGACTTGTCCCAGTAGTTGAAGTTGCGCACCAGCGTCGTGCGCACGGAGGGTTCGCGCGCGCGCAGGCGGAACGGGCCGGTGCCGTTGGCCTTGAACGACGCCGTGTTCTCCACGCCCTTGCGCTTGTCGACCGGCTGCGTGGCGCGGTTGTCCTCGCACCACTTCTTGCTCATGATCATCCACAGCGAGATCACGTCGGGCAGGATCGGGAACGGCTCGTTGGTGACGATGTCGATCGCGTGGTCGTTGATCTTGCGGATTTCCTTGATCGCGCCGACGTAGGTCTTGACGTCCGAGCCCTCGCCCTTGGCGCGGTTGTACGAGAAGATCACGTCGTCGGCGGTGAACGGCGTGCCGTCGTGAAAGGTCACGCCCTTGCGCAGGTTGAAGCGCCAGACGGTGGGCGCGGTCTGCTTCCAGTCGGTCGCCAGCGCCGGCACCAGCTCGAGCTTCTTGCCGCGGCCGACCAGCGGCTCGTAGATGTTGGCCAGGAAGTTCAACTGCAGCGACTCGTTCAGCGAGTGCGGGTCCATCGACAGCGCGTCGCCCTGATTGGCGAACTTGAACGTCCGGGCCGACGCCGCCGGCGCGCCCACGCTGACGGCGGTCACGGCCGCGCACGCAGCCAGCGCCGCGCGCGCGAGGGTGAATCGGATCTTCATGGCTGTCTCCTCATCGTGGGTCGCTCTCGATCGATGGTCCTACCCGTCCTGCGCCACTGCCCTGCCGGTGCGCGCGCAGGTCATGGCGCCGCCGGCGGCATGCGCCGTTCGGCCAGCGCGGCCAGGAAGCCCGCGCCGAGCGGGATGACCGCGTCGTTGAAATCATAACGAGTGTCGTGCAGCCAGCAGGCACCGCCTGTCGCATCAGCCGCCGGCCCCTGCCCGAGCCGGATGTAGCAGCCCGGCTTGGCATGCAGCATGAACGCGAAGTCCTCCGCCCCCATCGACGGCGGCAGGTTGCGCGCGACGCGTTCACGGCCGACCAGTTCCTCGGCCACCTTGACAGCGAACTCGTACTGCGGCCGGTGATTGATCGTGGCCGGATAGATGCGCTCGTAACGCACGGCGGCGTCGCCGCCGAAGGCACGCGCGGTCGACTGCGCCAGTTCGACCAGGCGTTTTTCGATCTGCTCCTGAATGCTGTGCTGAAACGCGCGCACGGTACCGACCAGCTTCGCCTCGCGCGGCACCACGCTGAACGCGCCCGGGTGCCCCGCCTGCAGCGAGCACAGCGAGACGACCGCGGCGTCGATCGGCGCGACGTTGCGCGACACGATGCTTTGCGCGGCCGTGACGATGTGCGCGGCGATCAGCACCGGATCGACCGTCAGGTGCGGATGCGCCGCATGGCCGCCGCGACCCGAGATCGCGATCTCGATGCGGTCGGCCGCGGCCATCATCGGCCCGGGGTTCAGCCCGATGTGACCGGCCGGCAGGGCCGGCCAGTTATGCAGCGCGTAGACCTCGTCGGCCGGAAAGCGCGTGAACAGGCCGTCGTCGATCATCGCCTTGGCACCGGCGAAACCTTCCTCGCCCGGCTGGAAGATCAGGTACACGGTGCCGTCGAAGGCGCGCGTGGCCGCGAGGTACTGCGCGGCGGCGAGCAGCATCGTGGTGTGCCCGTCGTGCCCGCAGCCGTGCATCAGTCCGGGCCGGGTCGAGCGGTGCGCGAAGTCGTTGTCCTCCTGGATCGGCAGCGCGTCCATGTCGGCGCGCAACCCGACCGCCTTGCCCGAACGATCGGCCCGTCCGCGCACGACACCGACCACGCCGGTCCTGCCCACGCCGGTGTGGACCTCGATGCCCCACTGGTGCAGCCGCTCGGCAACCAGCGCGGCCGTGCGGTGCTCCTCGAAACCGAGCTCCGGATGCGCGTGCAGGTCGCGCCGGATCGCGGTGAATTCGTCGTGCCGTTCGGCGACGAAGCTCACCGGCGATTTCAGCGCGGAACCAAGGTACGCGTTCATCGATGGAACGTCTTGCGCACCGAGACACCGAGAGCACGGACAAAGACACTTAAGAGCATTTCTCGGTGGTCTCCGTGTCTCGGTGTTGAATTCGATCGCCGTTCAATGCGCCAGCGCCGCTCGATCGATGCGCAGGCGCGGGTCGACGGCAAAGTACAGCAGATCGACGATCAGGTTGATGATCACGAACACCAGCGCGATCAGGCACAGGTACGCGGCCATCACCGGGATGTCGGCGAACTGCACGCTCTGGATGAACAGCAGCCCCATGCCGGGCCACTGGAACACCGTTTCGGTGACGATCGCGAACGCGATGATTCCGCCGAGCTGCAGCCCGGTGATCGTGATCACCGGCACCAGCGTGTTCTTCAGCGCGTGGCCAAAGTGCACCGCACGGTCGGTCAGACCGCGCGCGCGCGCGAACTTGATGTAGTCGGTACGCAGCACCTCGAGCATCTCGGAGCGCACCAGCCGCATGATCAGCGTCAGTTGGAACAGCGACAGCGTGATCGCCGGCAGGACGAGATGCTGCCAGCCCTTGGCCGTCAGCAACCCGGTGGTCCACCAGCCGAGCGCGACCGTGTCGCCGCGGCCGTACGACGGCAGCACGCCCAATTGCACCGCGAACACGAGGATCAGCAAGATGCCGATCAGGAAGGTCGGCAGCGACACGCCGACGAGCGAAGCCGCAAGCAGGAACTGCGACAACCACGAGTCGCGCTTCAGCGCGGTGTACACACCCATCGGAATGCCGGCGACGATCGCGATCAGGGCGGCGGCGAAGGACAGCTCGAGGGTGGCCGGCAGCCGCTCCTTGATCAGCGTCGACACCGCGCGCCCCTGCCGCAGGCTGATGCCGAAGTCGCCCTGCGCGGCGTTGACCACGAAGTGGCCGAACTGCACGAAAAAGGGCTGATCGAGTCCCAGCTCGGTGCGCAGTCGCGCGCGGTCCTCGGGTGTGGCATCCTGCCCGAGCATCTGCGTGACCGGGTCACCGACGTACTGGAACAGCAGGAAGGCGACGAACGCGACCGTCAGCATCACGAGGATCGCTTGCAGCAGTCGGCGGACGATGAAGGCCAGCATGCTCGACGTGCGAATGGGCTACATGCAAAACGCCCGGCACTGCCGGGCGGTCGCGGGCGAAATATACCCGCAATGCCCGCAAAGACCGCGCCGGACGCGGACTGCCTGGGCCCGCGCGCGGCGTATCGTGGCGAAAAAGACAGAACCTCGCCGCCGACCGCGGTCGAAACCGCGGCAGGCACCGGCGGTCGAAGCGTGCAGGTTCGCGAAAGATTCGCGTCGCCCGCGCGACCGACGCGGACCGACTTGAACGGAGACCGATCCGATGACCCGCCGCCAGATCCTGTCTGCCCTGACCGCCCTCGGCCTGACGAGCCGGGATGCCGACGCCGCCTCCCGGCCGACCCGCGCCGACCGCATCGACCTGGCCGAAGACGAATGGCGCAAGCGGCTGACGCCGGCGCAGTTCGAGGTGCTGCGCCGCGAAGGCACCGAGCGCGCCTTCACGAGCCCGCTGAACGCGGAAAAGCGCAAAGGCACCTACCACTGCGCCGGCTGTGACCTGCCGTTGTTCACCTCGGAGATGAAGTTCGACAGCGGCACCGGCTGGCCCAGCTTCTACGCGTCGCTGCCGGACGTGCTTGGCTTCAAGACCGACTTCAAACTGCTGTATCCGCGCACCGAGTATCACTGTGCGCGCTGCGGCGGCCATCACGGTCATGTGTTCGACGACGGCCCGCCGCCGACCGGCAAGCGCTACTGCAACAACGGCGTCGCATTGAAGTTCGTTCCTGCGCCATGAGGGTGCGCCGGTTCGCCGCGCTCTGCGCCGCTGCGCTGGCCGCCGCCGCGCCGTTTGCGCGAGCGCAGCCAGCCGCGGCCGCGCCGGCGGTGGCGAAAGCGACCTTCGCCGGCGGCTGCTTCTGGTGCGTGGAGGCTGACTTCGACAAGATCGACGGCGTGCTGTTGACCACGTCGGGCTACATCGGCGGTCGTGTCGCCGCGCCGACCTACGAGCAGGTCTCGGCCGGAGGCACGGGCCATGCCGAGGCCGTCGAAGTCGTCTTCGATCCGCGCAAGGTCAGTTACGCGCAGCTCGTCGAGTACTTCTGGCGCACGATCGATCCGACCGTCAAGGACCGCCAGTTCTGCGACGTCGGCTCGCAGTACCGCACGGCCATCTTCTTCCACGACGCCGAGCAGCGGCGCGTCGCCGAAGCCTCGAAGGCCGCGCTCGAACGCGCAAAGCCCTTCAAAGAGCCGATCGTCACCGAAATCGCGCCGGCGACGACGTTTTACCCGGCCGAGGAGTACCACCAGGACTACTACCGGAAGAATCCGGTGCGCTACCAGTTCTACCGGTCCGGTTGCGGGCGGGACGCGCGCCTGCAGCAGTTGTGGGGCGAGCAGGCGCGCAGGCCGCGCTGATCGTGGAGCTCGGCCGCGCGCTGCGCGCGGCCGCTCAGGGGTCGGCGCGCCGATGCAGATGATCGACGAGCAGGCGCGCGGCGGCCGTCAGCGCCTCGCGCGAACGCATGCACACGACGAAGCGGCGCACGGCCCACGGATCGGTCAGCGGCACTAGCCGCAGCGCGCGCGCCTTCACGTAGGTTTCGGTGGCTTCGCGCGGCACGATCGCGATACCCAGGCCGGCCGCGACGTTGCGGCAGGCCGCATCGAACGTGGAGACCTGGATGCGATGGCGCAGCGCCTCACCGGCCAGCGCGGCCGCACGCCGCAGCGTGGCCTGTACGATGCTGCCGGGCAGGATCTCGATCTGCTCGTACGGCAGCGTCTCGACGAAAGCGAGCTTGCGCCGGCCGGCGAGCGGGTGCGACGGCGCCAGCGCCACACACAGGCGGTCGGTGCGATAGGCAACCGTGGCGAGCCCGGCGAGATCCGTCGCGTCCCAGCACACGCCGAAGTCCACCGCGCCGTCGCGCACGGCGCGCACGATCTCGGCGCTGATTCTTTCCTCCAGGCTCACGCGCACCGTGCGGTGCCGCGCGAGAAAGGCGCCGACGTCGTCGGGCAGAGACTCGGAGAGCACCGACAGGCTGGCGAACACGCGCACCGCGCCGCGCACGCCGCTGGCAAACTCGGCGAGCTCGGCGCGCATGCGTTCCATCGTGCGCAGCACGTCGCGCGCCTGGCGCAGCAGCACCTCGCCGGCGGCGGTCGGTTCCACGCCGCGCCGCCCGCGCTTGACGAGCGGCACACCGAGCTCGGCCTCGAGGGCGGCCAGGCGCTTGCTGATCGCCGAAGCGACGATCGACTCGCGTTCGGCGGCACGCGCGATGTTGCGCTCCTCGCAAACGGCGACGAACATCCGCAGCGTGACCGGATCGAACGGGCGCTTCATTGCGTGGCATTGTGCCATTCCGGTTCGGAACGCCCAGGGTTCCAAGATTGATCTGCGCGGCCGCCGCGGAATGTCTACAGTTCGCCAAGCGCCGGCCAAGCATTCCAACACCCGCCCATGTCCGCCCTTCCATCCCGAGCCGTCATCCGCGAGGTCGGCTTGCGCGACGGCCTGCAGAGCATTGCGACGGTTCTGCCGACCGCGCGCAAGCGCGAATGGATCGCCGCCGCGTACGCTGCCGGCGTGCGCGAGATCGAGGTCGGTTCGTTCGTGCCGGCGCGGCTGCTGCCGCAGTTGGCCGACACCGCAGAAGTCGTCGCTTACGCCAAGACGCTGCCGGGACTGTTCGTCTCGGTGCTGGTGCCGAATCTGAAGGGCGCCGAGCGCGCGCTGGCGGCGGGGGTCGACCTGCTGCTGGTGCCGCTGTCTGCAAGTCACGCGCACAGTCTGGCCAACCTGCGCAAGACGCCCGATCAGGTGGTCGAGGAAGTGGCGCGCATACGCGCCGAGCGCGACGCCGCCGGCAGCCGGACCTTGATTGAAGGCGGTGTGGGCACCGCGTTCGGCTGCACGCTGCAGGGCCGCGTCGAGCCGCAGGAGGTGCTGCGGCTGCTGCAGGCGCTGCTGGACGCCGGCGCCGACCGCGTGAGCCTGGCCGATACCGTCGGTTATGCGGACCCGGCGTCGGTGCGGCGCTTGTTCGAGCAGGCCCGCCGCATCGCCGGCGATCGGCTGTGGTGCGGCCACTTCCATGACACGCGCGGCCTGGCGCTGGCCAACGTGTGTGCGGCGCTCGAGACCGGCGTGACGCGCTTCGATGCGTCGCTCGGCGGCATCGGCGGCTGCCCGCACGCGCCGGGCGCGAGCGGCAACGTCGCGACCGAAGACCTCGCCTTCATGCTCGCCGCGATGGACGTGAACACCGGCGTCGATCTGCCGCGCCTGCTGGCGCTGCGCGCGCAACTGGCCGAGTGGTTGCGCGGCGAGCAGCTCTTCGGTGCGCTCGCGCGCTGCGGGCTGCCGAAGACTCTTGCTGCCGCAACGACGGACCACTGAGAACCCGATGAACGCATCGCCCGACCGCAACGACCTGCCGCTTGCCGGCGTGCGCGTGATCGAATTCACGCACATGGTGATGGGGCCGACCTGCGGCATGATCCTCGCCGACCTCGGCGCCGAGGTGATCAAGGTCGAGCCGCCCGGCGGCGACAAGACGCGCGGGCTGCCGGGGCTCGGCATCGGCTTCTTCCGCACGTTCAACCGGAACAAGAAGAGCGTCGTGCTCGACATCCATTCGCCCGCCGACCGCGCTACCGCGCTCGCGTTGATCGGCACCGGCGACGTACTGATCGAGAACTTTCGCCCCGGCCTGATGGCGTCCGTCGGACTCGACTACGCCGCGCTCGCGCCGCGCTTTCCGCGCCTGATCTACGTGTCGCACAAGGGGTTCCTGCCGGGACCGTACGAGAAGCGGCTGGCGCTCGACGAAGTGGTGCAGATGATGGGCGGCCTGGCGTACATGACCGGCCTGCCGGGGCGGCCGCTGCGAGCGGGGGCCTCCGTCAACGACATCATGGGCGGCATGTTCGGCGCGATCGGCGTGCTGGCCGCGCTGCGCGAACGAGAGCGCACCGGCCGCGGGCAGGAGGTGCAGAGCGCGCTGTTCGAGAACTGCGTGTTCCTGTGCGCGCAGCACCTGCAGCAGTACCTGATGACCGGCGAGCCGCCGCCGCCGATGTCGGCTCGCGTATCGGCATGGAGCGTCTACGACGTGTTCACGCTGGCCGAAGGCGAGCAGCTTTTCATCGCGGCAGTCAGCGACAAGCAGTTCGTCGCCTTGTGCGACGTGCTCGGCTGCCCCGAACTCGCGAACGAGCCGCGCTTCGCGACCAATGCGCTGCGGGGGGCAGCGCGCGACGCGCTGATTCCGCAGCTCGCGCAGCGGCTGGCGCGGCAGCGCGCCGACGCACTTGCGCTGAAGCTGGAGGCCGCCGGCGTGCCGTATGCGCCGATCGCGCGGCCAGAGCAGCTCGTGCACGACCCGCATCTGAAGGCCAGCGGCGGACTGGCGCCGATGGTCACCGACGACGGCGGCACCACCGAGGTCGTGTTGCTGCCCCTGCTGATGGACGGCCGCCGACCGGGGGTGCGGCAGCCGCTCGCGCGCGTCGGCGAACACAGCGAAGAAGTGCTGGGCCCGCTTGCCAGGGCAGCGCTCCTATAGCGGACGACGCGGCGCGACCGATTGACCGGCGCGATGCCTGCGGTATCCGCCAATCCGTACAACCCATCGAACCGGAGGGAACCATGAGCTTTTCGATCGCACGCCGCGCGCTCATCACGCTTGCCGCGGCCGCTTTCCCGCTGTGCGCGACGGCGCAACCGCCGATGAAGATGATCCTGCCGGTCGGGCCCGGCTCCGGCGTGGACACGATCATGCGCGCCATTCAGCCCGCGCTCGCCAAAGCGCTCGGCCAGCCGGTGGTGATCGAAAACCTGCCCGGCGCCGGCGGCATCACCGGCACCGCGGCGATCGTCAAGGCAGCGCCGGACGGCAACACGATCGGGGTGGTGTCCAACAACCACGTGATCAATCCGCACGTGTTCAAATCGATGCCGTTTGATTCGATCGCGGACATCACGCCGATTTCGGTGCTCGGGGCGACCCCGTTCGTGCTGGTCGTCAACCCGAAGGTACCGGCCCACAACGTCAAGGAGCTGGTCGCTTTCCTGCGGGCGAAGCCGGGCGCCTACAACTACGCCTCCTCCGGCAACGGCACGATCATTCATCTGGCCGGCGCGATGTTCGTCGAGCAGGCAGGTGTGGACGTCAGGCACATTCCGTACAAGGGCGTCGGACCGATGGTGACCGATCTCATCAGCGGCCAGGTGGAATTCGGCGTGGTCGCACTGCCCGCCGCGCAGGGTCACTTGAAGAGCGGCGCGCTGCGCGCGATCGGCGTCTGCGGCAAGGCGCGCGCCGCGGCCGCGCCCGACATCCCGACGATCGCCGAGCAGGGGTTGCCGGATTACGATGTCGCCGGCTGGTTCGCGGTGGTCGGGCCGGCCCGGCTGCCGGCCGGGCACGTGCAGCGCATCCGCAACGCCTTCCTCACGGCGCTGGCTACCCCGGAGGTCAAGGAAGCGATGGCCAAACAGGGCAACGCGATCGACCCGACCACACCCGAGGCCGCCGCACAATACTTTCGCATTGAACTGGCCCGCTACGGCGCACTGGTGAAGAAAGCGGGCCTGAAACCGGAGTGATCCGATGGCGCTTTATCGGCTCGGCGATGACGCACCGCAGGTTCCGGCGAGCGCGTTCGTCGCGCCCAACGCGACCCTGATCGGCCGGGTCGTGCTGGGCGAAAACGTCAGCATCTGGTTCAACGCGGTGCTGCGCGGCGACAACGAGCCGATTTTGATCGGCGACGGCAGCAACGTGCAGGAGTGCGCGGTGCTGCACAACGATCTCGGTTTCCCGCTGACGGTCGGGCGCGACGTGACGATCGGGCATCAGGCGGTCGTGCACGGCTGCACGATCGGCGACGGCTCGCTGATCGGCATCCAGGCGGTGGTGATGAACGGCGCCGTGATCGGCCGTCAGTGCCTGGTCGGTGCGGGCGCGATCGTCACCGAGCGCAAGGTGTTTCCCGATCGGTCGCTGATCCTGGGCGCGCCGGCCAAGCTGGTGCGGGAACTCACCGACGAAGACGTGGCACGGCTGCTGGCCGACAGCGCGCCCGACTATTCGCGCCGGCGGGCGCGGTACCTGGCGCAACTGGCGCCGGTCATCCCACCCGCGACGTAGGCAGCGCAGCGCGCGCACGCGCGGCGACGCTGCGGATCTCTCGACGCTTTGTTGCCCGGGACGACGGCGGCCGCCTCACACCGGCAGTGCGCTGGTGCACTTGATCTCCTCCAGGCACACGCTGGAGCGCACCGAGGTCACGCCGGGAAGCTTCAGCAGCGTAT
>JBBIQI010000052.1:0-17944 GCA_037442465.1 Burkholderiales bacterium
ACGGCCGAGATTCCTCGCCGGTGGCTCGGAATGACCAGGCGAGAAGCGGCTCGGAATGAGGAGGCAAGCGGCGGCTGGGTACGACGAGTCAAGCAGCGGCTCGGAATGACGAGATAAGAAGTGGCTCGGAGTGAGGAGGCGAGAAGCGGCTCGGTATGACGTGGGGCTGCGGGCGCCGGGCGGGGGCCACGTGTCGCAAGGATTTGTAAGGCTCAATGACCGCGCAGCAATCGCCCGCGTTCATCCGTGCCCGCCGACGCGGACGATCTTCAGCGTGTTGGTGCCGCCGGCCTGCCCCATCGGCTCACCGCACGTCAGCACGATCAGATCGCCGCGCTGCACGCGGCCCAGGTCGAGCAGCAGCTTCTCCGCCGCGGCCAGCGCGGCATCGCGCTCCTGCCCGGTCGGAAAGTGCAGCGGACGCACGTTGCGATACAGCGCCAGCCGGCGTTGCGTGGCCACACTCGGCGTCAGCGCGTAAATCGGGATGTCGATGTCGTGCCGGCTCATCCACAGCGTCGTCGAGCCCGACTCGGTCAGCGCGACGATCGCCGCGCAGCGCAGGTGAAACGCGGTAAACAGCGCGCCGTACGCGATCGACTGGTCCACGCGCGTGAACGTCTGGTCGAGGAACTGCGTGTCGAGCACGACCGCCTCGGAGCGGTCGGCCGCCTCGACGATCGAAGCCATCGTCTCGACGACCTCGACCGGATAGCGGCCGGCGGCGGTTTCCGCCGACAGCATCACCGCATCGGTGCCGTCGAGCACCGCGTTGGCGACGTCGCTGACCTCGGCGCGCGTCGGCACCGCGTTGTGGATCATCGACTCCATCATCTGCGTTGCGGTGATCGCGAGCTTGTTCGCCTCGCGCGCCATCTTGATCATGCGCTTCTGCAGCGCCGGCACGGCGGCGACCCCGACCTCGACCGCCAGATCGCCGCGCGCGACCATGATGCCGTCGGCCGCGGCCAGGATCTCGCGCAGCAGCGGTACCGCCTCGGCGCGCTCGATCTTGGCGATGATCAGCGGGCGGATGCCGTGCTTTTCGCCGGCGATGGTCGCGAGCTGCCGCGCCATTTCGACGTCGGTGCGGTTCTTGACGAACGACACCGCGACGAAATCCGCGCCGCATTCCATCGCGATCTCGATGTCGCGCACGTCCTTTGCGGTCAGCGCCGGCGCCGACAGTCCGCCGCCCTGCTTGTTGATGCCCTTGTTGTTCGACAGCTCGCCGCCGATGCGCACCGTCGTGTGGATCTCGGAGCCCTCGACGCGCTCCACGTCCAACACGATCAGCCCGTCGTTGAGCAGCAGCACGTCGCCGGGCCGCACGTCGCGCGGCAAGTCCTTGTAGTCGAGGCCAGCGCGCTGCGCGTTGCCCAGCTCGCAACCGGCGTCCAGCACGAAGCGCTGCCCCGCGTGCAGCTCGACCTTGCCGCCCTCGAACTTGCCGACGCGGATCTTCGGCCCCTGCAGGTCGGCCATGATGCCGACCTCGCGCCCGCAGGCGCGCGCCGCCTCGCGCACGAGCTTGGCGCGGGCCAGGTGATCCGCGGCCGTGCCGTGCGAGAAGTTGAAGCGCACGACGTCCACGCCCGCCGCGAGCATGCGCTCGAGCACGAGCGGATCGCTCGACGCCGGGCCGAGCGTGGCGACGATCTTGGTCGAACGCGGCACCGGCTCAGCCCTTGGCGCGCTGATCGAGAATCTCGATCGCCGGCAGGACCTTGCCTTCGAGGAACTCCAGGAACGCGCCGCCGCCGGTAGAGATGTAGCTGATGCGGTCGCCGATGTGGTGCTTGGCGATCGCCGCCAGCGTGTCGCCACCGCCGGCGATCGAAAACGCGCCGTTGACGGTCGCCTGCGCGATCGCCAGCGCCATCTGCTTGGTGCCCTCGCCGAACTGGTCGAACTCGAACACGCCGATCGGCCCGTTCCAGATGATCGTGCCGGCGGTGCTGATTCCGTGCACGAGGCCAAGCGCGGTCTGCGGGCCGACGTCGAGGATCATCTCGTCGGGCTGCACCGCGTCGGCGCGCCGGACCGTCGCCGCGGCCGTGGCCGAGAACTCCTTGGCGACGACCACGTCGATCGGCAGCGGCAGCGTGCCGCCCTTTTCCGCGAGCGTGGCGAGCACCTTCTTGCACTCCGGCACCAGGTCCGGTTCGCACAGCGACTTGCCGACCTTGAAGCCCTCGGCGAGCAGGAAGGTGTTGGCGATACCGCCGCCGACGATCAGTCGGTCGACCTTCTGCGCGAGGTTATTAAGGATCGTGAGCTTGGTTGAGACCTTGGACCCCGCGACGATCGCCAGCAGCGGGCGCTTGGGGTTGCCGAGCGCCCTGCCGAGCGCTTCGATCTCGGCGGCCATCAGCGGGCCGGCGCACGCGATCGGCGCGTACTTGGCGATGCCGTGCGTGGTCGCCTCGGCACGATGCGCGGTGCCGAAGGCGTCGTTGACGTAGACGTCGCACAGCCGGGCCAGCTTCCGCGCCAGCTCGTCGCTGTCTTTCTTCTCGCCCTTGTTGACGCGGCAGTTTTCCAGCAGCACGACTTCGCCCGGCGCCACCTGCACGCCATCGAGCCAGTTTTGCACGAGCGGCACCGGACGGCCGAGCAGTTCCGCCAGCCGCTTGGCCACCGGCGCGAGCGAGTCCTCGGGCTTCAGTTCCCCTTCGGTCGGCCGCCCCAGGTGCGAGGTCACCATCACCGCTGCGCCAGCGTCGAGCGCCATGCGGATCGCCGGCACCGACGCGCGAATGCGCGTGTCCTCGGTAATGTTGCCGGCGTCGTCCTGCGGCACGTTCAGGTCCGAGCGGATGAACACGCGTTTGCCGCGCAACTTGCCGTCGCGGGCGAGAGCTTCGAGGGTGAGGACGTTCATGGGGCGATCCGCAAAGGTGGGAAAGCGATGCGCGTGCTGCGGCGGCGGGTGCTCTCTCGTCTCGCAGCGTCGAAGGCTGCGGCATTATACGAACGCACCTTGCACGCGATCGTGATCCGGTTCACCCTCGCCCGCACCGAATGGGCCGCGCTCGTCGGCGCGGCGCTGATCGTGTTGCTGCGGCAACTCGATGCCGCCGGCGCCGCGCTCGAATACCGCCGCGCGCTGCTCGCGGCCGAGCCGTGGCGGCTCGTCAGCGCGCATCTCGTGCACG
Organism: Burkholderiales bacterium; assembly: GCA_037442465.1. Classification (GTDB taxonomy): domain Bacteria; phylum Pseudomonadota; class Gammaproteobacteria; order Burkholderiales; family Burkholderiaceae_F; genus DSNY01. The sequence goes on from JBBIQI010000052.1 coordinate 3,159, forward strand.
TCAACTGGCAGCACGCGTTGATCAACGCCGCCGCGTGGTGGCTCATCGCGCGGCTGTTCGGCCCCGATCTGGACCTGCGCCGGCAACTGATCGCGCTCGTTGCCGGCGCGGCAGCGATCGGCGCGGGACTCGCGCTGCTGTATCCGGCGATCGAGTGGTATCGCGGCGCCTCGGGCGTGCTGCACGCGCTGTACTTCGCCGGTGCGACCTGCTGGCTGGCGAGCGTGCTGGCGCGGCCCGATGCGCGCGCGCTGCGCGCGCTGTGGCTGCCAGCGGCGCTCGCGCTCGGCGGCTGGATCAAGGTCGTCGCGGAGCAGCCGTCCGCCAGCGCCACGCCCTACGCCGACTGGCTCGGCGCGACGACCGTGCCGCAGGCGCATCTGTTCGGCGCGCTCGCGGGCACGCTGCTGGGATTGGCGTTCGCGTGGCGCGACGCCAAGAAAAACGCCGCGACGGTGCGCGGCGTTTCGTAGGCGACAGCGCGTTCAGGCGGGGCAGCGGATGCGCGCGGCCAGTCCGAATGCCGCCAGCAGCAGCAGTTGCCACAGCGCCAGCGCGCCGCCGCCACCGGACGGCGGGGGTGAAGGAGCCTGCACCGTGATCGCCACGTCGATCGAGTCCGACTTCGGCGTCGGCGTGCTGTCGTCCGTCACGGTCAGTTCGAACACGAGCGTCTGGCTCGCCGCAGGCGCGGTAAACCCTGCGAGCGGGCTCGATGGCCCGCTCAGCGCGACGCGTGTGGCGCCGTTGTCGATCTGGCGCCATGCGTACGAAGTGATCTGCCTTCCGTTGAACGCGACACTGGCGCGCGCGTCGAGCGTCACGGCCGCGCCCGGCGCCACCGTTCTGTCAGGTCCGGCGTCCGCCAACGGCGGCGCGTCGACAGCCGCGGCCGCCACCGCCGCAGCGGCATCGAGCAGCCCCGCGCCACACAGTCCCGCCCCCGGCTGACCCGTCGCGCAAAAACCGCCTGCGGGGTGCGGCCTCGCGGCGCCGACGATGAAGTTCCGCACCTGCTCAGGCGACGCCGTACGCATCACCGATTTCACGAGCGCCGCCACCGCCGACGTGTGCGCGGTCGCGGAGCTTGTGCCGGTAAAGCCGCCGATCGCCGGACCGCTCTTGTCCTGATTCGGCGGCGCGCCGACGCTGTCGGGGCCGAACGCACCGAAAAGCGTTGAAGACCACGTGTAGTACCCCGTGTCGCTCGAAGTGATGGTGGTCCCAAGCTGCTGCGGCGTGCCGCCGCCCGGGGCACTGATGCCAACCTCCGGTCCGACGTTCGAATAGTCGGCGTTGTCCCCGTTGATCGCATGCCCGGCGACGGCAAGTACGCCGCGGCAATTGGCCGGCTGGCTGATGCCGACCAAGCCATCGTTTCCGGCAGCGGCAACGACCAGAGCGCCCGCGCTGATGACGTCGTCGACGGCTCGCTGGTACGCACTACTGCAGGCCCCGCCCTGCCCGCCGAGACTGAGGTTGATGATCTTTGCCGGCGTCAGATTGACGATGGTTGCGCCACCGGGGTTGGTGACCGGAAGGCCTGCCGCAAAGCGCATCGCGTCGATGACGTCACTCGATGTGCCGCCGCACTTGCCGAGCGCCCGCAGGGGCAATATCCGGATGTTGGGCGCGATTCCCGCCGTCGAAGTACCGGGCGGCGGCGGGTTGCCGACGCCGTTGTTCCATACGCCGGCGATGGTGCCGGCCATGTGCGTACCGTGCCATGAACTGTCGCTCGCCGGCGGATCGCAGGCGTTCGGATAGGCGCTGATGTCCTGGCTGGTGACCCAGTCGCCCGGATCGCTTGGGTCTGCGTCGCGCCCGTCGCCGTCGTTGGCGACGAAATTCGGGGGCACGCCATCGCTCGCATAGACGTCGGACGAGACGAAGTCGTAGCCCTGCAGCAGCGTGCCGGACAGCTCAGGGTGGTTCAACACGACGCCGGTGTCGATCAGCGCAACGACGACCTTGCGGGAACCGCGCAGCGTGTTCGATGCGCCAGGCAGGTTCCATGCGTTGCGCAGGTTTGCGCCGCCCACGGCCAGGACCGTCTTGCCGTCTGCGCTGAAGTTCTGCGTAGGAGGGTAGTAGTGCCACAGTCGCGTCGTGTAGCCGAGATCCTGCGGAAGCGTCTGATACGCGCGCACCGGAAGGTCGACATCGGCGTATTCGACGTTCGGATCGTTCGCCAGCCGCGCCGCGACCGCCTTCGCCTCCGTAAGCGTCATCGGCCGCTCGAGCCTCAGCACCGACGCGTGGCCCGACATCGGGCGGAACGCCTTCATGCCGACGCCCGCACTCGCCGACAGCGCGGCAACGCGTTCGGCGCCGAGCGGCTGCGTCATTTCCACCGCCTTCGGATTGCGCAGCTTGACGATCATCTGGCGGATCATCGGCTCGCGCAGCGCGGACACGGGCTTCTTCGTCGCGGTCGCGACGGTGGCATGGCCGACCGATGCAGGCCACGCTGCAACGAGCGCGGCGGCCAGCACGGTGGCGGCGATGGCGATCTTCGGACTCAGGCGCATGGGGCTCTCCTGCGGCGGCTGCGGACGGTGCCGCTCACTTGATCCTGACCGGCGCATCGAGGTCGACGTACTCGAAGGCGCCCGACGCACGCAGCCGCTCGATCAGCGCCGGCACCTGCTCGCGCGTGGCCGGTGGCGTCAGGTACACGACGTGCGCACCGCCGGACATCGGCCGCGCGTAACGGGCCGTCTCGGGCTGCGGCAGGTTTCGTCGAACGACCCGCATCAGGGCGTCGGCATCGGGCGCCGGCGTGCGCGGTTTGACGATCAGTGCCGCGATCGGCGGCGCCGCTTGCGCCTGCGTCGCCCCGGCGCAGGCGTTCAGCGCCGGCAGTCCCAACAGGATTCCGGGGGCCAGGCGCAATATCCGTCTTCTGGGCAGCGGCATCGTTGCGACGCGGTCGGGCACTCTTGGCTTGGGTGGCGGCGAGCCTACGCGATCACGGGTCGCACAACCGTCGGATAAACAAACTACCGGGTGGGCGCGCGGTCGTCGTTTCGGATATCACGTGCGGCAGCCTGCGCGGTTGACTGCAGCAGGATCTGAAACGTCTGGAAACAAAGCGGGCCGGCGGATGCCGGCCCCTGGGGCATTCGGCGCCTGCGCCGGACGCTCTACTTGGCGTTCATCAGCGCGACAGTCGTGTCCAGCATCCGGTTGGAGAAGCCCCACCCATTGTGTCTTCGGCCGGACGGCGGGTGCCGTCCTTAACTTCGGCTGCGCCGAAGTTAGCCTACGACGCAACGAATGGGGCACGGCTTCGATCAGACCGTCACTTCGCTGCCATCAGCGCGACAGTCGTGTCCAACATCCGGTTGGAGAAGCCCCATTCGTTGTCATACCAGCTCGAGACTTTGACGAGGCGGCCGGAGACCTTGGTCAGGGTGGCGTCGAAGATGCTCGAGCGCGCGTCGTGATTGAAGTCGCTGGAAACGAGCGGGTCGGTGTTGTAGCCGAGGATGCCCTTGAGCTCGCCTTCGGACGCGGCTTTGATGATCGCGTTGACCTCGTCGACGGTGGTGTCGCGCGCGGCGATGAAGGACAGGTCGACGATCGACACGTTGATTGTCGGCACGCGGATCGCAAAGCCGTCGAGCTTGCCGTTGAGTTCCGGCATCACGAGCCCGACCGCCGCGGCCGCCCCGGTCTTGGTCGGGATCATGTTGTGGCCGGCGGCGCGCGCGCGGCGCAGATCCTCGTGATACACGTCGGTCAGCACCTGGTCGTTGGTGAACGAGTGCACGGTCGTCATCAGGCCGTTGACCACGCCGAGCTTCTCGTGCAGCGGTTTGACCAGCGGCGCCAGGCAGTTGGTCGTGCACGACGCGTTCGAGATCACGGTGAACGAGCTCTTCAACGTGCCGTGGTTGACGCCGTAGACGATCGTCGCGTCGACGTCCTTGCCGCCCGGCGCCGAGATGATGACCTTCTTGGCGCCTCCCTTGATGTGCGCGCTGGCCTTTTCCTTGGTCGTGAAAAAGCCCGTGCACTCGAGCACGACGTCGACGCCGAGCGACGCCCACGGCAGCTCGGCCGGGTTGCGGTTGGCGAGCACCTTGATGCGGTCCCCATTGACGACCATGGCGTCGCCGTCGACGGTCACCGTGCCCGGAAACGGGCCGTGCGCGGTGTCGTACTTGGTCAGGTGCGCGTTGGTCTTGGGGTCGCCCAGATCATTGATCGCGACGATCTGGATGTCGTGCCTCTTGCCGCCTTCGTAGTGCGCGCGCAGGATGTTGCGGCCGATGCGGCCATAGCCGTTGATGGCAACCTTGATGGTCATTGCAGTTTCTCCCTGGAGATGAGCTCGCGGACGACCCGCGCGGCGTTGTCCGCCGTCAGGCCGAAGTGCTTGTAGACGGCGCCCGCGGGCGCGGACTCGCCAAAGCGGTCGACGCCGAGCACGGCGCCGGCGGCGCGCACGTATTTCCACCAGAAGTCGGTCACGCCCGCCTCGATCGCCAGCCGCGGCAATCCTTCGGGCAGCACACGCGACTTGTACTCGACGCTCTGCTTGTCGAACACGGTGCTCGCCGGCATCGACACGACGCGCACGGCGATGCCTTCGGCGGCGAGCTGCTTCTGCGCTTCGACCGCGAGCGGCACTTCGGAGCCGGTGGCGATGATCACCGCGCGCGCGCCGCCTGCGCCGCCGGGCGCTTCGCTGAACACGTAGGCGCCGCGGCGGATGTCGTCCACGGCGCGCTCGCCCGCCACATACGGGACGGTCTGCCGCGACAGCAGCAACGCGGTGGGGCCGTCGGCGCGCTGCGCGGCAGCCTCCCACGCGACGAGCGTTTCCACGGTGTCGCACGGCCGCCAGACGTCCAGATGCGGGATCAGCCGCAGGCTCGCCGCGTGTTCGACCGCCTGGTGCGTCGGGCCGTCCTCGCCCAGCCCGATCGAGTCGTGCGTGAACACGAACACGACGCGCTGCTTCATCAGCGCGGCCATCCGGATCGCGTTGCGCGCGTAGTCCGAGAAGACCAGGAAGGTGCCGACGAAAGGCAGGAAGCCGCCGTGCAGCGCCATGCCGTTGGCGATCGCGCACATGCCGAACTCGCGCACGCCGAAGTGGATGTGCCGGCCGGGCTGGATCTCGCCGTCGACATGCAGTGCCGTGGCCTTGCTCCACCGGGTCAGGTTGCTGCCGGTCAGATCGGCCGATCCGCCGATCATTTCGGCTGCGGCCTCGGCAACGACTTCGAGCGCGAGCTGCGAAGCCTTGCGCGTGGCGAGGTTCTCGCGCTTGGCCGCGGCAGCGGCGATCGCGGCCGCGACCTTCGCGGCGAAGTCCGCCGGCAGTTCGCCGCGCAGCCGGCGGTCGAGTTCGCGCGCAAGTTCAGGATGCGCCTGCGCGTACGCGGCGAAGCGGCGCTTCCACTCGGCCTCGCGCTCGGCGCCGGCGGCGCGCGCATCCCACGCGGCGTAGATATCGGCGGGGATCTCGAACGGCGGGTGCGGCCAACCGATCGTCTCGCGCGTGGCGGCGACCTCGGCCTCGCCGAGCGCTTCACCGTGGGCCTTCTCGGTGCCGGCGCGGTTGGGCGAGCCCTTGCCGATCACGGTGCGCGCGACGATCAGCGTCGGCTGCTCGGAGCGCTTGGCTTGGGTCAGCGCGGCGTCGACCGCCGACACGTCGTGGCCGTCGATCGGGCCGATGACGTTCCAGCGGTAGGCGCGGAAGCGCGCGGCGGTGTCGTCGGTGAACCAGTGCTTGACCTCGCCGTCGATCGAGATGCCGTTGTCGTCGTAGATCGCGATCAGCTTCGCGAGCTTCCAGGTCCCGGCCAGCGACGCCGCCTCGTGCGAGATGCCTTCCATCAGGCAGCCGTCGCCGACGAACACGTAAGTGCGGTGGTCGACGACCGCATGGCCGGGGCGGTTGAACTGCATCGCCAGCAGCTTCTCGGCGAGCGCCATGCCGACCGCGTTGGCGAGCCCTTGGCCGAGCGGGCCGGTGGTCGTCTCCACCCCCGGCGTGACGCCGTACTCCGGGTGGCCGGGCGTGCGCGAGTGAAGCTGACGGAAGTTCTTCAGCTCCTCCAGCGGCAGGTCATAGCCGGTCAGATGCAGCAGCGCGTACTGCAGCATCGAGCCATGCCCGTTGGAAAGCACGAAGCGATCGCGATTGACCCAGCGCGGATTGGCCGGGTTGTGCGACAGGTGCCGCGTCCACAGCGCCAGCGCGATCTCGGCCATGCCCATCGGCATGCCGGGATGGCCGGAGTTGGCTTTCTGGACCGCGTCCATCGCCAGCGCGCGGATCGCGTTGGCCATACGTACTTGCAACGATCGGGGCGACGCGGAGTCGAGCGCAGACATCGGGCAGGACCGGAGAAAAGCGGGACGAAGGCGGCAGCGCCGCAGACGGCGAGGATGTTATCAGGGGGGCATCGCGCGCTCTGTAGCCACGATGGCGTAGGCGCAAATTTGCGCCGGCGCAAATTTGCGCGCATTCGTGGCGGCGCGGAGGCTCGCAGGACTTTCGCTCGGCAGCGAATTCCTTTAGCATCCGCGCCTTAAATTTCGGTCCGGAAACACAAGGAAGCAACGGGCAGCCACCACGGCGCGTAGCCAGCGCCAGGCACGTTTCCCCCGCCAGATCCAATCGACGCGGGTCGGCCGTCGCGAACGGCCGCCGCAATGATCCGAGCGCCGCGCACCAGCGCACGGGTCCCGGGCCGATGGGTTGCGGTTCAAACCGTGATTCAGGTCGATTGGGCGGACCTGCTGGGGGACGAAGATGCAAGGCCTTCACCTGACTGGCGATCTGTTCGAATGCGGCTGCAGCGCGGCCTTCCTGACGGATCTCGACAAGCTCTCCACGCTGTGCCGTGACGCCACGCTGCGCGCGGGGCTGACGATCGTCGACGAGAAGTACCACGTGTTTCCCGACTGGCAGGGCCAGCCGGGCGGCATCACCGGTACCGTGCTGCTGGCCGAATCGCACCTGGCGATCCACACCTGGCCCGAGCGCCGCGGCGTGACGCTGGACGTGTACGTCTGCAATTTCACCGAGGACAACTCGGGCAAGGCGCAGCAGCTCTTCGACGAACTGGTGGTTGCGTTCCGTCCGCAAAACCAGGTCGTCAACCGCATCACGCGCGGCGACCTGGCCGGCAGCGCCGCGGCGGACACCACGGCGGCCGCGCCGGCCACGGGCGCGGGCGGCAACGAGCTGATCTTCGACTGGCTGAATGCGCACTCGGGCTACGGCTTCACGGCCAAGCAGCGGCTCGAAACGCAGCAGTCGCCGTATCAGCGCGTCGAGGTGTACGACACGCACCAGTTCGGCAAACTGTTCCGTCTGGACGGGCGCCTGATGACCTCCGAAGGCGAGGAGTTTTTCTATCACGAGTGCATGACGCACCCGGCGCTGCTGACGCATCCGAACCCGCAGTCGGTGCTCGTCATCGGCGGCGGCGACGGCGGCTCGTCGGAGGAGATCTTCAAGCACCCGAGTGTCAAGCGCATCGTGATGGCCGAGCTCGACCCGGTCGTCATCGACATCTCGAAGCGTTACCTACGCGAAATCCACAAGGGCGTGTTCGACGATCCGCGGCTCGAAGTGAAGATCGGAGACGGCTTCGAGTACGTGAAGAACACGAACGAGCGCTTCGACCTGATCGTGCTCGACCTGACCGACCCGGACACGCCGGCATTTCACCTGTACTCGGAAGAGTTCTTCCGCATGTGCCAGCGCATCCTGAACCCGGGCGGGCTGCTGACGTTGCATCTGGGCTCGCCGGTGTTCCAGGCGGCCACGGTGAAGAAAAACGCCGCCAACCTGCGCAAGGTCTTCCGGCAGGTGCACCCGATGGCGCTGTACATCCCGCTGTACGGCTCACTGTGGTGCCTGGGTGTGGCCAGCGACGGCGCCAACCCGCGCGCGATGACGACCGAGGCGATCGCGCAGCGGCTCGCGGAGCGGCGCATCGGCGCGCTGAAGTACTACAACGCGCCGCTGCACTCGGCGCTGTTCACGCTGCCGAACTTCGTGCTCGAGTTAACCGGCGGCGAGCAGCCCGTACCGGCCCGGATTAAAGCGGCTGCGTAATACGCTTTGCTTCGATGAGGGCCCGGCCGCGTGCCGGGCTTTTCTTTCTGTGCGCGGCTAGACTGCGTAGCGGACACAACTCCTGAGAACGACGATGAGCAGCGGCACGACGGTCTTGCGCAAGCCGGTCCGCGTCACGGCGGGCGAGCTCGCGAGCGACGGCGCCGGCGTGCGGCTGCGGCGGCTGCTGGGCACGCCGCACTCGCCTTCGATCGATCCGTTCCTGCTGCTCGACTACTTCGATTCGGCAAACGCGAGCGATTATCTGGCGGGCTTTCCGGAGCACCCACATCGCGGTTTCGAGACCGTCACCTACATGCTCGCCGGTCGCATGCGCCACCGCGACAACCGCGGCCACGAGGGCGTGATCGAGCCCGGCGGCGTGCAGTGGATGACCGCCGGCCGCGGCATCGTGCACGCCGAGATGCCGGAGCAGACCGAGGGCTTGATGCGCGGCTTTCAGCTTTGGGTGAACCTGCCGGCGCGACTGAAGCTCAGCGCGCCCGCCTACCAGGAGTACGGCCCGGAGCGGATCCCGGTCGAGACACGCGACGGCGCGACCGTCAAGGTCATTGCCGGCCGCACATCGCGCGGCACGCGCGGCCCGATCGCGACCGCGGCCACCGAGGCGTTCTATTTGGACATCGCGCTCGCTGCCGGCGCGCGCTTCGTCGAGCCGATCGATCCGGCGCATGCGGCGTTCGTCGTCGTTTACGAAGGCGCTTTGCGCATCGGCGAGGACGCGCAGTCGATGCGCGCGGTCGCACTCGCCGCGCTCGGCGATGGCGACGCCGTGGCGCTCGCCGCGGCGCAGGCGCCGGCGCGCGCGCTGCTCATCGGCGGGCGACCGCTGCGCGAGCCGATCGCGTGGTATGGCCCGTTCGTGATGAATAGCGAGCGCGAGATCGTGCAGGCGATGCACGATTTTCAGGCGGGCCGGTTCGATTGAGGTTTCGCCGAGTGTCGGCCATCGCGGGCGCTCGACTGCGCTGTCGCCGCACCAGCCCTCGCTTACAGGCGAGGGAGGGCCGCGGCGGCGGACAATCGCTCGCGAATCTGCCGCATACCCGGTAGACCGCGCCAAGGCGATGGGCGTCGCGCCGCGTTTTTTCGTCGAAGGCGAAGTGCGCGTCGGCGCGGTGATCGAGCTGCCCGACGCGGTCGCGCATCATGCGCAGCACGCGCTGCGGCTGCGCGACGGCGCCGCGATCGTGCTGTTCGACGGCCGCGGCGGCGAATACGCGGCGCGGCTTGCCGCCGGCCGGCGCGCCGCGGCCGCAGTGCTCGCGTTCGATCCGGTCGAGCGCGAGTCGCCGCTGGCAGTCACGCTGATCCAGTCGTTCGTGCCGAACGAGAAGCTCGACTGGATCGTCGAGAAGTCCACCGAGCTGGGTGTAGCCCGCATCGTGCTCGCGCCGACCGAGCGCAGTGTGGCGCGGTTCGGCGGCGAGCGGCTCGTGCGCAAGCGCGCGCACTGGCGCGACGTTGCGATCGCCGCCTGCTGTCAGTGCGGCCGCAACCGCGTGCCGCCGATTCTCGACGCGCCCTCCTTCGCCGGCGCGCTCGAGCTGGCGCGGGATTGCGAGGCACGGCTGCTGCTGGCGCCCGGCGTCGGCGCGGCGCCGGCGCGCGCCGTGCGGGCACGCTCGGTCGCGCTGGCGATCGGGCCCGAAGGCGGTTTCACCGAGCAGGAGATCGCGCTGGCGCAGCGGGCCGGGTTCGTCGCCACGGCCTTCGGTCCGCGCGTACTGCGCACGGAAACCGCGGGTCCCGCGGCGCTCGCCGCATTGCAGGCGATCGCGGGCGATCTGACACGCCCAGACTGACCCTGCTCAGCCGTAGAGGACGCGAAACGGCACGCCGCGATCGGCGAGAGCGTCGGCCGCGTCGCGGAACACGTCGAGCAGCGCGGCGCGCGCTTCGTCGTCGAAGCCGCCGTCACGCGGCAGGTGCTCGAGCACGACCACGTAGCCGGGCACGTCCGCGTCGTCGGGCAGATCGGTCAGGCAGTCGTACAGGGCGTCGAGATTGGCGCCGTACCAGTCCGGAAAACCGAAGCCCTTGCCGATCGCTTTCAGCACGGCCTTCTTGTCGTGGCAGCCGGCCAGGTCGACAGCGACGAAGCGCTGCCCGGCGGCGGCGGCCCACTCGCGCAGCGTTCCCACCGCGAGGCGGCCGAGCGGGCGCACGCTGTTGCTCGGCAGGTCGTTCAGCGAAGCGGGCCGTTTCGAACTCACGTTCACTCCCGGATGCGGCGGAAGGTTTCGTAGTGATCGTCGGTGTACCAGTACTCGCCGCCGGTGGCCGGATCGCCGGTCGCGCCGCGGCCGGCGACGATGCGGCGCGGTCCGCGGTCGCGGCTGCCGCGCGTGCGCACCGTGTATTCGGTGTAGTAGCCGCGCGGCTTCACCGGCAGGCGCTTCTCGCGATTTTGGAACACGCTGCCGTCCTTGCGGTACGGAAACGGCCCGCCGCGCTTGATCAACGCCAGCGTCTCGCGCGCCTCGCGCGGCAGGTCGGCTGCGGCGATCTCGCCGACCACGCCGGGCGCTTCGCGCGCGGCAACGCCGAGCGCGATCAGCGCGCCGGCGAGCGCGATCAACGTGCGCTCAAACCACGATGACCTTGGGCGCATGCGACGGCGCCGGCTCGAGCCGGTCGGTCAGGAAGGCCAGTACCTGCTCGCTGCGCGCCAGCGTGTCGCTGCAGCCCAGGTCGATCAGCACCCGCGTGTACGCGGACTCGAACAGCAGGTAGCTTGCGAGTGCGGCGCCGTTGCCGCGGTTCGCACCGAGCACTTCGAGCAGCGCGCGCACCGGGCGCGGCAGCGCGCCGACGTAGTTCGCGGCAATGCCGTCGAGCCGTTGGCTCGGCGCGATGACCAGCGACTCGATCGGCCGCAGGTTCAGCGCCCGGCTCTGCGCGGCGGTCAGCGCGGCCGCGATGTGGTTCATCTTCTCGAGTCGTTCGATGTCGGTGGCGAGCGCATCGAGGAAGATCGACGCCAGCGCGTGGCCGGCGATCTGCGCCAGCGACGGATAGTTGCGCGCGTCCATGCCGCTGAGCATGCCGGGACTGCCGAGCTGGCCGGCACCGATCACGAGCACGCGTTCGGCGCCGAGGTGGATCGCCGGGCTGATCGGCGAGATCTGCCGCATCGAGCCGTCGCCGAAATACTCGACGCCGCCCGGCGTGCCGAGCGCGATCGGCAGCGCCAGCGCCGGAAAGACGAACGGGATCGCGCTCGAGGCAAGCAGGTGGTCGAGCGTGATCCGCGTGTGCAGGTTCACGCGCTGCAGCTTGGCCGGCAGGTCGTAGTCATTCAGCGACTCATAAAACGTCACGTGCCGCCCCGACGTGTAGCTCGACGCGGTGACCGCCAGCGCCCGCAGGTGGCCATGTTCGAAGGCGCGCGCCAGCCGCGCGAAGTCGATCATCTTCGCCAGCAGCTCGCGCAAGGGCGAGTTGTCGAGCAGCGACTTCGGCCGCATCCGTAGCGACCGCCGCACCATCCAGCCGAGCGACAGCAGCGTGAGCCAGCGTGCGCCGGTGCGAACCACGCCGAGCAGGTCCGAGCGGTAGACCTGCTCGGCGTGAAAGTTCTCCCAGACGTGCACGAGCTGCGCGACCGCTTCCTGGAAGTTGTCGGCGCGACAGGCGAGCGCGGCGGCGTTGATCGCGCCGGCCGAAGTGCCGACGACGATCGGGAACGGGTTGTGCCCCTGCGCGATCGTCGGATCCAGTCCGCGCCGCACTTCGCGCAGGATCTGCGCAATGCCTTTGAGCACGCCGACCTGGTAGGCCGCGCGCGCGCCGCCGCCCATCAGGATCAGGCCGGCGGGCGAAGTGCGCAACGTGACGCGGTCGGGCAGCCGTTCGGTGACCAGCGCGCTCATGCCCGCATTGTGCGTGCGCCCGCCCGCCTAGGCCAGCGGCAGCGCGGCCTGCCGCTGCGAGCTCGCGTCCAGGACCGCCAATGCCGTCATGTTGACGATGCGCCGCACGGTCGCCGACGGCGTCAGGATGTGCGCCGGCTTGGCCGCGCCGAGCAGGATCGGGCCGATCGCGACGTTGTTGCCGGCGGTCGTCTTCAGCAGGTTGTAGCCGATGTTGGCTGAATCGATGTCGGGACAGACCAGCAGGTTGGCGTCGCCGGACAGCGTCGAAAACGGCATGATCGCCTTGCGGACCGCCGTGTCGACCGCGCAGTCGGCGTGCATCTCGCCGTCGACTTCGAAGTCCGGATGCTGTGCGCGCAGCAGCTCGACCGCGCGCCGCATCTTGGTCGCCGAGCGCGCGTCGCTGGTGCCGAAGTTGGAGTGCGACAGCAGCGCGGCACGCGGTGCGATGCCCAGCCGCTTCAGTTCTTCGGCGGCCATCGCCGTGATCTCGGCGATCTGCTCGGCGGTCGGATCGACGTTGACGTGCGTGTCGACCAGCGCGATCTGCCGTCCCGGCACGATCAGGATGTTCATCGCCGCGTAGACGGTTGCGCCCGGCCGCCGGCCGATTACCTGGTCGATATACGCCAGATGCAGCCCGTGCGTGCCGAAGGTACCGCAGATCATGCCGTCGGCTTCGCCTTTGTACATCAGCATCGCGCCGATCAACGTCAGGCGGCGACGCATCTCGATCTTGGCGTACTGCTCGGTCACGCCGCGGCGCGCCGCGAGCCGGTGATAGGTCTGCCAGTAGTCGCGATAGCGCTCGTCGAACTCCGGGTTGACCAGTTCGAAGTCCTGGCCGGGCCGCATCCGCAGACCGAAACGCTCGAGCCGCTTTTCGATCACTGCGGGGCGGCCGATCACGACCGGCTTGGCGATGCCTTCGTCAACAACGACCTGCACCGCGCGCAGCACGCGCTCCTCCTCGCCTTCGGCGAAGACGATGCGCGCGCGCCCGCCCTCGGCGACCGCCTTCTTCGCCGCGGCAAAGATCGGCTTCATGAAGGTTCCCGAGTGGTACACGAAGCGCTGAAGCTGTTCGCGATACGTGACCAGATCGGCGATCGGCCGCGTGGCCACGCCGCTCGCCATCGCAGCCTGCGCGACCGCCGGCGCAATGCGCAGCATCAGCCGCGGATCGAACGGGCGCGGGATGATGTAGTCGCGGCCGAAGCCGGTCGCGGTGCCGCCGTAAGCGGCGGCGACGATGTCGCTCAGTTCTTCCTGCGCCAGTTGCGCGAGCGCGTTTACCGCGGCCACTTCCATCTCCCGGGTTATCGTCGTCGCGCCGACGTCCAGCGCGCCGCGAAAGATGAACGGGAAGCACAGCACATTGTTGACCTGGTTCGGGTAGTCCGAGCGGCCTGTCGCGATCACGGCGTCGTCGCGCACCGCTTTGACCTCCTCCGGCATGATCTCCGGCGTCGGATTGGCGAGCGCGAGGATCAGCGGGCGCGGCGCCATTTGCGCGACCATTTCCTTCTTCAGCACCCCGCCGGCCGATAGCCCAAGGAAGATGTCGGCCCCGCCGATGATGTCGGCCAGCGTGCGCGCATCGGTCTTCTGCGCGTAGCGCGCCTTTTCGGCGTCCATCAGCACGGTGCGGCCTTCGTAGACGACGCCTTCGATGTCGGCGACCCAGATGTTGCGTCGCTGAATGCCCAGTTCGACCAGCAGGCCAAGACACGCGAGCGCGGCCGCCCCGGCGCCGCTGCACACGAGCTTGACGTCGCGGATGTTCTTCCCGACGACTTTCAGCCCGTTGAGCACGGCCGCGCCGACGATAATCGCGGTGCCGTGCTGGTCGTCGTGGAAGACCGGAATCTTCATCCGCTCGCGCAGCTTGCGCTCGACGTAGAAGCACTCGGGCGCCTTGATGTCCTCCAGGTTGATGCCGCCGAAGGTCGGCTCGAGCGCGGCGATGATCTCGACCAGCTTGTCGGGGTCGCGTTCGGCGATCTCGATGTCGAACACATCGATGCCGGCGAACTTCTTGAACAGCACGCCCTTGCCCTCCATCACCGGCTTGGCGGCGAGCGGACCGATCGCGCCGAGGCCGAGCACCGCGGTGCCGTTGGTGACCACGCCGACGAGGTTGCCGCGCGCGGTATAGCGGAACACGGTCGCCGGATCGGCGGCGATCGCCTCGCTCGCCGCGGCCACTCCGGGGGAATAGGCGAGCGCCAGGTCGCGCTGATTGACCAGTTGTTTGGTCGGCGTAACGGCGATTTTTCCGGGCTGCGGCAGCTCGTGATACTTGAGCGCGGCACGGCGCAGGTCGGCGTGATCGGTGTTGGGCATCTGGACAACCGTCGATGGAACACCGGCCATTATCGGCGCAGCGCCCGGCGGGGACCATCGGGCGACGGTCAAAGCTGCCGCCACCGCGATGCGAAGACACGGCGCACCGACCCCCGGCGGACCGCGTCGGTTGACAGGTCCAGCCGCCTGGACTGCTGTCGACCGGTCGTCAGCGCGGCTCGAACCGTCGGCGAACGTCGGCGTGTTGGCCCGCTGGAACGCGTCATGGTTGGGCCGTCCAGAGCGCTGCCCTTCGCACAATCGATCCCGCCGCGCGCGCAGCGCATCGCCGGCACGCAGGGCGCCACGACTGCCGCACGTGGGACGTCACGCGCCGCACTGGTCGTCCCCGGCGCTGCCGAGCGCAGGCCGGGGGCCCAGTGGTCGGCACCGCGACATCCGACCCCGGCCTTCGCCGGAGCGATGATCCTGAATCCGGCAGTCCGCCC
>JBBIQI010000053.1:0-16003 GCA_037442465.1 Burkholderiales bacterium
CTTGCGCGAAACTGCATGGGCGGACTGCCGGATTCAGGTTCAACTCGCGTGCTTGCGTAGCCGCTCGAGGTCGCGCACATGGATCCGGCGGCCCTTCACCTCGATCAGCCCGAGCGAACTGAGATCGTGCAGGATGCGCGAGAAGTGCTCCTGCGTGAGATTGAGCCTCGAGGCGATGATGCCCTTGGCCACCGGTAGCTGAATTTCGACGCTGCCGGTGCCTTCGGCCTGATCGGCCGCATGGCAGTCGCGCAGCAGGAAGCCGATCACGCGTTCGGTGCCGGAGCGCGTCGAGTACGACTCGACGTCGGCGATCAACTGGTGCAGCCGCCGCGACAGGCCGCCGAGCAGGCGGCGCGCGAACACCGGATCGCGGTCGATGCCCTCGAACACGGTCTCCTTCGGTACGAACAGCAGCAGACTGTCGGCGAGCGCCTGCGCGGTCACCACGTGCGGCAGATCGAGGAACATCACCGCTTCGCCGAAACTCTGCCCCTGGTCGAGGATCTCGACGACCTTCTCGACGCCGGTCGACGACACGAACGACAGCTTGATCTGCCCGAACACGATCACGTACATGCCGGCGGCCGGATCGCCGCGATGAAACAGCACGTCGCCGCGCGCGACGCGCAGCTGCCGCGTGCTGTCGGCGATGCGCGCGCGCTGCTCGGCCGTCAGCTCGCGAAACAACGCGAGATTGGCGAGAAAGGTTTCGGCATTCAGGACTGCGGCCATGACGTCTCCCTGTTCCGGCGGGTGTGCCGACTGCGGCGTCATACGGCCGACGTCTTGGCGCCGCTTGCGTGTGCGACCGCGAGCGGGTGTCCCCGCAGCGTCGGCTGGAGTCTGGTGAGCCGATTTTGCTCCATCTTGACCTGCATCAGACCCGCGCGACGTAGCGGCGGGTGAATGGTCGATATGCCTCTTTGGAGGTAGCCGTCCGCGCCGAGCGAGCCGGCGCCCGACCCGTTAGCGCAAGTCAAAGGCAGCCGCGCGCCCTGGGCCGTACCGTGCAGGCAGTGCAACACGGAGCGAAAAGTGCATAAGCGTTTCAGACCATGCGCAGGGCTCGCGAGCGCGGTGGCGATCGCCTGGACCGCTACGGCATCGGCGCAGACCGGCACGCGGCTCGACACGGTGGAGGTCATCGGCGTGGCCTACCGCATGGAGCGCCAGATCGACGACGTCGCACCGACCTCCACCGTGATCACGCGGCGCGACATCGAGCGCGAGGTGGTGACCAACCTGCGCGAACTGCTGCGCTACGAACCGGGCGTGGCGATCGAAAATGCGCCGGCGCGCTTCGGCCTCGGCGCGATCGGCATCCGCGGCATGACCGGCAATCGCGTGCTGATGACGCTCGACGGCGTGCGACTGCCCGACGCCTATCGAGTCGGCAGCTTCTCCAACGCCTCGCGCAACCAGCTCGACCTCGCACTCCTGCAGCGAGTCGAGATCCTGCGCGGACCGAGTTCGTCGCTGTACGGCTCGGACGCGCTCGGCGGCGTGGTCGCGTTCTCGACCGTCGACCCCGACGACGTGCTTGGCCCCGGCCGCAGCGCGCAGGCCACGCTCGATCTGGGCTACGCGTCGGCCAGCGAGCGCTGGCAGCGCGGGGCACTCGTCGCCGCGCGCGCCGAGCGGCTCGCGGGCCTGGTCGGCATCCAACGCGCGGTTGGACACGAAACGGATAACTTCGGCACCAACGAGGCGATCGGCACTGCGCGCACCGCACCCAACCCGCAGCGTGCGGCGTCCGAATCGCTGCTCGCCAAGCTCGTCTGGCCGCAGGCGGGCGGCGGCCGCTGGCGCCTGACGCTCGACCGCCACGTCGCCGGCATCGAGACCGACGTGCTGTCGCTCAATCCGCAGTCCAGCCGCACCAGCCGGCTCGAGGGCGACGACCTTGGCCAGCGCGAGCGCGTCAGCGTCGACGCCGACCTGCCGGGCGTCTTCGGTCTCGCGCGGCAGCGCTGGCTCGTCTATTCGCAGCGCGCGCTGACGCGCAACGACACGCTCGACCTGCGCACCAACACGACGGCGACTTGCCTGTCGGCGATCGGCACCGTCAACTGCCTGCGCGAGGTGCGCTTCCGTTTCGAGCAGAAGGAGCAGGGGTTGAGCTGGCTCGGCGAGCTGGACGGCAGCGCGGCCGGCCGCTGGCTGTTCGGCGTCGAGGCCGCACGGCTGCGTGCGGACGAGCTGCGCGACGGCCGGCAGACCAACCTGAACACCGGGGTGACGACCAACGTGGTCGGCACCGAGACGTTCCCGACGCGCGACTTTCCGCTGTCGACGACCGACCGCATCGGTGCGTTTGCGCAGGACGAAATCGCGCTCGCCGCCGGGGGCCTGACGCTGATTCCGTCGGTGCGGCTCGACCGCTTCAGCACGCATACGCGGGCGGACGCGGCGTTCCTGTCCGGCAGCGCCGGGCGCGTGCCGGTCGACAGCGCCGACCAGGCACTGTCGCCGCGGCTCGGGCTGCTGTATCGCGCGTCGGCCGCGACCACATTCAGCGCGCAGTGGGCCAGCGGCTTTCGCGCGCCGCCGGCTTCCGACATCAACATCGGACTGTCGAGCCTGCCGTCCGGGTACGCGGTGATCCCGAATCCGGAGTTGCGTGCCGAGCGAAGCCGCGGGCTGGAGCTCGGCGTGCGTGGCCGCTACACGCGCTTCGAATACACGGCGACGGTGTTCGATGCGCGCTATCGCGACCTGATCGCCTCGCGCGCGGCGCTGCCCTGCCCCGCCGATCCGCGCTGTGTGCCGGGCGCGACCGGCACCTTTCAGTCGCAAAACGTCGCGCGCGCGCGCATCCGCGGCGCCGAAGCGAGCGCGCTGTGGCGCATCGTTGGGCCGTGGTCGGTGCAGGCGGCGGTGTCGCACGCGCGCGGCGACGACACGGACAAGAACGTGCCGCTGAATACGGTCGAGCCGACGCGGCTGGTCGCCGGCGCTTTCTACGACGCCAACGGTCTGAGCGCCGCGCTGCACGCCACGCATGCGCGCGCACAGACGCGCATCGACCAGACCGCGGCGGCGCGCTTCGCGCCGCCGGCGTTCACGGTCGTCGATCTGACCGCGAGCTGGCAAGTGCATCCGCGCGTGCGGCTGTCCGCCGGCGTGTTTAACCTGTTCGACCGCAAGTACTGGCTGTGGTCCGACGTGCGCGACGTGCTGAATCCGGGGGCGACGATCGACCGCTACACGCAGCCGGGGCGCAATGCCTCCGTCCTGCTGCGCGCGCAGATCTAGCCCGCGCTGGTGACGACCCTCATGCCGGGACCGGTCGCTCGCAAACTTGATGCAAGCCATGGAAATGACGACGCCTGGCCTCTAGCGTGGCCCCAAACGCGATGCGCGTGGACCCGCGCGCGCCCGATTTCGCTTCAACCCAAGAAGGAGACCGAGATGAAACGAAGCACACTGGCCATCGCCGCGCTGGCCGGCGCGATGGCTGCCGGACTGGCGTTCGCCCAGGCCAAGGGCGACGCCAAGAAGGAAGAGCGCGCGCCGGTGACCGGCGAAGAACTGCGCTACCAGGCCGGCGGCTCGCCGCTCGCGGGCGTTGAGATGCATCAGGACGTCAACCCGAAGGCGCCGCCGATGACCAAGGCCGAGTTCGACCGCGGCCGGCAGATCTACTTCGAGCGCTGCGCCGGCTGCCACGGCGTGTTGCGCAAGGGTGCGACCGGCAAGCCGCTGACGCCGGACATCACCTTGCAGCGCGGCACCGAGATCCTGAAGGTCTTCATCAAGTACGGCACGCCGGCCGGCATGCCCAACTGGGGCACCTCGGGCGAACTGAACGACGCCGAAGTCGACCTGATGGCGCGCTACATCCAGCAAACGCCTCCGACGCCGCCCGAGTTCGGCATGGCCGAGATGAAGGCGACCTGGAAGGTGATCGTGCCGCCCGAGCAGCGGCCGAAGAAGAAGATGAACAAGTACAACATCGACAACATCTTCTCGACCACGCTGCGCGACACCGGCGAAGTGGCGCTGATCGACGGCGACACGAAGAAGATCATCAACATCGTGAAGACCGGCTACGCGGTGCACATCTCGCGCGTGTCCGCATCGGGCCGCTACGTGTACGTGATCGGGCGCGACGCCAAGATCAACATGATCGACCTGTGGATGGAGAAGCCGGACAACGTCGCCGAGATCCGCATCGGGCTGGAGGCGCGTTCGGTCGACACGTCCAAGGCCAAGGGCTACGAGGACAAGCTTGCGATCGCCGGCGCTTACTGGCCGCCGCAGTACGTGATCATGAAGGGCGACACGCTCGAGCCGCTGAAGATCGTCTCGACCCGCGGCATGACGGTCGACACGCAGGAGTTCCACCCCGAGCCGCGCGTGGCGTCGATCGTGGCGTCGCACTTCAAACCCGAGTTCGTCGTCAACGTCAAGGAGACCGGCAAGATCCTGATGGTCAACTACAAGGACACCGACAACCTGACGGTGACCGAGATTCCGGCGGCGCGCTTCCTGCACGACGGCGGCTGGGACGCCAGCAAACGCTATTTCCTGGTGGCGGCCAACCAGAGCCACAAGATCGCGGTCGTCGACGCCAAGGAAGGCAAGCGCGCCGCACTCATCGACGTCGACAAGATCCCGCACCCGGGCCGCGGCGCCAACTTCGTGCATCCGAAGTTCGGCCCCGTGTGGGCGACCGGGCACCTGGGCAGCGAGAAGATCGCGCTGATCGGCACCGACCCGGTCAAGCATAAGCAGTACGCGTGGAAGGTCGTGCAGATGCTCGACGGCCAGGGCGGCGGCAACCTCTTCATCAAGACGCACCCGAAGAGCGGCAACCTGTACGTCGACACGCCGCTGAACCCGGACAGCAAGATCGCGCGTTCGGTCGCCGTGTTCAACATCAAGGACCTCGCGGCCAAGCCGAAGATCTTGCCGATCGCGGACTGGGCCGGCATCCCCGAAGGCCAGGGCCGGATCGTGCAGCCCGAGTACAACAAGGCGGGCGACGAGGTGTGGTTCGCGGTGTGGAGCGCGAAGGACCAGACTTCCGCGCTGGTCGTCGTCGACGACAAGACGCTCAAACCGAAGGCCGTGATCAAGGATCCGAAGCTGATTACGCCGACCGGGCACTTCAACATCTACAACACGCAGCACGACGTGTACTGAGGAGGTCCGCCGATGCAACGCAGACTCACGATCCTCGCGGTCGCGCTCGGTGCGGCGCTCGCCGCGTCCGGCGCGGCGCGCGCCGACGAAGCGCTCGCCAAGAAGCACAACTGCACGGCCTGCCACCAGATCGACAAGAAAAGCGTCGGCCCCGCGTACAAGGATGTCGCCAAGAAGTACAAGGGCCAGGCCGATGCGGTCGCCAAGCTCGCGGACAAGGTGAAGAAGGGCGGCTCCGGCGTCTGGGGTCCGGTGCCGATGCCGCCGAACGCGGCGGTGCCCGACGCCGACATCAAGAAGCTGGTCGAGTGGGTGCTGGCGATGTAGTCCGAAGCGGCGCGCGCCGGCTGCGCCGTGCCATCGCGGCCGCGCATCCGGCGCCCGCATTCGCTTTCCTGGCGGCCGCGGCTCTCGCGGCCGCTTTTCATTCGTCCGCGGCCGAGCTCGCCGTTCGCTCAGCGGACGGACGCTGGCTGCTGCAGGCGGACAACGAGACGCGCACCCTGGTGGCGACCGACGCGGCAAGCGGCGCGCTCATTCGCCGCATCCGCATCGCCGACAAGCGCGGCAACACCTCGCGCGTGGCGCGCATCTTCGATGCGCCGCCGCGCAAGAGCTTCGTCGTCCTGCTCGCCGACATTGCGGAAGCCTGGGAACTGTCGTACGACCCGAACGCGGAGCCCGTTTACGACGGCCTGGTGCACGACTACCGGATGGGCGAGGGCATCGCCGATCGCGGGCCGTTCGCGGTGCGGCGGATCGTCCTCGACGAGCCGCTCACCGATGCGGAGTTCAACGCCGACTTCTCGCAATTCACGGCGAAGGCAGCCGACGGCTCGCTGCACGTGGTCAATCTGCACGTGCGCCGGCGCATCGAGATTCTGCGGCCAGGCGGCGCGCGCGCTGACTGACGCGGCGGCGCGCGCGGTGACGCTTGGCGCGCGTTGCCGCACGCTGCGCCGGTCTCGAAGGACTCGCTACCAACGGCAGAGACCGCGCGCCAGGGAAGTCCCGTCTACCTGCGCCGCACACGCCGCACTTCGATCTCGCCGTCGCGCGTGACGCGGCCGCGCACTTCGACGTAGCCGCCGATCCGCATTCGCTCGATTCGCGCACCGGTCAGACCAAGCAGCGCCAGCGCGTCGAGCTGCGCCGGACCGGTGAGCGTTCCGTGCAACCGCACTGCGGCGCCGACCGGGATCGGCGCTGCGCGTCCCTGCGCGTCGCGCGCGCCATCGGCGATCCAGCGCTCGATCAGCGCGATGTCCGCCTCGTCCAGATATGGCGGGCCGTCGAAGGGCATGCGCGGGCGCGCCTGCCCGCGTACGCGACGCAGCAGTTCGCTCGCCTCGGGCCGGCCTGGAACGACGCGGGCGCGGTCGACCGCCGCGATCGTCGCGGCGTAGCTGGTGAGGCGATAACCCTCGGGCGCCGGCCCCATGCGTCCCTGCTCGGTATGGCAACTGGCGCAGCGGCGCGCAAAGATCGGCGCGACGTGCGCGTACGTCACGGATTCACCCGGCGCGGGGCGCGCGGGTTTGGTGTCGACCGCGGCGGCGGGCGCTCCCGCGGGCATGCCCGCTTCGATCCACGCGACGAACAAGGCGATCTGCGCGTCGGTCAGGAAGGGCGGGCCGGTCATCGGCATGCGCGGCTGGCTGGTGCCGCGCAAACGGCGCACGAGTTCGCTCGCTTCGCCCGCGCCGGCGCGCACCACGGGGCCGCGCGCGCTGCCGGCCAGCAGTCCTTCGAGCGTGTCCAGCTTGAGTCCCGCCGCGGCGCTCGCGCCCGAGTGGCACATCACGCACCGCGCCTGCAGGATCGGCGCGAGGTCGGCGTAGGTGATCTGCGCGGCCGCAGGTCCCGTCGCCGCGAGCGTGCCCGCCAGCACCGCGCCGCGCGCGCACTCAGTCCAGCGCACAGGTGCGGAACCCGACGAAGATGTCGTCGCGCTCAGGCAGGTAGAAGTTGCGAAAGCGCGGATGCACGAGCCGCTGCGGCGTGGCAAGGCTCGCGCCGCGCACCGCGCGGTGCGTGCCGAACCACGGTGCCGAGTAGTCGGCGTACGGATCGGGCGCGAATCCCGGGTACGGTTCGAAGGTCGTCGCGGTCCATTCCCACACCGCGCGCGACGGCGCGATCGCACCGCGCACCGCCGCGTTCTCCCATTCGGCTTCGGTGGGAAGCCGCCGCTTCGCCCAACGGCAGTACGCCTCGGCTTCGTGCGCGGTCACGTGGCGCACCGGTTCGTCGGGCGCCAACGGCACCGGCGCGCCGTAGCGCACGGCAATCCACTCGCCACCGTCGCGCTGCCAGCCGCGCGGAGCGCGGCGGCCGCTGCGTTCGAGCCACGCGCGACCCGCGTCGGTCCATAGCGCGGCGCGCGCATAACCGCCGTCATCGACGAACGCGGCGAACTCGCGGTTGCTGACGCAGCGCTGCGCGATCGCATACGGCGCCAGCCGCACGCAGTGCGCCCACTTCTCGTTGTCGAAGACGAAGCCGGACGCGGTGCGCGCCATCCCCAGCTCGACATCGCCGCCGGCAAGCGATGTATCGCCAACGCCGCCGGACGCGGCCCGCGGCGGCAGGCCGGCGGGCGCCGGATAGCCCAGCGTGTTGCGCATGTAGGCGAAGGCCTCGCCGTGCATGTCCTCGTGAAACAGCGCGAGACGAAAGAAGTACAGGCCCGCGTCGGAGTCCTCCGCGCGCTCCAGCGCGGCGAGCGCGGCGTGCAGCGTGGCGTCCAGATAGTCGAGCGTGGCCGCGCGCGACGGCAGATCGAGCGTCCAGCGCGTCGGATGCGCGACCTTGCTCGAGTCGTACCAGCGGTCGGCGTCGGCAAGCAGCGACGGCGCGAGCGACGCGTCGGCGCCGCGTCGGCGCACGCACCAGCGTTCCATGAACCAGCCGACGTGCCCCACCTCCCACAGGAACGGATTGACGATCGGTTGGTATGCGATATCGCGCCACTGCGCGTCGGTCAGATCGTCGACGAGCGCCCTCGTATACTCGCGCGCCGACAGCAGCGCCGCGCGCAGTTGCGCTTTGTCGAGCTGCCGCGCCGAATCCGCCTGCCGCATGTCCGCCCCACCACCCAACAAATCGCCCGCAGGCGCGCCGGGCGCGAAGTTGCTGTCGCGCCGGCGCACAAAGGCGGCGAGTCCGGGAGACGACGCCGCGTATGCCGCTCGCGCGCGCGCCGCGCTCCGCGCGTCGCGGCAACGGTCGCCCGCCGCCCGCCCGCGCCGTCCACTCGTGGCGATTATCACGCCCTCGCTGGCCGACGCCAACACGGGCAACTGGCACACGGCCGCGCGCTGGGCGCGTTTCCTGCGAGCGCGTTATCCCGTGCGCGTGCTCAAGGCGTACGACGGCGAGGCGGCCGACGCACTGATCGCGCTGCACGCGCGCCGCTCGTCGGCGTCGATCGCGGCATTCGCACGCGCACATCCCGACCGGCCGCTGATCGTCGTGCTCACCGGCACCGATCTGTACCGCGACATCCGCACCGACGCCGCCGCGCAGCGCTCGCTCGAACTGGCCACGCAGCTCGTGGTCCTGCAGGAGCGCGGACCGGACGCGCTGCCGCCCGCACTGCGCGGCAAGGCCGTCGTCATCTACCAGTCGGCCCCGCGGCTGGCGCCCGGCGCGCCGCGCCGCACGCACTTCGACGTCGCGGTGATCGGCCATTTGCGCGACGAGAAGGACCCGCTGCTGGCGATGCGCGTGGCCGAAGCGCTGCCCGACGATTCGCGCATCCGCGTGCTGCATGTCGGCGACGCACTCGATCCGGCGCTCGGACGAGCGGCGCGCTCGACGCAACGGCGTTGCGCGCGCTACCGCTGGATCGGCGGGTTGCCGCGCGCGCGCGCACGGCAGGTGATGCGCAACGCACGACTGCTGTTGCACCCCTCGAAAATGGAAGGCGGCGCGCAGGCGATCCTCGAGGCGATCCAGTCCGGCACGCCGGTCGTCGCCAGCGACTGCGCCGGCAACGTCGGCATGCTCGGCCGGGACTACCCGGGACTGTTCCCGGTCGGCGACGTGCAGGCCGCCGCCAGGCTGCTGCGGCGTGCGGAAGCGGACGCGAAGTTCCTGCGCGCGCTGCAGTCGGCGTGTAAGAAACGGGCCACATTGTTCGACCCAGCGCGGGAGCGGCGGGTCTTGCTGCGGCTTGTGGATAATGCGCTCGTTGCGCACCGCGCGGCCGGAACATGACCCGCTGCGCGGATGCTCGCCCCGAGCAACGTCGCCGCGGAGCAGAAGTTGGGGTCAGGCGGCAACCGGTCGGCGACCGAGGGCCGCAAAGACGAAACGGAGATCACGATGAACGCGCCCGAGCAGCCGAAGATCCGGCTTACGTCCTTTTCGCACGGCGGCGGCTGCGGCTGCAAGATCGCACCGGGCGTGCTGTCGGAAATCCTGCGCAACGCCGGCGGCGTGGTGCCGAAGGAACTGCTGGTCGGGATCGAGACGGCCGACGACGCCGCCGTGTACAGACTCAATGACCAGCAGGCGCTGATCGCGACGACGGATTTCTTCATGCCGATCGTCGACGACCCCTTCGACTTCGGCCGCATCGCGGCGACCAACGCGATCTCCGACGTGTACGCGATGGGCGGCACACCGATCATGGCGCTCGCACTGCTGGCGATGCCCGTGGACAAGCTGCCGCTCGACGTCATCCGTCGCATCCTCGAAGGGGGCGAAGCGGTATGCACCGCAGCGGGCATCCCGATCGCCGGCGGGCATACGATCGATTCGGTCGAGCCGATCTACGGACTCGTGGCGCTCGGCCTCGTGCACCCGGATCGGGTCAAGAAAAACAGCGGCGCGCACGCGGGCGATGCGCTCGTGCTCGGCAAGCCGCTCGGTGTGGGCGTGTATTCGGCGGCGCTGAAGAAAGACAAGCTCGACGCCGCAGGCTACGCGTCGATGATCGCCACGACGACCCAACTGAACACCCCGGGGCGGCGTCTGTCGGAGATGGCGGGCGTGCACGCGTTGACGGACGTCACCGGCTTCGGCCTGCTCGGGCATCTGCTCGAGATCTGCCGCGGCTCGACCCTCGGCGCAGAACTGGCGATGTCGAGCGTGCCCTTGCTGCCGGGGGTCGAAGCGTTGGTCGAGCAGGGCTACGCGACCGGCGCGTCGGGCCGCAACTGGGCGGGGTACGGCCGCGACGTCGTGCTCGAAGGCGTGTCCGAGACCCAGCGCAAGCTGCTGACCGATCCGCAGACCAGCGGCGGCCTGCTGGTGGCCTGCGCGCAGGAGGCGATCGCCGACGTGCTGCGCACCTTCCGCGAAGACGGCTTCGAGCACGCCGCGGTCATCGGTCGGCTCTGCGCCGGCGAACCCAAGGTTCGCGTCGCTCCGTAGCACCGCGCGCAATCCCGCGCTTGGGCGGCCGGATCGCGGCCGGCTTGCCGCATAATCGCGCCTCGCCAAACGAGCCGCGGCGCAGGCCGCGCGCGTGTTTTTTCCCGTCGATGCGCAAGCTGTTCCGCCAGGAAGCGATCGATGCTCAGCGCGAGAAGCTGCTGGGCGAGGTGTCGATCGCGCGCCCGGTGCCGCTGTGGGTCTTCACCGCGCTGGCGGTGGGTTTCGCCGCCGCGCTGGTGTCGTTTGCGGTCTGGGGCGAGTACACGCGGCGCGAGCGCGTCGAAGGCTTTCTCGCGCTCGACGCGGGGGCGGCGCGAATGATGGCGCCGGAAACGGGAACGATCGCCGAGCTGCTGGTCAAGGAAGGCGACGAAGTCGCCGAGGGCGCGCCGATCGCGCGGCTTGTCACCGAGCGCGGCACCGCCTCGGGCGTGACTTCGTTCGAGCTGGTGCAGCGCGAGCTGAAGGAACGCTCCGCGCGCATCGACACCGAGATCGAGCAGGCGCGCCAGCTCGCCGAGCAGGAAGTCGACAAGCTCAAGCGCCGCATCGCCGACCTGCAAAAGGAGCTCGCCCAGCTCGACGCCGAGATCCGGCTGCAACAGACACGCGTCGCTTCGGCGCGGCAGGAGCTGCAGCGCACGCTCGATCTGGTCAAGGAGAAATTCGTCTCGGACACGGCGGTCACGCTCAAGCGCAACGACCTGCTCGACCAGGAAGCCAAGCTGCAGGCGATCCGGCGCCAGCGGCTCGCCGTCGAGCGCGACCTGGGCAGCGCGCGCGCCGAGCTGCCAACGGTCGAGACGCGGGCCAGGACGCAGATCGAGCAGCTCGCGCGGCAGAAAAGCGAGTTGCAGCAGAATCTGGTGCAGGAGGAGGCGCGCCGCGAGAACGTGATCCGCGCGCCGATCGCCGGCGTCGTGACCAACATCGCGGTGGCGCGCGGCGACTCGGTCGCCGCCGATGCGCCGATCGCGACGGTGCTGCCCAAGGGCAGCGGACTGCAGGCGCAGCTTCTGGTGCCCACCCGCGCGGTGGGCTTCGTGCAGCCGGGCAATCAGGTCGTGCTGCGCTACGAGGCGTTCCCGTTCCAGCGTTTCGGCCAGTACCGCGGCACGGTGCAGGCCGTGAGCCGCACGGTGTGGACGCCGGGCGAGCGCGTCGGCCCGCTGACCGTGCGCGAGCCCGCGTACCGCGTCGATGTCGCGCTCGAGCGGCAGACGGTTTCGGCCGGCGGCCAGGAAATCGCGCTGCGGCCGGGCATGCTCGTCAACGCCGACATCCTGCTCGAGAAACGCACCGTGCTCGAGTGGATCTTCGAGCCCGTGCTCGAGCTGAAGGGGCGGTTGCAGTGAAGCTGTTCGGCCGCGAGGTGCCGCTGATCCTGCAATCAGAGGCGCCCGAGTGCGGCATCGCCTGCGTGGCGATGGTCGCGAGCTTTCACGGCTTTCGTACCGACCTGTCGGCGATGCGGCTGAGGCTGGCGCCGTCGATGAAAGGCGTCACGCTCAAGCACATCGCGGCGATCGCCGACACGATGAAGCTCGCCGCACGCGGCGTGCAGGCGCCGCTGACGGCGCTCGGGCAACTGCGCCTGCCGGCGATCCTGCACTGGGACATGAACCACTTCGTCGTGCTGACGAAAGTCGCCGGCAACCGCATCACCGTACACGACCCGGCGCAGGGCAAGCGCGTGCTGTCGCTCGAGCAGGCGTCGCGCCATTACACCGGCGTGGCGATGGAGCTGGCGCCGGCGCCCGGCTTCGTGCAGCGCGACGAGCGCGAGAAGGTGCGCGCGTGGCAACTGCTGCAGACCGCCGCCGGCATGAAAGGCGCGATCGCGCAGGTGCTGCTGCTGTCGCTGGTGCTCGAGGTGTTCGCGATCGCCTCGCCGTTTTTCGTGCAACTGGTGATCGACCGGGTCGTCGTCGGCCGCGACCGCGACCTGCTGACCGTGCTCGGGCTGGGCTTCGGTCTGCTGGTGCTGATGCAGGTTGCGGTCACCGCCGTGCGCGCCTGGCTCGGCGTGTACCTGTCGACGCATCTGAACCTGCGGCTGCTCGATGCGCTGTTCGGGCAACTGCTGCGGCTGCCGCTCGCGTGGTTCGAGAAACGGCACATCGGCGACATCGTGTCGCGCTTCCGCTCGATCGACGCGATCCAGCGCACGCTGACGCTGACCTTCGTCGAGACGATGGTCGACGGCGTGATGGTCGTGCTCACCCTGGTCGTGATGCTGTGGTACAGCCCGCTGCTGACGGCGATCGTGGTCGGCGCGGCCGCCGCCTACGGCGTGGTGCGCTGGGCGTTCTACGGCCCGCAGCGGCGCGCGCTCGACGAGCAGATCGTGCACGAAGCGAAGGCCGGCACGCACTTCATCGAGACGCTGCGCGGCATGATGGCGATCAAGCTGAACATGCGCGAGACCGAGCGGCGCGCGGCGTACCAGAACCTGGTCGTCGAGCAGACCAACGCCGGGGTGCGCTCGCAGGCGATCGCGATCGCCCACCGCAGCGCCAACGGGCTGATCTTCGGACTCGAGAACGTCGCGGTGATCTGGCTGGCGGCGCTGCTGGTGATGGAGGGCCGCTTCTCGGTCGGCATGCTGTTCGGCTTTCTCGCGTTCAAGATGTTGTTCCTGACGCGCGTGAACAACCTGGTCGACAAGGCGATCGAGTTCCGCATGCTCGATCTGCACGCCGAGCGCATCGCCGACATCGCGCTCGCCGCGCCCGAAGGCGGCGCCGGCGCGCCGTCGCAGGAAGCGCCCAAGGTACCGCTCGCGATCGAGGGCAAAGGGCTCGGCTTCTCGTACGGGGTCGAGGGCTTCGTCTTTCGCGGCGTGGACTTTTCCGTGAAGCCGGGCGAGACGGTCGCGATCGTCGGCCCGTCGGGCAGCGGCAAGACCACGCTCGTCAAGGTGCTCGTCGGGCTGCTCGATCGCAGCGAGGGAACGCTGACCGCCAACGGCCGCGACGTGCGCGACTGGGACCGCGGCGCCTATCGCAGCCGCGTCGGTGTGGTCATGCAGGACGACCAGCTCTTCGTCGGCACGGTCGAGGACAACATCAGCTTCTTCGACCCGCAGCACGATCCGCAGCGCGTGCGCGCGTGCGCGCGGCTGGCCAGGATCGACGCCGAGATCGAAGCGATGCCGATGCAGTACAACACGATGGTCGGCAGCCTCGGCATGGCGCTGTCGGGCGGGCAGAAGCAGCGCATCCTTCTTGCGCGCGCGCTGTACCGCCGCCCGCACATCCTGTTTCTGGACGAAGCGTTCGACCAGCTCGACCTGGCGCGCGAGCGCGAGATCACCGAGCAGTTAAAGACGCTGGGCATCGGTCTCGTGATCGTCAGCCACCGCCCGGAGACGGTGCGCGCGGTGGATCGGCTGGTAACGCTGGGCTGACGCGGGACGATGCACGCAGGCCGCGGTTCAAGTCTCGCGGCCCCAACCGGTTGCGCGAGTCGGCCGTCAGGACAACGTGCGCGGCCGCGGCGAGCTGGCCCGGCGCAACGCTTCGGCGATCTTGCGGCGCGCGCGAATGAACGGCGACTCGCGCGCCTCGGCGCCCAGATATTCGTCCAGATCCCCGACCTCGCGCTGCAGGCGCCGGATGAGTGTGACGAGCAGATCCGCGAGTTCCGGGTCGAACTGCGTGCCCTTGAGCCGCTGGATCTCCTCGAGCGCGCGGGCCACCGGCCAGGGCTCCTTGTACGTCCGCGCGTGCGTGAGCACGTCGAACACGTCGGCCAGCGCGACGATCCGGGCCGGATCCGGGATCGCTCGGCCCGCGATTCCGTCCGGATACCCGGACCCGTCCCACCATTCGTGATGATGACGCGCAATGTCCACCGCCATCTGGATCTGCGGCAACCCGCTCTGCGAGAGCAGTTCCGCGCCGATCGCCGCATGCGTACGCACCAGCGACATCTGGTCCGGATTGATGCGGCCGCGCTTGGCGAGGATCGCGATCGGGATGCCGAGCTTGCCCACGTCGTGCAGCCGCGCGGACATCTCGATCATGAAGCAGGTGTCGTCGTCGCACCCGAACTCGGCCGCCAGCAACGCTGCCAGTTTGCCGACGCGATACACGTGCTCGCCCGAAGGATCTTCCGACAGCTCGGCGGTGATCGCCTGCCGGTGCAGCAGCGCCAGTTGCGCCTTGATTCGCTCGCGCATGGCGTCGCCCAGCGGCGCAGGTTCGGCCACACCCAACGGTGAGGCCTCATCGAGACGCTCGCCGCTTTGCGCCAGCCGCTCGATGTGCAGGCGCTGGTGCTGCAGCGCGTTTTCGATCTGCGAGCGCTTGGTGTGATGCAGCAGCTCGCGCAGATGGATCAGCGCCAGTTGCGGTTTGCCGGCGATGTCGTAGGCCTTGACCAGCGCGACCAGCGCGTCGCGCAGCGTCGACTTCATGATCCGCGCCTGGTCCAGCGCCCGCTGCAGCCGCGAGATGCCGACGTCGACGAGGCCCGCATGAACCTCGTACAAGCCCTCGGCGATTTCGGCCGAGTGCTCCGCACGCTGCGAGCGCGACTGAGCGGCGTACCGCTTGGCAAGCTCACAGCGCTCGCGCGCGCGTTCCAGATTGTCGACTTCCAGCAGCAGCCGCGCGTAAGTGCCCTCCGCCGCAACCCGGTCGACGAGCTGGCTGGCCGACGTCGGTTCGGCTGCGCCGTCCACGCTCATCTTGGCCGCGCGCAGTCCGCGGCCGAAATCCTCCGTATGCAACGATGCGAGCGCGATGTTGATGAAAGCGGATCGGACCAGACCAGTCGCTTCGGGCTCGGCATTCCCGAGTTCAATTGCGCGTTCCAGGCACTGAATCGCCTCGCCGTACTGCGCCGCATAGATCAGCACCAATCCCAAGTTGTTCCACACGGCGGCTTCGCGCACAGGATCGCCGAGTCCGACCGCGAGTTCCAGCGCTTCCGCGTAACATTCGACGGCCGCCGGCAGGTTGCCAGAGTCCGCAAGAAGAATCCCGTGAAAGGTCAACGCCTTCCGCAGCAGCGACGTATCGCCGAGCTGCCGCGCGAAATGCACGGAATTGGCAGCCGGCTCGATACCGAGCAGCGTCCGGCCGGACAGATAGAAGAACTGCGCAACGTCGAGCAGGCACTCGACCCGCGTGGCCGATACGACGTTCGGCGCGATCGCGCGCAACGCGATGTGCGCTGCTGCGACCTCGGTCAGCGATTCGTCGCTCGGCGCGGCAAGCTGCGCCTTCAACCGGCGCGCGATCGCCGCAAGTTCCGCCTCCGCCGCGGCGGCCGG
Source organism: Burkholderiales bacterium (assembly GCA_037442465.1). Classification (GTDB taxonomy): domain Bacteria; phylum Pseudomonadota; class Gammaproteobacteria; order Burkholderiales; family Burkholderiaceae_F; genus DSNY01. The sequence continues at coordinate 15,818 of JBBIQI010000053.1, forward strand.
CGTCGCGCCCGCGCTGCCAAGCATCCCGTCTACAGGGGCCATCACCTGCCCAAGTCATTGTTGGGTGCGTCGATTGTAGGCGACTCTTCGCCCCGTCGGTCTTGAGTTTTGCGCTGTACCTACAGACAACCATCACGTCACCCAACCATATTCGCGGGAGAGAACCATGGAAGCCACCCTCAAGCA
>JBBIQI010000053.1:16103-17740 GCA_037442465.1 Burkholderiales bacterium
AAAAACGGCGCGGTCCCCGCGCCGTTTTTCATTTCCCCTTCGCTGTACGCGATTCCTTCATTTCGATCGCTGCGAGCCCCGCGCGTAAGACTCGCGCGGCCGCAGCGACGAACCCTGTGTGCGCGTCATTCCCACGATCCGGCAGCGGCGCAATCCGAAGCGCCGCGCCGACCGGACCGACCAAGGCGTGCATCGAATGTTCCACCATGCACACCACTCAGGAGATCGAAATGAAATCGAATCGCATCGCGTTTGCCGCTCTGCTCGCAGCCGCTCCGCTCTTCGCCTACGCCGACGGCGGCCCTCACGAGTTCCGTCACGACGGCCAGGCGTTCAAGAGCACCCGCACGGTCGCCGAGGTCCGCGCCGAGGCGCGCGGCGCCGTGCACATCGGTGAAGCGGGCCAATCCCTCGAGCAGTGGGCCGGCGCCAGCACGCGCACGCGCGAAGACGTCCAGCGCGAACTGGCCGCGAACCCGCCGGTTTTCCAAGGCGCGTAAGCGCCACGCGCCTGACGACAGGCCGGGGGCATCACCGCACCCGGCCTGTCGTCTCTCCTCCGCCGCGCTCAAGGGCCGATCGCGCCGACCGCTGCTGATAGCGGTAGCGGCGCGGCTACACGCTGACTCACCCAATCACGACGCCGTCGGTCGAGCCACGCTCAGCGGCTTTCGCACCGCCGGCGCAGCCGCAGGGCATCGCGCGGCGCGTGGCCCTCGTCCGTGTTGTCGAAAAAGGCCCATACGGCGCGGCCCTGCCGGCGCCAGGCACCGATGCGGGCGGCCCACGCGGCCAACTGTCGCGCAGAGTATCGCGAGCGGTACGTCGCGCTGCTGCCGTGCAGGCGAAGGTAGACGAAGTCCGCGGTGACTGCCGGCCACAGCGGCCAGTCGGCCGCATCCGATTGCACGGCCGCGACCGCATGCGCGGCCAGGCAGTCGGCGACCGCGTCGTCGAACCACGACGCGTGGCGAAACTCGATGGCGTGCCGCGGTCGCGGCCAGGCGGTCAGGTGCCGCAGAAAGCCCCGCAGGCGCGGCAGGTCGCGCTGCAACCCCTGCGGAAGCTGCCACAGCACGACCGCAAGCTTGTCGCCGAGCGCAGCGGCGCGGTCGCGCTCGCGAACGATCGCGGCGCGGTCGACCGCGAGCCGTTGCACGTGCGTGATCCAGCGGTGCGCTTTCAGGCAGAAGCGAAAGGCGGCCGGCGTCGCCTCGCGCCAGCGCGCGAACGTCGTTGGTCTCAGCGCGTGATAGAAGCTCGCGTTGACCTCGACCGCGTCGAACACGGACGCGTAGTGCTCGAGCCAGCGCGCACGCGCAACGCCGGCATAGAAGTCGGCGCGCCAGCCTTCGTAGGTCCAGCCGCTGGTACCGACGTGCAGGGCAGCGAGCAGGCGCCTTGGCATTCGATCAGGGTTACGCGTTCGATGCGTCTGCCCGGTGGGGGACGGCGATCGCGTCGAGCGGCCGCGCACCGCGACCTCGCGCCGGACCTTACTCCACCTGCGCCCTTGTCCGACAGGGTGTGCATTGCCGGCCGCGGCCCGCGAGCGCGGGCGCTCGACGAGCACGCCCAGCGCGGCGATTGGCATGACCGCTGCGTCGTCGCGCCGCCGGGCTCCTCGCGGAGCCGAG
>JBBIQI010000054.1:0-17687 GCA_037442465.1 Burkholderiales bacterium
CGCCGCCGAAGCGCTCGTCGATCGCGCGGGCACGCCGCCGCGGCGTCGGTTCGACCCACGTCGGACCCTGCCGCGCGCCCCGGCAGCGGGCAATCCGGCACCACGCCGCATGCGCGGGCTTGCCTGGCGCACGCCGCCACGGATAATGCCGGCACGAACGAGAACGGCGCGGGGGTCGAGGTGGGTGGCAGCGAGCAACTGATTGCGGCGATCGGCGATCCGATGGTGCGCGAGCTGGCCGCGCGCGGCCAGACGCGCACCTTTCCGAAGAACACCGTAATCATCAACGAAGGCGATCGCGGCGACTCGCTGTTCGTGATCCTGTCGGGCAAGGTCAAGGTCTACGTGTCGGACGACGACGGCCGCGAGATGATCCTCGACATCCACGGCCCCGGCGACTACGTCGGCGAAATGTCGCTCGACGGCCGCCCGCGTTCCGCGTCGGTGATGACGCTGGAGCCGAGCACGTGCTCGGTGGTCACGCGCGATGCGCTGCGCGACGCGATCGCGCACAACCCGGACGTCGCGATGGCGCTGATCGGCACGCTGATCGAGCGCGCGCGCATCGCCACCGACAACGTCAAGAACCTGGCGTTGATGGACGTGTACGGCCGCGTCGCGCGGCTGCTGCTGTCGCTCGCCAAGGAGCAGCCCGACGGCAAGCTGGTCGTGCCGGAGCGCATGACGCAGCAGGACATCGCGGATCGCGTCGGCGCCTCGCGCGACATGATCAGCCGCATCTTCAAGGACCTGACCGTCGGCGGTTACGTCACCGTGGTCGACCGCCAGATCACGATCAACCGCAAGCCGCCGGCGCGCTGGTGACGGCCCGCGCGCGGCGATAAATCCGCGCCGGCGGGCGCGTCGTTGCGATGACCGCTTCCGACCCCGACGAACTTTTCGCGCGCACCCTGCACCATCGCAACGCGGGACTCGCCGCCGGCGATCCGCTCGCGCCGCCGATCGTCGCCACCAGCGCCTACTGGCTGCCCGGCGAGCCCGCGGGCGCGTATCAGTACGGGCGCTGGGCGAATCCGACCTGGGCAGCGCTCGAAGGCGCACTCGCCGAGCTCGAAGACGCCGAGGTCGTGACCCTGCCCTCGGGCATGGCGGCCATCGCCGCGGTCCTGTACGCGACGTTGCGACAGGGCGACCGCGTCCTGCTGCCGGCCGACGGCTATTACACGACGCGCGCGCTGGCCGAAAAATTCCTCGCGCCGCTCGGCGTTCGCGTCGACACCTGTGCCACCGCGGACGTCGAACGCGCACCGCTCGCGGACTGCCGGCTCGTGTGGGTCGAGACGCCGTCGAACCCCGGGCTTGCCATCGCCGACATCGCCGCGGTTGCGCAGCGCGCGCGCGCGGCCGGCGCGCTGCTGGTGGTCGACAACACGACGATGACGCCGCTCGGACAGCGCCCGCTCGAGCTGGGCGCGGATCTGGTCGTATCGGCCGACACCAAGGGGGTCGCAGGCCACTCGGACGTTCTCTTCGGGCACGTCGCCGGGCGCGACGCCAAGCTGATCGCGCAGGTGCGCGACTGGCGGCGCCACGCCGGTTGCATTCCCGGTCCGTTCGAGGCGTGGCTCGTGCATCGGGGGCTGGAAACGCTCGAGCTGCGCTTCGAGCGCATGTGTGCGAACGCCGAGTCGCTCGCCGCGCGGCTCGCCGAGCACCCGAAGGTGCAACGTGTCGTGTACCCGGGGCTCGCATCGCATCCGGCGCACGCGCTCGCCCGCCGCCAGATGCGGCGCTTCGGAACGCTGATCGGCTTGACGCTGTCCGATCGCGACGCAGCCGAGCGCTTCATCGACGGCTGCCGGTTCGTCCGACCCGCCACCAGCTTCGGCGGCCTGCACACCTCGGCCGAACGACGTGCGCGCTGGGGTGACGCCGTCGCCGACGGATTCGTCCGCCTGTCGGTCGGCTGCGAACCGCTGACAGCGCTGTGGGCGGACCTCAAGCACTCGCTCGATGGCCTGTGAAACACGCTTGCCGCGTTGTCGGCGAATTTCCGACAGCAGGTTGCGGCGCGTGCCGACTGCGGCATTCGGTCCGTCAGACGCATGATGGGCGCCTCGTCGCAACGACCGGGTATGGAGGACGGTATGGCCCAGACGACCACCGAAGCAGCGGAATCGACCGAAGCGCTCGCCGCTTCGCCCTTCGGGCTGATGCTGCCCGAAGTCGCGCGTCAGATCGTCGCGCGCGCCGCGGCTTCGAAGCTGCCCGGGCGGTTCTGCAGCCCGCTGTCGAACCCGAAGCTGCCCGGCGCCGCCGAAGACGACGACGATTGAGCGGGCACGCCCGCGCGCCGTCAGCCGGCGAATGCGCCGGCGTAGCGGTCGCGCAGCAGGTTCTTCTGCACCTTGCCCATCGTGTTGCGCGGAAGCTCGTCGACGATCCACACGCGCTTGGGCACCTTGTAGTTCGCGATCCTGTCCTTCAGTGCGGCGATCACCTGCGCCGCATCGACGGTCGCGCCCGGCTTGGCGACGATGACCGCGGCGACCGCTTCGCCGAAATCCGGATGCGGCAGTCCGATCACCGCCGACTCCGCCACCCCGGCCATCTCGTCGATGTAGCTTTCGACCTCCTTCGGGTAGACGTTGTAGCCGCCCGAGATGATCAAGTCCTTCGAACGACCGACCAGCGTCAGGTAGTTGTCCGGTTTGCCCGGACCGCCGAACGCGCCGACGTCGCCGGTCTTGAACCAGCCGTCCTCGGTGAACTCCTCGCGCGTGCGCTCCGGCATGCGCCAGTAGCCCTTGAACACGTTGGGTCCGCGCACCTGAACGTCGCCGATCTCGCCGATCGCGCAGGGCCGGTTTCCCTCCTTGACCACGCGCACCTGCACGCCCGGCAGCGGCACGCCGACGGTGCCGGCCAGCCGGTCGCGCGGCGTGCCGAAGTACGGGTTCGAGACGAGCATGATCGTCTCGGACATGCCGTAGCGCTCCAGGATCGTATGGCCGGTGCGCTTGCGAAATTCGTTGAAGGTCTCCGCCAGCAGCGGCGCCGAGCCCGAGATGAACAGCCGCATGTTGCGACAGACGTGGCGGTCGAAGCGCGGCTCGGCGAGCAGCCGCGTGTAGTAGGTCGGCACGCCCATGAAGACCGTCGAGCGCGGCAACCGTTCGAGCACCTGCCGCACGTCGAACTTCGGCAGGAACAGCATCGTCGCGCCCGCCAGCAGCGCCGCGTGCGAAGCGACGAACAAGCCATGCACGTGAAACAGCGGCAGCGCATGCAGTAGCACGTCGTGGCCGCCGGCTTCGCGCTCCTCCTTGAACCCCCAGAACTCGTCGAGCACGAGCGCGTTGGACGCGAGATTGCCGTGCGTCAGCATCGCGCCCTTGCTGCGACCGGTGGTGCCCGATGTGTACAGGATCGCCGCCAGGTCGTCGGCGCCGCGCTGCACGGTCGCGAACGCATCCGGAAACGGCGCAGCGGCGGCGAGCAGCGTGCCGTCGCGCCGCTCGCCCAGCGTCAGCACGTGGCGCACGCCGGCAGCGCGCGCGAGCGGCTCGATTTCGCGCGCGCGCGCCGGCGTACACACCACCACCGCCGGCCGCGCGTCGTTCAGGAAGTACTCGACTTCGGCCCGCTGATAGGCGGTATTCAGCGGCACGTAGACCAGCCCGGCCCGCAGCGCGGCCAGGTACAGCATCAGCGCCTCGGGCGACTTTTCCACCTGCACGAGCACGCGCGCAGGCGCGCCGTCCGCGTCGCCCGGCAGCTCCAGGCTTGCGAGCCAGCCGGCGAGACGGGCCGACGCGAAATGCAGGTCGCGCCACGAGTAGACGAGCCCGTCGTGCGTCTCGATGCAGGGCGCCGCGAGGTCGCGCGGCAGACGCGATTCGATCAAGGCGTAGAGGTTGTCGTTGTTCATGTTCCGGTGAATCGCGGCGGGCGCTTGTCCAGAAACGCGCTCACCCCTTCCCTGTAGTCGTGCGAGCCGAAAAAGGCGAAGCTCGCGTCCAGATCGTGTTGCGTGTACTGCATGCCGCGCGCGAGCAGCAGCCGGATCTGCGACTTGTTCAACCGCGCGGCCAGCGGCGATCCGGCGAGCACGCCGGCGACGGTCTCTTCGATCGCCGGCGCCAGTGCATCCGTCGCGACCACGCGCTGGATCAGCCCCTTGGCGAGCGCTTCGTGCGCGTCGTACAGCCTGCCGGCGAGCAGCAGCTCCGCTGCCACGGCGGGCCCGACCAGTTCGAGCAGCGCTCGCAGTTCCGGCAGCGCGAACGGAAAGCCGAGCCGGCCGACCGGTGCACCGAAGCGCGCGCCTTCGGCGGCGATGCGAAGGTCGCAGGCGATCGCGATTTCCAGCCCGCCACCGACGCACACGCCTTCGATCGCCGCGACGACGGGCTGCGGCGCGGCGCGAATCGCTTCCAGCGCCGGCGCAAGCAGTTGGAGATGAAAGCGCCGGCCCGACGCCTCGTCGTGGCGGACCTCGCGGAATTCCTCGATGTCCGCGCCGGCGGCAAAGTTGCCGCCGGCGCCGCGTACGACCACGCAGCGCACCGCCGCGTCGCCGGCAAATGACTCGAACACGCGGCGCAGCTCCAGCCACATCGCCACGCCGATCGCATTGAGCTTGCCCGGCGAGTCGAGCGTGACCGTGGCGACGTGACGGTCGGTGGTAACGTGGATCGTGCCGGCCATGGCGTCAGTTCGGCGGTGCGGATCGCAGACCGTACGAACGCCGGCGTGACCTCGCGCCGACCGTCCGCGCGCTCCGTGGTCTGAGCGATCCGGCGCCCGCGATCCGAAAGGTCAGTCGAGCCGCGCTCCGCTCGCCTTGGTGACCTGCGCCCAGCGCTTGATCTCGCTGTTCAGGAAGCGCGCAAAGTCGGCCTGCTTCATCACCGCGATCTCCGAGCCCTGCGTGGCCCAGATGTCGCGGATTTCTTGGCTGTTGAGCGCCTTGACGACTTCGTCGTACATGCGATCGACGATCTCCTTCGGCGTGCCCTTGACCGCCCAGATCGCGTACCAGGTCGACACCTGATAGTCGGGCAGGCCGACCTCCGCGGTCGTCGGCACGTTCGGGAAGGCGGCGACGCGCTTGGGTGCGGCGACGGCCAGTGGACGGATCGAACCGGCGCGGATGTGCTGCGCCGAGGAGCCCAGTCCGTCGAACATCACGTCGACGTTGCCGGCGACCAGGTCCTGCAGCGCCGGGCCGGCTCCGCGGTACGGGATGTGGACGATGAAGGTCTTCGTTTGCTGCTTGAAAAGCTCGCCGGCAAGGTGGTGCGAAGTTCCGTTGCCGGCGGACGCGTAGTTCAGCTTGCCGGGGTTCGCGCGCGCGTACTCGAGGAAGGACTTCATGTCGGTGGCCTGCACGCGCTTCGGATTGACCACGATGATCTGCGGCGGCTGCGCGATCGGCGTCATCGGGATCAGGTCGCGTTCGATGTCGTAGTCGAGCTTGTAGAAGCTCGGCGCGATCGCGTGATGCACGGCGCCGATGAAAAACGTGTACCCGTCCGGCGCGGCCTTGGCGGCCACCGACGCACCCACGGTGCCGCCGGCGCCGCCGCGGTTGTCAATGACGACCTGACGGCCGAGCTGCTTGGTCAACTGCGCTGCGAGCGGCCGCGCGAAGGCGTCGGTGCCGCCGCCCGGCGGAAACGGAACGATCAGCGTGATCGGCTTTGCGGGCCAGCCTTGCGCGGCGCCCGTCGCGGCCGCCTGGGCGCTGGCGAGCATCGGCGCACCGATACCGGCGGCGGCAGCAAGCGCGAGGATCAGGGAACGTCGGTTCATGTCGTCTCCTTGCTGGTCTGTCGAATCGAATCTGTCGGCGGAAGCGTTGCCGGCCAAGCGTGAAGTCTGCCGCAGGCCGGCCGCGTCGAAACGCCCTCGAACGCGGGGCCCCCGCGGGTTTGTCGGGCCGCGAATGCCCGGCGACCCTCCGCGGGGCGGTCGCCGCGTCCCATTCACGCGCACGCGCCGCTGGCAAACGGCGCTTCGCGCGGCGGGCGGGATCGTACAGGCAGATGCCGAAATCCACACCGACCGGCGGACGGCCCGCTAGCCCGGATATTTCACGAGGTCGCCCCCGTTTGCGTGCGTTCTGTCGCGGTGAATACGCGCTATCGGCCCGCGGGCTGTCGATCCGACTTGTACTGCCGGGGCTACGCCGGCTTGCGCGGCGCCCGCCGATAGAAGAACCACAACAACACGGCGCCGGCGGCGATCATCGGCAGCGACAGCCACTGTCCCATCGACAGTTTCAGCGCCAGCAGCCCGAGGAAGCTGTCGGGTTCGCGGCCGAACTCCGCAACGAAACGCAGCGTGCCGTAGCCGAGCAGGAACAGCGAGCCGACCGCGCCCGCCGGCCGTTCGCGCCGCGAGAACAGCCACAGGATCACGAATAGCAGCACGCCTTCGAGCGCGAACTGGTACAGCTGCGAAGGGTGCCGCGGAACGTTGTCGCCGGCCTGCGGAAAGATCATCGCCCACGGCCAGATCGCCGGATCGGCCGGACGCCCCCACAGCTCGCCGTTGATGAAATTGCCGATCCGCCCGGCGGCCAGCCCCAGCGGCACGAGCGGAACGACAAAGTCGGCCACGCGCAGGAACGACTTGCCGCGCCGGTACGCGAACAGCCACATCACGATGATCACGCCGATGATGCCGCCGTGCGACGCCATGCCGCCCTGCCAGATCGCGAAGATCTCCAGCGGGTGCTGAAGGTAGTAACCGGGCTTGTAGAACAGCACGTAGCCGAGCCGCCCGCCGACGATCACGCCGAGCACGCCGTAGAAGAGCAGATCGTCGACGTCGTGTGCGCTCATGCCGCGCCAGGGCTCGCGCGCCCGGTAGCGGCCGAGCAGCAGGAACAGCGCGAAGCCGAGCAGGTACATGAGCCCGTACCAGCGAATCGCGAGCGGGCCAATCGCGATGGCGACGGGGTCGAACTGGGGGTGGACGAGGGGCATCGGGATCGAGGATCGAGGATGAAGGATTCGGCGCGTGCGACACGCGCGGGCCCGCCAGCGAGCACGGGGCGGGCCGCAAGCATAAAATGCCGGCACGCACGACGCGCCGCAGGCAAAGCGCTCCGACCCCGCGTCAAGGCGCACACCGCCCGATCGTAAACCCCGCAATTCCCGATCCCCTCGACATGCCGTACAACGAACGCAGCAGAAACGTCACGCAGGGCGTAGCCCGCTCGGCCAACCGCGCGATGTACTACGCGATGGGCTACAAGGACGAAGACTTCGACAAGCCGATGGTCGGCGTGGCCAACGGTCACTCGACGATCACGCCGTGCAACTCGGGGCTGCAGAAGCTGGCCGACGCGGCGATCGAAGAAATCGTCCGCTGCGGCGCCAATGCGCAGGTGTTCGGCGTGCCGACGATTTCCGACGGCATCGGCATGGGCACCGAGGGCATGAAGTATTCGCTGGTGTCGCGCGAAGTGATCGCCGATTGCATCGAGACCTGCGTCAACGGGCAGTGGATGGACGGCGTGCTCGTGATCGGCGGCTGCGACAAGAACATGCCGGGCGGCATGATGGCGATCGCCCGCTGCAACGTGCCCGCCGTGTATGTATACGGCGGCACCGTCAAGCCCGGCCACTACAAGGGCAAGGACCTGACCATCGTTTCCGCCTTCGAGGCGGTGGGCGAGTTCACCGCGGGCCGTCTGTCCGAAACCGATTTCAAGGAAATCGAGCGGCGCTGCATCCCGGGGTCGGGCTCGTGCGGCGGCATGTACACCGCGAACACGATGAGTTCGTCGTTCGAGGCGCTCGGCATGTCGCTGCTTTATTCGTCGACGCAGGCCAACCCGGACCAGGAGAAAGTGGATTCCACGGTCGAGGCGGCGCGCGTGCTGGTCGAAGCGATCAAGAAGGGCCTGAAGCCGCGCGACATCATCACCCGCAAGTCGATCGAGAACGCCGTGAGCCTGATCATGGCGGTCGGCGGCTCGACCAACGCGGTGCTGCACTACCTCGCGATCGCGCACGCCGCGGGCATCGAGTGGACGATCGACGACTTCGAGCGCGTCCGTCGCCGCGTGCCGGTGCTGTGCGATCTGAAACCGTCGGGGCGGTACGTCGCCACGGATCTTCACCGCGCGGGCGGCATCCCGCAAGTGCTGAAGATCCTGCTCGAAAATGGCCTGCTGCACGGCGACTGCATGACGATCACCGGCCGTACGATGGCGGACATGCTGGCCGACGTGCCGGCGCATCCGCGCCCGGATCAGGACGTGATCCGGCCGTTCGACAAGCCGCTGTATCCGCACGGGCATCTGGCGATCCTGAAGGGCAATCTAGCCCCCGAGGGCTGCGTGGCCAAGATCACCGGACTGAAAAACCCGGCGATCACCGGCCCGGCGCGGGTTTTCGACTCGGAAGACGCGGCGATGGAAGCGATCCTGGCCGACCGCATCAAGCCCGGCGACATCGTCGTCATCCGCTACGAGGGGCCGAAAGGCGGGCCCGGCATGCGCGAGATGTTGTCGCCGACGTCGGCGATCATCGGCAAGGGATTGGGCGAGAGCGTGGGGTTGATTACCGACGGCCGTTTCTCCGGCGGCACCTGGGGCATGGTGGTCGGCCACGTGGCGCCCGAGGCTTTCGTCGGCGGCGCGATCGCGCTGATCGAAGAGGGCGACTCGATCACGATCGACGCCCACAAGCTGCTGCTGCAGCTGAACGTGTCGGACGCCGAGCTGGCGCGCCGCCGCGCCGCCTGGAAGCAGCCGCCACCGCGCTATACGCGCGGCGTGCTGGCCAAGTTCGCGAAGCTGGCTTCGACCGCGAGCCGCGGCGCGATCACCGACGAAAAGTTGTTCGAGTGATGCGCGGCGCGCGGCATCAACGCCGCCCGCGCTTGTCGCGCTCCAGCGCCTTCTTGATGCGCTCCTGTTTGGCGCGCTCGAGCTCGTCGAAGGCCTTTTTTTTGTCGAGTCCCAGGCGCTTTTCGAACAGTTCGAACCAGATCAACGCGAGCACGAAAGGCAGCGACACCCACCACCACGACAGATCGGCAAACACCGAGATGCCAAGCAGCTTCAGCGCCAACAACGCCACGCCCAGCCAGAGAAGCCACATATCGAGGTTCCCGCAACGTGCCCTCAGGGTCCAATGCAATGAATATTAGCCCTCACTCCGCCGCGGCCGGCTGCCGGCGATTGGCGACGGCGAAGGGCACCACGGAACATCAAGGCGTCAACCGCGGCGGGACTGAGCCGTTACAATCGCGAGCCCGGTAGGTTTCTACCCGTGCCCCGATCCCCGTCCTGATGGAGCGCCCGATGAAAAAAGCCCTTCTCGCAACCGCTATCGGCCTGAGTCTCGTGAGCGGCGCCGCGTTCGCCAATGCGGACCTGGCCAAGGCCAAGAACTGCCTCGCCTGTCACACCACCGACAAGAAACTCGTCGGACCGGCCTACAAGGACGTCGCCGCCAAGTACGCCAAGGACAAGGATGCCGCCGCCAAACTCGCCAAGAAGATCCGCGAAGGCGGCGTCGGTGTGTGGGGGCAGGTGCCGATGCCCGCCAATCCGCAGGTCAGCGAAGCCGAGGCGCAGACGCTGGCCAAGTGGGTTCTGACGATCAAGTAGCCTGATCGACACGCGGCGCGACGAGCACCGCGACCGATTCACGGGGCGCTTCGGCGCCCCGTCTCATTTCCACGGCAGCGGCGTCGGTTCGATGTCGGTCGCGCGACTGTCGACGAGGTCGGCGAGCAGCTTTCCCGAGCCCACCCCCATCGTCCAGCCGAGCGTGCCGTGTCCGGTATTGACGTACAGGCCGGCGATCGGCGTGGCCCCGATCAGCGGCACGCCCGACGGGGTTACCGGCCGCAATCCAGCCCAGTACTTTGGCCGCGCGTAGTCACACGCACCGGGAAACAGCGACTGTGTGCGCCGAGTGATCGCCGCGCAGCGTTGCTCGTTCAGGATGCGATCGTGACTGCCGATTTCCGCGGTGCCGGCGACCCGCAGGCGTGTGCCGAGCCGGGAAAACACGAGCTTGTATTCGTCGTCGGTCAGGCTCACCGACGGCGCCCGCGCGCCGTCGATCACCTCGTAAGTCGCCGAGTACCCCTTGCCGGCGTACAGCGGTAACCGCACGCCGAGCGGCGCCAGCAGCGCGCGCGAGTGAACCCCGCACGCCACGACGATCGCGTCGGCCGTAAGGCGCCGGAAATCCCCCTCCGGCGCCACGACCTCGACCGCGGTCGCGCGAGCGCCCTCCACGACGAGCCGCGTGACCTGCGTGTCGAACGCGAACTGCACGCCGCGGTCTTGCGCCGCCCGCGCCAGCCCCTCGGTGAACCGCGCCGCATCACCCGATTCGTCCTCGGCGCAATAGTCGGCGCCGACGATGCGATCGCGCAGCGGCGCCAGTGCCGGTTCGATCCGAACGGCTTCTTCGGCGTCGATCGAGCGTCGCTCGCAGCCGAGTGTGCGCATCAGCGCCGCCGGCGCCAATGACGCCTTGTACTCGGCCGCGCTCGTGTAAAAGTGCAGAATCCCCCGCGTCAGCTGGTCGTACTGCAGCGCGAGCTCGCGCCGCAGTACCTGTAATTGCGCGCGGCTGTACAGCGCAAGCCGGACGTTGTGACGAATGTTGCGCGCGGTGCGTTCCGGCAGACACTCGCGCAGGAACGCCAATGCCCAGCGCCACTGGTGCAGTTCCGCGCGCGGCTTGAAAAGCAGCGGCGCATCCGCGCGGCCCAGCCACTTCAGCAACTTCAGCGGTGCGCCCGGATTGGCCCACGGTTCCGAATGACTGACGGAAATCTGCCCGCCGTTGGCGAAGCTGGTCTCGCGGGCCACGCCGGGCGCACGTTCGACGACCGTCACCTCGTGCCCAGCCGCGCGCAGAAACCACGCGCTGCTAGTGCCGATGATGCCGCCGCCGAGAACCAGAACCCGCATATCGCCGAACCCGTTGCCCGCCGGGCCAAGTCTTTCGATCTGCATTGCCCATTTTCACGACAGCGTCATCCGGACCACTCGCCTGTCGCCGACGAGCGCGCGGTTTACAGCCCCAGCATCGCGAGGGATGCCGCAGCGGAGGGTGTCCGAGCTCGCGGCGTAGAGTGACGCGCGCCAGGGGCGCGGCGTCCGGCCGGCGTGCAACCGCGATGAGCACGTGCAAATGTAACCCCGCGAGTGCGGGATGCGGACGCGCAACACGCCGCAACATCGACGCTGCGCGAGTTCCTTGCGGCGGAAGTGCGCGCTAGTACAATGCGTTGTTTTCGAACCGGGACGGGTCATCGGTGTTCCGGGCGAAAGTACAACGGTTTCGAAGTCGAACGAAACACCTCAAGGAGAAAGGTTCATGAACCATCTGTTGAAGATCGCTCCGCTGGCCGTGGCGGCCGCGGTCGCGGTTGCCGCCTGCGGCAAGAAGGAAGAGCCGGCCAAGGCGGAGGCCGCCAAGGCGCCGGCCGCAGCCCCGGCCGAAGTCATCAAGATCGGCCATGTTGCGCCGCTGACGGGCGGCATTGCGCATCTGGGCAAGGACAACGAAAACGGCGCCCGCCTGGCGGTCGACGAAATCAACGCCGCTGGCGGACTCGAAGTCGGCGGCAAGAAGTACAAGCTCGAGCTGCTCGCCGAGGACGACAAGGCCGACCCGAAAGAAGGCACGCTCGCCGCGCAGAAGCTGGTCGACGCCGGCGTCGTGGCGGTGGTCGGCCACCTGAACTCGGGCACGACGATCCCCGCTTCGAAGATCTACGCCGACGCCAACGTCGTGCAGGTTTCGCCTTCGGCGACCAACCCGAAGTACACGGAGCAGGGTTTCAAGACCGCGTTCCGCGTCGTCGCCAACGACAACCAGCAGGGCTCGGTGCTCGCTAACTACGCTGCGACCGAGATGAAGGCCAAGACGATCGCGATCGTCGACGACCGCACCGCCTACGGCCAGGGACTGGCCGACGTGGTCGAGAAGGTCGCGAAGGAAAAAGGTCTGAAAGTCGTCGCGCGCGAGTTTGCGACCGACAAGACGACCGATTTCAACGCGATCCTGACCAAGATCCGCGCGGCGAAACCCGACGTCGTGATGTACGGCGGCATGGACGCCACCGCGGGTCCGATGGCCAAGCAGATGAAGCAACTCGGCATCAAGAGCAAGCTGCTGGCCGGCGACGGCGTGTGCTCACCCGAGTTCATCAAACTCGCCGGCGATGCCGCCGACATCCTGACCTGCTCGATGGCCGGCGAGGCGGTCGAGAAACTGGCCAAGGGCGAGGAGTTCAAGGCCAAGTACAAGGCCAAGTTCAACCAGGACGTGCAGATCTACGCGCCGTACAGCTACGACGCCGCGTACGTGATCGCCGACGCGATCAAGCGCGCCGGCAAGGTCGACAAGGCCGCGATCGTGGCCGCGATGCCGGCGACCAACTACACGGGCGTCACCGGCCAGATCACGTTCGACGAGAAGGGCGACATCAAAAACGGCGCCATCTCGATGTTCAACGTCAAGGACGGCAAACTCAACTACATCTCGACCTCGCGCTGAGGCGCGCGGCCGGAACCAAACGGCACCTGCGGGTGCCGTTTTTTTTGAGAGGGGCGGCGCGCGGCGGCCGCAGTCGCGCGGTAGGATGCGGGCGCGCCACGGCGCGCCGGAGACAGAACGATGGAAACTTTCATCCAGCAGATCCTCAACGGCCTGGTGCTCGGCAGCCTGTATTCGCTGATCGCGCTCGGCTACACGATGGTCTACGGCATCCTGAACCTGATCAACTTCGCGCACGGCGACGTGCTGATGGTCGGCGCACTGACCGCGTTGAGCGCAATTCTTATGCTGCAAGCGCACTTCCCCGACCTGCCTGGCTGGCTGCTGCTGGTCGCCGGCGTGGCCGTTGCCATCCCGACCTGCGTCGTCACGAGCCTGATCATCGAGCGGGTCGCCTATCGGCCGCTGCGCAACGCGCCGCGGCTGGCGCCGCTGATCACCGCGATCGGCGTTTCGATCGTGCTGCAGACGCTGGCGATGATCGTCTGGGGCCGCAACTACATGACCTTTCCGCAACTGCTGCCATCGGATCCGATCCACTTCCTCGGCGCGACCGTCACGGTCACGAAGCTGCTCGTCATCGTGCTGTCCGCGTTGATCATGGCCGCGCTGATGCTGCTGGTGAACCGCAGCAAGCTCGGCCGCGCGATGCGCGCGACCGCGGAGAATCCGCGCGTGGCGGGGCTGATGGGGGTCAACCCGAATTACGTGATCGCGGTGACGTTCGCGATCGGCGCGGGGCTGGCCGCCGTGGCCGGCGTGATGCTGGCGGCGACCTACACGGTCGCGCACTTCTACATGGGCTTCCTGCCCGGGCTGAAGGCGTTCACCGCGGCGGTGCTCGGCGGCATCGGCAACATCCCCGGCGCGATGGTCGGCGGGTTGCTGCTGGGCCTGATCGAAGCACTCGGCGCCGGCTACATCGGCCAGTTGACCGGCGGCGTGCTCGGCTCGCACTACCAGGACGTGTTTGCCTTCATCGTGCTGTGCGCGGTGCTGATCCTGCGGCCGTCGGGGCTGCTCGGCGAGCGCGTCGCCGACCGCGCGTAGGAGCGGGCCATGACGCTGCTTTTTCCGAACCTGCGCAACAACGCCGCCGCCGCGGTCGCGGCGACTTTCGTCGTCGGCGCCGTGCTGATCGTCCTGCCTTTCCTGGTCGCGCAGACGCCGCTCGCCAACGCCGGCGTGCGCGCCCTTGCGTTTGCGCTGCTGTACGTGATGCTCGCGCTTGGGCTGAACATCGTCGTCGGCTTCGCTGGGCTGCTCGACCTGGGCTACATCGCCTTCTACGCGGTCGGCGCTTACATGTACGCGCTGCTCGCCTCGCCGCACCTGACCAGCAACTTCCCCGCGCTGGCGGCGATGTTCCCGCAGGGATTCCACAGCTCGATCTGGATGGTGATTCCGCTCGGGGCGGCGCTGGCGGCGTTTTTCGGCGTGATCCTGGGCGCGCCGGTGCTCAAGCTGCGGGGCGACTACCTCGCGATCGTCACCCTGGGTTTCGGCGAGATCATCCGCATCTTCCTGAACAACCTGAACGCGCCGCTGAACTTCACCAACGGTCCGCAGGGCATCACGCTGATCGATCCGGTGCGCATCGTCGGCGTGAACTTCGGGCGCCCGCAGAACCTATTCGGCATCGAGCTGCCGTCGGTTTATCTCTACTACTACCTGTTCCTGTTGCTCGCGATCGTCACGATCATCGTCTGCATCCGGCTGCAGGACTCGCGGCTGGGCCGCGCCTGGATGGCGATCCGCGAGGACGACATCGCGGCCAAAGCGATGGGCATCAACGTGCGCAACGTCAAGCTGCTCGCGTTCGCGCTGGGCGCGACCTTCGGCGGCGTGGCGGGTGCCATGTTCGCGGCGTTCCAAGGGTTCGTGTCGCCGGAGTCGTTTTCGCTGATGGAGTCGATCATCGTGCTGGCGATGGTCGTGCTCGGCGGCCTCGGCCACATCCCGGGTGTGGTGCTGGGCGCGCTGCTGCTGGCGATTTTCCCCGAGGTGCTGCGCCACACGGTCGTGCCGGTGCAGCAGCAGCTCTTCGGCAAGGTGCTGATCGACGCCGAGGTGCTGCGCATGCTGCTGTACGGGTTGGCGATGGTGATCATTATGCTGTACCGGCCGAAGGGCCTGTGGCCGGCGCCCGAACACGGATTGAACCCGACCGCCCGGCCCGGTCGCGCCGGCGCCAAGGCGCAGGCCGCGTGAGGCAGCGATGAGCCACCCGATCCTCAAGGTCAGCGGTGTGAACAAGCGCTTCGGCGGTCTGCAGGCGCTTTCGGACGTGGGGCTCGCGATCGAGCGCGGGCAGATCTACGGGCTGATCGGCCCGAACGGCGCCGGCAAGACGACCTTCTTCAACGTCATCACGGGTCTGTACCAGCCCGACTCGGGCACCTTCGAGCTCGACTGCAAGCCGTACTCGCCGACCGAACCGCACAAGGTTGCCGAGGCCGGCATCGCGCGCACATTCCAGAACATCCGCCTGTTTCCCGAAATGACCGCGCTGGAGAACGTGATGGTCGGCCGCCACGTGCGAACGAAGGCGACCGCGCTCGGTGCGGTACTGCGGACGAAGCGCACGCGCGAGGAGGAAGCGGCGATCCGGCGCCGTTCGCTCGAGCTGCTCGAGTACGTCGGCATCGCCAAGTACGCCGACTACCAGGCACGCACGCTCGCCTACGGCGACCAGCGCCGGCTCGAGATCGCGCGTGCGCTCGCCACCGACCCCAAGCTGCTCGCGCTCGACGAGCCGGCTGCGGGCATGAACGCCACCGAGAAGATGGCGCTGCGTGCGCTGCTCGAGAACATCTGCAAGGACGGCGTGACGATCCTGCTGATCGAGCACGACGTAAAGCTCGTGATGGGGCTGTGCGACCGCGTGACCGTGCTCGACTACGGCAAGATGATCGCCGAAGGAACGCCGGCCGACGTGCAGCGCAATCCAGCGGTGATCGAGGCCTATCTGGGCGGCGCGCACAAGAGCGTGGCCACCAAGGAGGTCGCGTGAGCGAGATCGTCCTTCGCGTCGCGGGACTGAAGGCCGCCTTTGGCGGTCAGAGCGCTGCGCGCTCCGCCCGCCCGGGCGCAGGTTCGGCCTGCCCCTCCCCGTTTCGCCCACGCTCGCGCCTGCATGCGCTCGCGGCTCCGGCGGCGCGACGCGTTGCGTCACGCAACCCCGCCTCCGCCCCCTCCCGGGGAGAGAGCGCGCAAGAGAGAGTCGAGAATGAGTGAGGTCGTCCTCCGCGTCGCGGGACTGAAGGTCGCCTACGGCGGAATTCAAGCCGTCAAGGGCGTCGATCTGGAGATCCGCGCGGGCGAACTCGTCACGCTGATCGGCGCCAACGGTGCCGGCAAGACGACGACGCTGAAGGCGATCACCGGCACGCAGGCCTGGAGCGGCGCGATCGAGTACATGGGTCGCTCGACGCACGGCATGGCGTCGTACCAGCTCCTGCAGGCGGGGTTGGCGATGGTGCCCGAGGGCCGCGGCGTGTTCGCGCGGATGACGGTGACCGAGAACCTGCTGATGGGCGCGTTCTCGCGCAATGACGACGCCGGCATCAAGTCCGACCTGGAGCGAATGTTCGAGATCTTCCCGCGGCTGAAGGAGCGCGCCAAACAGCTCGCCGGCACGCTGTCGGGCGGCGAGCAGCAGATGCTCGCGATGGCGCGCGCGCTGATGAGCCGGCCCAAGCTTCTGCTGATGGACGAACCGTCGATGGGGTTGTCGCCGATCATGGTCGAGAAGATCTTCGAGGTCGTGCGTACGGTGTCGGCGCAGAAGATCCCGATCCTGCTGGTCGAGCAGAACGCGAGGCTGGCGCTCGAGGCCGCGCACCGCGCCTACGTGATGGACTCCGGTCTGATCACGCTGGCCGGCGACGCCAAGTCGATGCTGCACGACCCGAAAGTGCGCGAGGCCTATCTCGGCGAGGCCGCGTAAGCGGCCGCGGCCTGCGTCAGGCGCCGTCGCCCGCGATCCCGAGCCTGCGCATCCACGCGGCCAGCGCGCGTTCGCCCTCGCCGCCGCTGCCCATCGCCGCGAGCACGTTCGCGCGGTCCTGCATGGACCGGTTCTGGCTGAGCTTGAACTTGCCCTCGAGGCGTTCCACGGCGATCTGCAGGCCGACGATCGCGCCTTTCATCTTCTCGCGAAAATCTTCGCTCAGCTCGACGTCCCATTGCGCGCGGTAGGCGGGATCGTGCACGTCGATCAACGCCTTCAGAATGCGCTCCTTGCCCGCGCTGTCCTCGACGCGCGCGAGCCGCCCGTGCGCATGCACGACGACGTAGTTCCAGGTGGGCACCGCCTCGCGCGTCGTGTACCAGCGCGGCGACACGTAGCCGTTCGGCCCTTGGAAGATCGCGACCACCGCATCGCCTTCGCGCAGCCGCGCGCCGTGCGGATTGGCGCGTGCGATGTGACCGAGCAGCGTCAGCGCTTCGCCGCCTTCGCGCACGACCAGCGGCAGATGCGTGAACTGCGGTTCGCCTTCGCCCGCCGACGCGAGTGTGGCGAACGGGTGCTTTTCCATGACTTCGCGCAGCACCGCGCGGTCGGTGACGGTGAAGTGCTTGGGCAGGTAGATCATGCTCGGACTCCGGGTCTTGGCGACCGCAAGGCACGCGCGGCCAAACCCCGCCGCGAGCGTTTCCAAAGCGATGTGCCTGGCCCACGCTTTCGCGCGCGCGGCCGCGGTACGGGAACGATCATCGCGCGAGTTGCGCTGCGCCTGCCACGTTAATTCAATCTCGTGACACCGTCTCCTTGCAAGTTCGTTTCGCCGGCGCGGGCACCGGTTCCGTCACCCCGAGTAGCGCGGGGAATCTCCGCGTTGTGCGCGGGAGAGATCCCTCGCCTTCGGCTCGGGATGACGAAGAAAGTGCCGCACGGATTGACAAGGGAAGTGCGACACACGATGACGAGCAAAGCGCGGCGCGGGATGATGGCCGGTGAGCGATGCGGACGGCGCGCGCGTGGCATGTGTCGCGAGGATTCGTAGTGCTCAGAAGCTGTGAACCTAAATCCGGCAGTCCACACATGCAGTCTCGCGCAAGTGCGTTGGGCGACCGGGGTTTACGGCTTGGACTGCGCTCACCCAGCGGGTGAAGCCGCGCTCGCCCGGGTTGGCTTGCGCTGGCGCAGGGCGCAAGCCCGCAATATCGCGC
>JBBIQI010000055.1:0-10605 GCA_037442465.1 Burkholderiales bacterium
GGCATCCCGACCTTCGCGATCGCCAGCGTCGACGCGGCGGCGACCAGCGGCAGCAGCGCGCGATAGACGAGGTCGGCGCGCACCTGCCAGCGCGCGGCGAGCGCGCGCGACTCGGCGAGCGGCATCGCCACGTGCAGCGCGACCAGCGCCAGCAGCAGCGGCTGCATCGTCGCGTAATGCGCGGGCTGGTAGTACGCGCGCGTCCAGCCGAAGAACAGGCCGCCGGCGAGCGTGAAGAAAAAGCTCAGATGGATCAGCGCGCGCCAGCCGCGCACACGCACCAGCAGCAACGCGAACGCCGACGCGGCGAGGTAGTAGCCGTAGACCACCGCCGGCGGCGGCGCGCCGAACGCGAACGCGGGCGCGACAAACGCACCGGCCAGCGCGAGCACCGCGACCGACAGCGCGTTGGCCTGCATCGCCAACAGACCGGCGGCGAGCGAAACCATCGCCATCGCCGCGAGCGCGTGCATGCTCTCGGCGTAGCCGAACAGCGCATAGGCGCTGTACGCGGTCAGATACAGCGTGGCGAACGCCGAGCCGGCCAGCGCCAGATGCAGCGCACGCTGCGCCGGCGCGCGCAGCGCGAAAGACGCGCCGCCGAGCGCGAATGCGGCGACGAGCCCGCTCGCGAGCTTCGCGGCCGGCGCGACCTGCAGGTTCAACAGCGCATAACGCAGCAGCGCGCCGACGCCGAGGATCAGCAGTCCGGCACCGACCTTGGCCGGCCAATTGCCATGGGTGAGCCAGCGCCAGAGGCCGTGCGGCTGCGCGCCGCGCGGCGTTTCGTAGGCGAGCAGCGCGGCGAACAGCAGCGCGATCGAAGCGAAGAAGGCCAGCGCGATCATCGTGATGAGCACCCGCGGGGGGTGTGCGGAGTCCAGTTGCGGCGATTTTTCGCCGCGCAACGCAGCCGACTCCAGCGCGCAGGCGGCCGGTATCGATGCGCGCTACCGCGCGTCGCGCCATGCGTGACGGCGCGTTCGCCGATTGAAGCGCCGGAATGGCGCGCGCAGCATCCATCGCACGGGCATGTGCCCGGGCCTCAGGAGGAAACGATGAATACGTCAATCGCGTCGACCGCACTGCGCGCAGGCGTTGCGCTTTTGGCGGCCGCTGTCGCCGGCTGCGTGGTCGTTCCCGTCAATCCCGATGGCAGCGTCTATCAGGGGCCGGTCGCCGCGTATCCCGCGGTGGCGGTGCCGGCGGCGCCGACGAGTCTGACGCTACCAGTGCGGCTGTATCCGACCAACGAGCTGGCCGCGGCGACCGGCATGGTCAGCGGCACTGTCGTGAACAACCTGAACGGCAAGGGCACGTTTACGCTGAACGTCGCCGGCGAAACGATGTCGGGCGAGGCCACGCGCAGCGGTGGCGCGACGAGTCGCCAGGGGATAGCCAACGCGTACGGCGCACGCGGCAGCTATGCGAACTGCCAGTACACGATGAACACCAACGCGCAGGGCACCGGCCGCTGCACGTTCTCCAACGGCGCGACTTACCAGCTGCACATCGGCGGCTAGGGGCCGCGCGTACGCGCGGCGCGCAGCCGCGGGTATGCTTGTCGCCCGGGTCCAACGGCAAACACAACGCTTCCCGAGGAGACAAGCATGAAACGCCGTGAGTTTTCGCTCGCCGCGCTGAGCGCGGCGGGCGCGCTGCAATTGCCTTTGCTCCGTGCCGCGCACGCACAGTCGCTTGGCACGCTGAAGATGATGATCCCGGCCAATCCCGGGGGCGGCTGGGATCAGACCGGACGCAATCTGGCCGCGGCGATGCAGGCCGCGAAAGTCGTGCAATCGGTGCAGTTCGAGAACAAGGGCGGCGCCGCCGGCACGATCGGGCTTGCGCAGTTTGTCAACGGCGCCAGGGGCGATCCGCACGCGGTGATGATCGGCGGCATGGTGATGGTCGGCGGCATCATCCTGAACAAGTCGCCGGTCGATCTGTCGATGGTCACGCCGATCGCGCGCCTGACCAGCGAATACGAGGTGATCGTCGTTCCCGCAAGCTCACCGCACAAGTCGATGGCCGACCTGGTCAGGGCGTTCAAGGCCGATCCCGGCAAGGTCGCGTGGGGCGGGGGCTCGGCCGGCGGCACCGACCACATCCTGGTCGGCATGATCGCCCGGGCGGTCGGCGTCGATCCGGCCAAGATCAACTACGTGCCGTTCAAGGGCGGCGGCGAGGCCGTCGCGGCGATCGTCGGCGGCCACGTCGCGGCCGGCGTCTCGGGGCTCGGCGAATTTGCCGAGCAGATCAAGGCCGGCCGCATGCGCGCGCTGGCGGTGTCTTCACCGGAGCGGCTCGAGGGTATCCCGACGCTGAAGGAGCAGGGAATCGACGTCGTGCTCGGCAACTGGCGCGGCATCTTCGCGGCGCCGGGGATCGCGGCGACGCAGCGCGATGCGCTGATCGCGGCGGTCAAGGCCGCCACCGAATCGGCGGCATGGAAGGACACGCTCGCCAGACTCGGTTGGGACGCGTGGTTCCTGGCCGGCGACGACTTCAAGAAGTTCCTCGACGACGACGTCAAGCGCATCGGCGCGATCATCGGCTCGCTCGGACTGAAGAAGTAGCGCGATGCCATCCGCCCGTCGCGGGGCGCGCGCCGAGCTCGCGCTGTCGCTCGGCGTGCTGGCTCTCGGCATCGCCGCGGCGGTCGTCGCCTGGCGCCTGCCGGAAGCCGGCGGCTACGCGCGCATCGGCCCGAACTTCGTGCCGAAGCTGGTCGCCGGCGGGCTGATCCTGCTCGGGATCTGGCTGCTCGTCGAGCGCCTTACCGGTGGCTGGCGCGCGCCGGTGCCCGACGACGCGGCCGAGCGCGGCGAGCACCCGTTCCTGCCGCGCGCTTTCGCGTGGGTCAGCGCAGGGCTGCTCGCGCAGATGGCGCTGATCAACACGGCCGGCTTCGTGCTGGCGGCGGGCGTGCTGTTCGTCTGCGTGGCGCGCGGCTTCGGCAGCGCGCGCTGGCTGCGCGATCTCGCGGCCGGCGTCGCGCTCGGACTCGGGGTGTTCGCGTTTTTCGTGTACTTCCTGAACGTCAACCTGCCGGCCGGCTGGCTCAAGCCGCTGCTCGGCGCCGCCGGCACATGAGCGAGACCTTCAGCGCGCTGCTCGCGGGTTTCGGTGTCGCACTGGCACCGATCAACCTGCTGTGGGGGCTTGTCGGCGTCACGCTCGGCACCGCAGTCGGCGTATTGCCCGGCGTGGGCCCGGCATTGACCGTCGCGATGCTGCTGCCGCTGACGGTCAAGCTCGATCCGACCGGCGCGCTGATCATGTTCGCCGGCATCTACTACGGCGCGATGTACGGCGGCTCCACGACCACGATCCTGCTGAACACGCCGGGCGAATCGGCGTCGATCGCTACCGCGCTCGAGGGCAACCGCATGGCCAAGCGCGGTCGCGCGGGCCCCGCGCTGGCGACTGCGGCGATCGGTTCGTTCGTCGCCGGCTCGATCGCCACGGTGCTGCTGACGCTGCTGGCGCCGCTGGTGGTGGAGATCGCGCTGAAGTTCGGGCCTGCCGAATACTTCGCGTTGATGGTGTTCGCGTTCGTCACCGTCGCCGCCGTGCTGGGTGCGTCGACCGTGCGCGGGCTGACGGCGCTTTTCGTCGGGTTGCTGCTCGGGCTGGTCGGCATCGACGAGCAGACCGGCCAGATGCGGTTTGCTTTTGGCGTGCCCGAGCTGCTCGACGGCATCGATGTCGTCGTGCTCGCGGTCGGCTTGTTCGCGGTCGGCGAGGCGCTGTACGTGGCCGCCTATCAGAGTCGGGTCCGCGAAGAGATGGAGAACATGTCGGGCTCGCTTTGGATGTCGCGCGCCGACTGGAAGCGCTCGTGGCCGGCGTGGCTGCGTGCGACCGCGATCGGTTTTCCGTTCGGCACGATCCCGGCCGGCGGCGCCGAGATCCCGACGTTCCTGTCTTACGCGACCGAAAAGAAGCTCAGCAAGCATCCGGAGGAGTTCGGCCAGGGTGCGATCGAAGGCGTGGCCGGTCCCGAAGCGGCGAACAACGCGGCGGCCACCGGCGTGCTGGTGCCGCTGCTGACACTCGGCATTCCGACCTCGGCGACCGCGGCCATCCTGCTAGCGGCGTTCCAGAACTACGGCATCCAGCCCGGGCCGCTGCTGTTCGAGACGCAGGGCGCGCTGGTCTGGGGGCTGATCGCCAGTCTGTACGTCGGCAACGTGCTGTTGCTGGTGCTGAACTTGCCGCTGATCGGGCTGTGGGTCCGAGTTCTGACGATCCCGAAGCCGCTGCTGTACGGCGGCATCCTGGTGTTCGCCACGCTCGGGGCGTTCAGCCTGCACCAGTCGGTGGTCGATCTGGCCACGTTGTACGTGTTCGGCCTGCTCGGCTTTGTGATGCGCCGCTGGGGCTTTCCGGTCGCACCGGCCGTGATCGGGCTGATCCTCGGGCCGCTTGCAGAAGCGCAGTTCCGGCGGGCGCTGGCGATCAGCCAGGGCGATCCGTCCGTCTTCTTCACGCATCCGATCGCCGCGACGCTGCTGGCGCTGACCGCGGCGCTGGTGCTGGTTCCGTGGCTCGTCAAGGTATGGCGTGAGTGGCGCGAGCGCCGTTTGTCCGCGCCGACGCACGGTTGAACCGCTTGGTCGGCGCGCACGGCGCGGATTCTTTGGCTTCGCGCGCAGAAGCCCGCCGCTAGAATCCGCTCCAACTCATCCGCCAGCCCGTGGCCGGCGTTGTCGCAGTTCCGCATGAGGCTCATCGCGCGCCTAATCATCGTCACGACGCTCTCCGCAGTCGGCGCGACCGGCTGCGCGTCGCTCGACGGCTGGCAGCGCAAGGCGATCTTCCAGCACACCTCCTCGGAACGTTTCGTCGGCATCGCTGCGCCCGCCGGCGTCGAGGCGTACGACCTGCCGCTCGCCAACGGCGACACGGTGCACGCGTGGTACCTGCGCGCCGACGCCGCGGACGCGCCGACCGTGCTGTTCCTGCACGGCGCGCGCCGCAACCTCAACGGCAGCGCCGCTCGCATCGAGCACTGGCGGTCGCTCGGTTTCAACGTGCTGGCGATCGACTATCGCGGCTTCGGTCGCTCCACACCGATCCTGCCGAGCGAGGCGAGCGCGATCGAGGACACGCGGCGCGCGTTCGCGGAACTGAAGCGGCGCGAGCCCGATCCGGCCAAGCGTTTCGTCTACGGCTACAGCCTGGGCGGGGCGCTGGCGATCGAGCTGGCCGCGCATGAGGACGAGATCGCCGGCGTCGTGATCGAGTCTTCGTTCACCAGCATTCCGGACCTGGTGCGCACGACCAAGTGGGGCTGGCTGCCGTTCGTCCGCCTGCTGGTGACGCAGGACTTCGATTCGGCCGCGCGCATCGCGCGGGTGAACGAGCCGCTGTTGTTCCTTCACGGCACCGCCGACGGCGTGGTGCCGCACGCGATGGCCGATCGCCTGTACGCGGCCGCGGTCGGCGTGTCGGCGGAATACAAGCGCGTCGTCAAGATCGAAGGGGCGAGCCATCGCGGCGTCATCGGCGTCGGCGGCGAGCGCTACGACCGCGCGGTGCGCGAATTCGCCGCCCAGGCGAGCCGCGCGGCCGCCGCGACCGTGTCGGCAGCGGCGGCCGTCGATCGTTGAGCGCGCCGGGTCGCCTGCTCGTTTACGCCAAAACGCTTACGGCGGCGTTGGTTGGCGCGGCGGCCGCAGTATCGCTGCAACTTCCGCTGCCATGGTTCACGGGGCCGCTCGCCGCGGTGGCCGCGGCGAACATGCTCGGCGCGCATCTGCCGAGCCTGCCGCACGCGCGCGACGGCGGGCAGTGGATCATCGGCACCGCGCTCGGCCTTTACTTCACGCCGGAAGTCGTGCGTGCGCTGCTGCAACTGGCCCCCTGGGTCGGGCTGACGACGCTCGCGATGCTCGCGCTCGGCCTCGCCGCCGCGTGGGTGCTGAAGCGAGTCACCGGCGAAAGCGGCACGACCAGCTTTTTCGCGATGGCGATCGGCGGCGCGAGCGAAATGGCGGCACAGGCCGAGCGCTACGGCGGGCGCGTCGACCGCGTGGCCGCGGCGCACAGCCTGCGCATCATGCTGGTGGCGCTGATCGTTCCGTTCGCAATGCAATGGGCGGGGGTGCAGGGGACCGATCCGTACCGGTCGGCGGCGCAGGATTTCGACCCGATCGGCTTCGTCGTGCTCGCGGCCGTCACCGGTGGCGGCGCCATTGCGCTGACGCGGTTGCACATGCCGAACGTATGGATGATCGGCCCGTTGCTGGTCGCCGGTGCGCTGACGGCAGGCGGCCACACGTTTTCGTCGCTGCCGCGCGCGGTGGTCGACGGAGGACAGCTTCTGATCGGCGTCGCGCTCGGCGCGCGCTTTTCGCCCGAATTCTTCCGCGCGGCGCCGCGCTATCTGATGGCGGTCGCGCTGATCACGCTCGGACTGCTGGGCGTTGCGGCGCTTTACGGGTGGTGGCTCGCGGCATACGCCGGGCTGCCGGTCGCCACCGCGATCCTGGCAACGACGCCGGGCGGCATCGGCGAGATGGCGATCACCGCGAAAGTGCTCGCGCTCGGCGCGCCGATCGTCGCGGCCTTTCACGGCGTGCGCCTGGCCGTGCTCGTGCTGCTGATCGGCGGCATGTTCCGCGTCGTTCGCCGTGCGCACCGCATGCGCGTGCGCTAGCCCGGATATTTCACGACGGACGCCGGAGTTGGGTGCGCGGATGCGCGCGACAGGTTGCGCGAGACGGCCGCAGCAAAGGCCCGCCGGCCTTTGCGAGGAGTTGAGCGCAAGATGACCGCGCAGCCGCCGCGCAAACCTGCGTAGCCCCGACGATCCCAAACAGGATCCCGGCCTACCCGCTGCAGGTGCTGGTGTCGGAGCCGGGCAGTTCACGCATTCGGGGGCGACCTCGTGAAGTATCCGGGCTAGAGCCGCCCGTGGCCGGGCGGCCTTGCCGGCGCGGCAAGTTCGCCGGCGAACCCCGCCGCAGCGCGCCTGTCGAGCGGCGCCCCATCCCATTTGCGCGCGGCGGACCGGCCGCAACCGCCACTGGCTTTTTTGCGGGCCGTGGTGTACGTTGACGGCGCAGTCGATTCTGCGCTGTGGTTTTACTTCGTAATCAGTGCTCGCCCGGTCCGTCCCACGCGCGGTATGCCGTCTCCGGCGCCGCCGCCAGCCACTCCCCCCTTCGGTTCCGTCCGGCAGTTCCTGTCGCAGCAATTTCCACATACGACGAGTCGCTTGCGCGCCGCGGGCGCATCCCGCGTTTTTTCGAGTGAGTAAGACATGCCGACAGGCACCGTGAAGTGGTTCAACGAAACCAAGGGCTTCGGGTTCATCAAACCGGACGACGGCGGCGCGGATCTGTTCGCCCACTACAGCGGCATCAAGGCCAAGGGGTTTCGCACGCTGAAGGAAAACCAGCGCGTCGAGTACCAGGTGCAGCAGGGCCAGAAGGGCCCACAGGCCGTCGAGATCGTGCCGATCGGCTGAGCGCGCTGCAAGGTTTCCTCAGGCCGGTCCGCGGACCGGCTTTGTTTCGGTCCTCGTTCACGCCGCGACCAGGTTGACCGGCTGGCCGGCGGCAAACGCGACGACGTTGTCGAAGGCGCCGCCGAGCAGCGTCTCGTACGACTGCCTTTCGGTGAAACCGAGATGCGGCGTGCACACCGCATTCGGTAACGCGAGCAGGGGTTCGTCGGCGCCAATCGGTTCGCGCTCGAAGACGTCGACCGCCGCCAGCCCCGGGCGGCCGGCGCGCAACGCGTCGGCGAGCGCGCCCGGCTCGATCAGCTCGGCGCGGCTCGTGTTCACCAGCAGCGCCGTCGGCTTCATGCGTGCGAGATCGGCGCGGGTGACGCAACCGCGCGTGCCATCGACCAGCCGAAGGTGCAGGCTCAGTACGTCCACGCCGGCGAAAAAAGCGTTCTTCGCGGCAATCGCTTCGAAGCCGTCGGCGGCCGCTTGCGCAAGCGATGGAGCGCGGCCGTGCACGGCCACGCGCATGCCGAAAGCGCGCCCGTAACCGGCGACGAGTCTGCCGATCCGGCCGTAGCCCCAGACGCCCAGCGTCTTGCCGCGCAAAGACTCGCCCAGGCCGGCGAGCGGATTCGCCGCCGTCGCCGGCACGCTCTGCTGCCAGCGCCCCGCGTACAGGTTCGCCATGTACGCCGGCAGCCGGCGCAGGGCTGCGAGCACGAGCAGCCAGGCGAACTCGGCCGTCGCCGGCGCATAGCCGCTGGACTCGGCCACGGCGATGCCGCGTCGCGCGCAGGCGGCAACGTCCAGGTGCGCCCCAACCTTGCCGGTCTGGCTGATCAGCTTCAGCGCGGGCAGTCGCGCCAGCAGAGCGTCGTCGATGCGCGTGCGCTCGCGGATCAGAACGATCGCGTCGTAACCATGCAGCCTTGCCGCCAGCTGCCCCGTCCCGCGCGCGGGGTGGTTGAACACCCTGACCTCGTGGCCGGCGAGCTTGCGGAAGCAGTCGAGGTGGCGGACGACGTCCTGGTAGTCGTCGAGGATGGCGATGCGCATCGGCGAACTCTGCCGCGCGCGCCTCTTGCACGCAAGACGGCGCACTGCGGTCGGCGTCGGCGCGCCGTCCGTCCGCGGCCGCGCCCGCGGACGGTCCGCGCGATGCTCGCGCGGTAAACTGCGCGCCTTTCCGCGCGGTCCCAAGGCCCGATCGGGGTCCCTCCGAGAAAACGGCCGCGTGCCGGCCACAAGCCGGGTCGCACCTGAACCTAGCTCCAGCGGCGCCCGCTGCGGTTCCGCGGAAGGAGACCGATCGATGAGCGCAGTGCCGTCCAGTCCGAGCATCAACGCCCCCGCCTGGGTCAAACACCGCAAGCTGATCGCCTGGGTCGCCGAGATCGCCCGGCTGACCCAACCGGATCGCATCGTCTGGGCCGACGGGTCGGCCGAGGAATACGACCGCCTGTGCGACGAGATGGTGCGCGCGGGCACTCTGCGCCGGCTGAATCCGGACAAGCGGCCGAATTCGTATCTGGCGTGGTCCGACCCGAGCGACGTCGCGCGGGTCGAGGACCGCACGTTCATCTGCACCGAGGATCGGGCCGACGCCGGGCCGACCAACAACTGGATCGCGCCGGCGGAAATGCGCCGGACCCTGAACGGGCTGTTCGCCGGCTGCATGCGCGGCCGCACGATGTACGTGGTCCCGTTTTCGATGGGGCCGCTCGGCTCGCACATCGCGCAGATCGGCGTGGAGATTTCCGACAGCCCGTACGTCGTGGCCAACATGCGGATGATGACGCGCATGGGCCGCGCGGCCCTCGACGTGCTCGGCGAAGACGGCGCGTTCGTCCCGTGCGTGCATTCGGTTGGCAAGCCGCTGGCACCCGGCGAAAAGGATGTGCCGTGGCCGTGCAACGCGACCAAGTACATCGTGCAGTTTCCCGAGACGCGCGAGATCTGGAGTTACGGATCGGGCTACGGCGGCAACGCGCTGCTCGGCAAGAAGTGTTTCGCGCTGCGCATCGCCTCGTGCATGGGGCGCGACGAGGGCTGGCTCGCCGAGCACATGCTGATCCTGGCGGTCACCTCGCCCGAGGGCCGCAAGTATCACGTCGCCGCGGCGTTTCCGTCCGCTTGCGGCAAGACCAACTTCGCGATGCTGATACCGCCGGCCGGCTTCGACGGCTGGAAGGTGACGACGATCGGCGAGGACATCGCGTGGATCAAGCCGCACGCCGACGGACGGCTGTACGCGATCAATCCGGAGTACGGCTGCTTTGGCGTCGCACCCGGCACCAGCGAGAAGACCAACCGCAACGCGATGGCGATGCTGCACTCCAACGTCATCTTCACCAACGTCGCGCTGACCGACGACGGCGACGTCTGGTGGGAGGGCATGGGGCCGGCGCCTGCGCACCTGACGGACTGGCAAGGCAAGGACTGGACGCCCGATTGCGGGCGCAAGGCGGCGCATCCGAACGCGCGCTTCACCGTGATGGCGAACCAGTGTCCGTCGATCGACGAGGATTGGGAGAACCCCGAGGGCGTGCCCATCGACGCTTTCGTCTTCGGTGGGCGGCGCTCGACGACAGTACCGCTGGTGACCGAGGCGCGCGACTGGACGGAAGGCGTCTACATGGCGGCGACGATGGGTTCGGAGACCACGGCGGCGGCCGCTGGCGCGCAGGGCGTTCTGCGGCGCGACCCGTTCGCGATGCTGCCGTTCTGCGGTTACCACATGGGTGACTACTTCCGCCACTGGCTCGACTTGGGCGCGCGACTGCAGTCCGAGGGCGCCAAGCTGCCGAAGATCTTCTGTGTCAACTGGTTCCGCACCGACGAGAACGGCAAGTTCGTCTGGCCGGGCTTCGGCGAGAACATGCGCGTGCTCGAATGGATGGTCCGCCGCATCGAAGGCCGCGCGCAGGGCGCCGAGCACGTGTTCGGCATCTCGCCGCGCTACGAAGACCTGCACTGGGACGGGTTGGCGTTTTCGTCGGCCGCGTACGCTCGCATCACGTCGATCGACGCGCAGGCCTGGCGCGACGAGCTGCACTCGCATTCGGAGCTTTTCGACAAGTTGCGCGACCGTCTGCCAGAGCAGCTCGAAGCGACGCGTCAGCGGCTCGCGCAGCGGCTCG
>JBBIQI010000055.1:10705-17627 GCA_037442465.1 Burkholderiales bacterium
GACCGTCTGCCAGAGCAGCTCGAAGCGACGCGTCAGCGGCTCGCGCAGCGGCTCGGCGCGTGACGATCTTTCGGCAAGTGGTTAGCAGACCATTTGCCGCCGATCGCGCCCCTCGCCCGCTTGCGGGCGAGGGGCGGGGCAGACGGCCATTGCGCGTTCACCACGTAGACAACCTACCGAACGCTCAATCACGCGGTTCGAGCGTGAACAGCAGATAGCGCTTGTCGCGCCGGAATACGTCGGGGTCGCGCGTATCGAGCTTGACCGCGTCGAGCTTGACGCGCACCGTCGGCTGGAACAGGTAGGCGGCGAGCGGCCGGCGCAGGAAGAACTTCTCGGACGCGAAGCGCGCCAGCGGCAGCGCGAACCTGGTCGCGAGCAGCTTGGCTTACGC
The DNA here is from genome assembly GCA_037442465.1 of Burkholderiales bacterium. Classification (GTDB taxonomy): domain Bacteria; phylum Pseudomonadota; class Gammaproteobacteria; order Burkholderiales; family Burkholderiaceae_F; genus DSNY01. The sequence continues at coordinate 11,100 of JBBIQI010000055.1, forward strand.
GAGGGTGGGCAGCACGTTTTCGGTCACGTCGATGCGCTCGGCGACCGTCAGTCCGTGGCGCATGAGCGCGGCCTCGAAATCGGCGAGCAGGTGGCCGGACTTGTTTCTCGCGTCGGCGCGCAGGCGAAAGTAGTCGATGATCGATGACGATCCAGCGCCCGCGCGGCGCCAGCAATGCAACGACGTTGCTTATGCCGGCATCCAGGTCGATGTACTGGAAAGACTCCGCGTTGACGACTGCGTCGAACTTGAAGGCGACGCGCTTCGGGTCGATCTCTTCGAATGGCGCTTCGATCAGCGGAACTTGCGGCCAGCGGCCGCGGATGTGTGCGGCGTGCGCGGTATTCGGCGTCACGCCGACTGGCTGCGCGCCGGCGGCGTCGAGCCGCGCGAGCAGCCCGCCCGTGCCGCAGCCCACGTCGAGCACGCGCTCGCTCGGACGCACACGTTGGACCAGCAGCGTTGCATAGTCGTCCATCGCACGCTGCAGGTCCGCGAAGCTGATCGACTCGGCGTTTGCCGGCGGCTGCGGGAAGTAGCCGTAGTGCAGGAAGTCGTTGCCGAAGATCGCTCCGTACAACGCGAGCTCGAGGTTCTGCGCGGGGTCGTGCACGGAGCGCCCGGCGCGGCGCGTGCCCAAGTGGCGCAGCAGTGCGGGCAGGTCGAGCAAGCGCGACAGCAAGCCGTTGCGCACCGGGTTCATTTCGTCTGCCGAAGCGATGGCGGGCGAGCAACATACCGGACCGACCCGGATGGGACAAGGCGACCGACCTGGGTTAAATTCGCGCCGCCGGGCGTACAACAACGACAGGCCCGGTGCCGGCGAAGCGGCTCGTGTCGCCGGCGACGAGGAGACAGCACGTGGTGTCGGCAAGACGATTCACGCAGGCGCGGTTGCGGCGCGTTGCCCGGGCAGCGCCGGCCGCGCGCGCGCACGGTTCGTTCGGCGGCAGGGGGTGCGCGTGAGCCACCACGGCGGCATCATCCTCGAGACGCGCAGCCTGACGAAGGAGTTCAAAGGTTTCGTCGCGGTGAGCGACGTCAACCTGAGGGTCGCGCGCGGAACCATTCACGCGCTGATCGGGCCTAATGGCGCCGGCAAGACGACCTGCTTTAACCTGCTGACCAAGTTTCTGATCCCGACGCGCGGCGAGATCCTGTTCAACGGCCAGGACATCACGCTGGAGAAGCCGGCGCAGATCGCCCGCCGCGGCATCATCCGCTCGTTTCAGATCTCGGCCACGTTTCCGCACTTGACCGTGCTGGAAAACGTGCGCATCGGGCTGCAACGCCGCCTGGGAACGTCGTTTCACTTCTGGAAGTCGGAGCGCACGCTCGACGTGCTGAACGACAAGGCGCTGGCGTTGCTCGACGTGGTCGGCCTGCGCGAGTTCGCCGGCTACCTGACGGTCGAGCTGCCGTACGGCCGCAAGCGGGCGTTGGAAATCGCCACCACGCTGGCGATGGAGCCGGAGCTGATGCTGCTGGACGAGCCGACGCAGGGCATGGGCCACGAAGACGTCGAGCGGGTCACGCAACTGATCAAGAAGGTGTCGGCCAACCGCACGGTTCTGATGGTCGAGCACAACATGAAGGTCGTCGAATCGATCGCCGACACGATCACGGTGCTGTCGCGGGGCCAGGTCATCGCCGAAGGACCGTACGCGGACGTTTCCAGAAACCCGCAGGTGCTGGAGGCGTACATGGGCAGCCCGGAAGCCGAACTGCAGGGCGCACATGGATAAGGGCGTCGAATTTCTGCGGCTGACCGACGTGCACGCCTTCTACGGCGAGAGCCACATCCTGCACGGGGTGGACATGACGGTCCATCGCGGCGAGGTGGTGACGCTGCTCGGCCGCAACGGCGCCGGGCGCACGACGACGCTGAAGGCCATCCTGGGACTGGTCGGCCGCCGCAGCGGCTCGATCATGGTCAACGGCGTGGAGACGATCCACATGCCGCCGCACGCGATCGCGCGGCTCGGCATCGGCTATTGCCCGGAGGAGCGCGGCATCTTCGCCAGCCTGACATGCGAGGAAAACCTGCTGCTGCCGCCGCCGGTGGCCAGCGGCGGCCTGACGCTGAAAGAGATCTACGCGATGTTTCCGAACCTGCAGGAACGACGCGCCAGCCCCGGCTCGCGGCTGTCGGGCGGCGAGCAGCAGATGCTCGCGGTCGCGCGTATCCTGCGCACCGGGGCCAAGCTGCTGCTGCTGGACGAGATCTCGGAGGGGCTGGCGCCGGTCATCGTGCAGGCGCTGGCGCGCACGATCCGCATGTTGCGCGAGAAGGGTTACACGATCGTGATGGTCGAGCAGAACTTCCGCTTCGCCGCGCCGCTGGCCGACCGCTTCTACGTAATGGAGCACGGCCGCATCGCCGAGAGTTTTACCGCCGGCGAATTGGAGCGCAAACAAAGCATGTTGCACGAATATCTGGGCGTCTGAAGGGCGCGCAGCTTTTTGGTTCGAGAGGCCAACGAGAAGGAGGCAGTGATGAAACGCATATTGAGTGCAGTCCTGGTGGGTGCAGCGTTGGCGCTCGGCGCGGCAACGGCCGCAGCGCAGATTTCCGACGGCGTGATCAAGATCGGCGTGCTCAACGACATGTCGAGCCTGTATGCCGACCTCACGGGGCAAGGCTCGGTCGTGGCCGCCCAGCTGGCGGTCGAGGACTTCGGCGCGGCGAAGAAAGGCATGAAGGTCGAGATCGTCTCGGCCGACCACCAGAACAAGCCCGACGTCGGCTCGACGATCGCGCGCACCTGGTACGACACCGACAAGGTGGACGTGATCGTCGACGTGCCGACCTCGTCGGTGGCGCTGGCGGTGAACCAGATCACGCGCGAGAAAGGCAAGGCGCTCCTCGTGTCCGGCGCGGCGACGTCGGATCTGACCGGCAAGGCGTGTTCGCCGAACACGATCCATTGGACCTATGACACCTGGATGCTGGCCAACGGCACCGGCAACGCGATCGTCAAGACGGGCGGCGACACCTGGTTCTTCCTGACGTCCGACTACGCATTCGGCCATGCGCTGGAGCGCGACACCGAGGCGGTGGTGCTGAAAAGCGGCGGCAAGGTGCTGGGCAAGGTGCGCCACCCGCTGAACACGCAGGACTTCTCCTCGTTCCTGTTGCAGGCGCAGACCTCGAAAGCGAAGATCATCGGCCTGGCCAACGCCGGCGGCGACACGATCAACTCGATCAAGCAGGCGGCCGAGTTCGGCATCGTCAAGGGCGGCCAGAACCTGGCCGGCCTGCTGGTGTTCCTGACCGACGTCAAGGCGCTGGGACTGCAGACCGCCCAAGGGCTGATCTTCACCGAGACGTTCTACTGGGACCTGAATGACGCTACGCGTGCGTTTGCCAAGCGCTTCTCGGAGCGCGCCCCGCGCAACAACTACCCGACGATGATCCACGCCGGCGTTTACTCGGCGGTGCTGCACTACCTGAAGGCGGTCGAGGCGATCAAGACCGACGACGGCACCAAGGTCATCGCGCAGATGAAGAAGATGCCGACCGACGACCCGCTGTTCGGCAAGGGCTCGATCCGGGCCGACGGCCGCAAGATCCATCCGGCGTACCTGGTCGAGGTGAAAAAACCGGCCGAGTCGAAGGGCCCGTGGGATCTGTACAAGATCCGCGCCACCATTCCGGCCGAGCAGGCGTTCCGGCCGCTGGCCGAAGGCGGTTGTCCCTTGGTCAAGTAGCGAGACCGCGATGTTGTCGGTGTTGTAACCGGCTCGCCCGGTTACAACACCGACGCTCCATCCCGTATGGAAATCTTCGGCATCCCGACGCAGGCCCTGTTCGGGCAGTTGTTGATCGGCCTGATCAACGGGTCCTTCTACGCGCTGCTGTCGCTCGGGCTGGCGGTGATCTTCGGGCTGCTGAACATCATCAACTTCACGCACGGCGCCCAGTACATGCTGGGCGCCTTTTGCGCTTACCTGCTGCTGGAAAAGGCCGGCATCGGCTACTGGTGGTCGCTCGCCATCGCCCCGCTGGTGGTCGGCGCCACCGGCGTGATCATCGAGCGTACGATGCTGGCGCGCTTGTACAAGCTCGACCACCTGTACGGGCTGCTGCTGACTTTTGGCCTGGCGCTGATCATCCAGGGCATCTTCCGCAACGAGTACGGCTCGTCGGGGCTGCCGTACCGGATCCCGGAGCAATTGACCGGCGGGCAGAACCTCGGCTTCATGTTCCTGCCCAACTATCGCGCCTGGGTGATCGTCGCCTCGCTCGTGGTCTGCCTGGCGACCTGGTTCGTGATCGAGCGCACCAAACTGGGCTCTTATCTGCGCGCCGCCACCGAAAACCCGCAACTGGTGCAGGCGTTCGGCATCAACGTGCCGCGCATGGTCACGGCCACCTACGGCTTCGGCGTGGCGCTGGCCGCGCTCGCCGGCGTGATGGCGGCGCCGATCTACCAGGTCAGCCCGCAAATGGGCGCCGATCTGATCATCGTCGTTTTTGCGGTCGTGGTGATCGGCGGCATGGGCTCGATCATGGGGTCGATCGTCACCGGATTCGGACTGGGGCTGATCGAGGGGCTGACCAAGGTCTTCTACCCGGAGGCGTCGAACACCGTGATCTTCATCATCATGGCGATCGTCCTGCTGCTGCGGCCGGCCGGTCTGTTTGGCACCCAGAAGTGAGCCGCCCGATGGTTGCCGTCCCGCAAACACCGGCGACCGCGCAGGTCGCGACCGACCTCAAGCATCAACGGCTCGCGTTCGTGGCGATGGCCGCGATCTTCATCCTGGCGCCGCTGGTCGTGTACCCGGTGTTCATGATGAAAGTGATGTGCTTTGCGCTGTTCGCCTGTGCGTTCAATCTGCTGATCGGTTACGTCGGGCTGCTGTCGTTCGGCCACGCGATGTTCTTCGGCACCGCCGGCTACGCGTCGGCGCACGCGGCCAAGGTCTGGGGCTTCACGCCGGAGCTGGCGATCCTGTTCGCCGTCGCCTGCTCGACCGCGCTCGGTTGGGTGGCCGGGTCGCTGGCGATCCGCCGCCAGGGCATCTACTTCGCGATGATTACGCTGGCGCTGGCGCAGATGGTGTTCTTCTTCTACCTGCAGGCGCCGTTCACCGGCGGCGAGGACGGCATTCAAGCGGTGCCGCGCGGCAAGCTGTTCGGTTTGATCGACCTGACCAACGTCTGGGCGATGTACGCGCTCGTGTTCGCGATCTTCATCGGCGGCTTCCTGCTGATCTACCGCGTCGTGCACTCGCCGTTCGGCCAGGTGCTGAAAGCGATCCGCGAAAACGAAAGCCGCGCCATCTCGCTCGGCTACGACACCGACCGCTACAAGCTGGTCGCGTTCGTGCTGTCGGCTGCTTTGGCGGGACTGGCCGGCGGCACCAAGTCGATCGTCTTCCAGCTCGCCTCGCTCACAGACGTGCACTGGACCATGTCCGGCGAAGTCGTGCTGATGACGCTGGTTGGGGGGCTCGGTACGATCTTCGGGCCCGTCGTCGGTGCGGCCGTGATCATCTCCATGCAGAACTACCTCGCGCACCTCGGCGCGTGGGTGACCGTCGTGCAGGGTACGATCTTCGTCGTCTGCGTGCTCGCTTTCCGCCGCGGCATCATCGGCGAGATCGGTCACGCGAGTCGCAAGCCCTCATAGCGGCGGCGCGGCCGGAACGCCGCTGCCTTGGGGCGCTGTCCAGTGTCGCTGCGCATGATCGCTGCAGTCTTCCCGCCGCGCCGCAGTGCCGCGGAACAGCGCAAGCTCGACGCGGCGCTGACCGAGCTATTCGAGGAGCGCATCGGTTTCAACCGGACGCTGGGACTGAGGGTGCTTCGCCTCGGTCCCGGCGGGCCGCAACTGCGGTTTGCGATGCGCCCCGAACTGGTCGGCCACTACCTGTACGGCCGCCTGCACGGCGGCGTGATTTCGGCCACGCTGGATGCGATGGCGGGGCTGGCGATCATGGTCGCCCTCGGCGAGAAGCACGCCGAGGAGACCTGCGATCAGGTGATGCAGCGGTTCGCGCGCTTGGGAACGATCGACCTGCGCATCGACTATCTGCGGCCGGGCATCGGCAGGCACTTTACGGCCAGCGCCGAGGTGCTGCGCCTCGGCGGTCGCGTCGGCACGACGCAGATGCGTCTGGTCGACGACGCTGATCGGCTGATCGCCACCGGGGCCGCCGCGTACATGCTGAGCTGAGAACGCGTGACGACTTCGTCGCGAGCGGGCCGTTGGCTGGCCGTGCGCAGCCGCAGCGCCGAGACATGTCAGCCTAAATCCAGCAGTCCACACATGCATTTTCGCGCAAGTGCGTTGGGCGACTGGGGTTTGCGGCTTGGACTGCGCTCACCCAGCGGGTGAAGCCGCGCTCGCCCGGGTTGGCTTGCGCTGGCGCAAGGCGCAAGCCCGCAATATCGCGCCGGCGTCGACACATGCGCCGACGTGACGACCCGGGGCGCCGACAGTGCCGTCGGCAGCGCCGAGGTTGTCATCCCGAGCGCAGCGAGGGATCTCGGCGTGGTGAGCGGGTGAGATTCCTCGC
>JBBIQI010000056.1:0-17481 GCA_037442465.1 Burkholderiales bacterium
GGTAACTCCGCACCTGCGCTCACAAAATCGCCGGCTTTGACGCGTCAACTGCGGTGCTTAGGTTGAACTCGCCCGCAGCGGCGCCGCGCCGCCGGAGCACGAAGCGGCGGCGCCCGTCGGCGTCGTAAGCGTGCACGCGATGCGCGTCGCTGTCGATGCCGCCGGTGTCGACGACGTAGATCGCCGCGCCGCCGGCATCGACCGCCACGCCGGTCGGCCGCACCCAGTCGCGGCCGCCTTCGATCGTCCTCTTGTGCAGCCCAAGGGCGTCGTACACGAGCAGTCGGCGCGCACCGGTATCGACCACGTAGACGTCGCCGCGGGCATCGACCGCGATGCCGCCGGGGCGCCGCAGTTCACCTTGCAGCCCACACCGAAGGCAAAGGTGCGCCGGCGCCGCAGATCGAACACGAAGACGCGGCGCGCCTCGGTATCGGTCACGTACACGCGTCCGCGCGCGGCGGCGACCGCCAACGGCTTGCGCGGCGCATCGACCGCGGTCGCAACACCGGTGGCGATGCGCCTGAGCGCATCGGCGTCGCCTTCGGCGCGCACGCTGGCAGCGTCGCGCAGGGTGGCCTCGTGCACGAACCGCGGCTGCTCGGGCAGTGCGGGCCAGTAGCGCGCCGCCGCGCCGCCCGGGACCGCGGCCCGATGGCTGCAGCCGGCCGCGGCGAACAGCGCGGCCAGGACGGCGACGAACGGCAGGCGGAATCGATGCATCGGCGGCGGCACCCGCACCCAGTACGCGGACGCTCATTCGACACGAGCCGAAGCAGCATGCGTGCCACCGCCGGCAGCGCCGCGCGCCGGGGCGGCGCGCCGGTCGGAAGGCTGGATCCTTCTCCTGCGCGGCCCGCCGGCGACATTGCGCGCTGCGCGGCTCACACCAGTGTCCTTCGACATGCGTCGGGCCGTCGCTCCGTGGGCCCCGCCCGCGGCCCGCTCGCGCCGGAATCTTTACCCCGGCACCTCAGTGCATCAGCGAGCGCTCGCGGCCCACACCGCGCCGGTCGACGAACATCTTGAGGAACTCTTCGGCGGGCATCGGCCGCGCGAACAGGTAGCCCTGCGCGGTATCGCAGCCCAGGTGCTGCATCCACGTCTGCTGCGCCTGCGTTTCGATGCCCTCGGCGGTGACGCTGATGCCGAGCGAGCGCGCCATCTCGATCACCGCCTTGACGATCGTCAGCGTGCGCGCGTCGCGCATGCACTCGACCGTGAAGCTGCGGTCGATCTTCAGACGATGAATCGGCAGGTCGCGCAGGTGCGACAACGACGAGAAGCCGACGCCGAAGTCGTCGAGCGCAAGCTTCACGCCGGCGTTGCGCAGCCGGATCAGGTTCTCGCGCGCCACCGCCGAAGTGTCGAGCAGCCCCGTCTCGGTCACCTCGACCTCGACCTCGCTCGGCGCCACTTCGAACTCGGCGAGCGTCTCCAGCAGCCCCTCGACGCAGCCCAACTGGCGCAACTGCACCCCCGACATGTTGATCGCCAGCGGCGGCACGTCGAGTCCCAGCTGGCGCCATACCTGGCGCGCGCGCGACGCTTCGCGCAGCACCCAGTCGCCCAACCCGATGATCAGCCCGCTTTCCTCGGCGATCGGGATGAACTCGGCCGGCGAGATGTCGCCGAGTTCGGCGTCTTTCCAGCGGATCAGCGCTTCGGCGCCGATCATCTTGCCGTCGACGAGCGACACCAGCGGCTGGTAGAAGAGCTTGAAGTCGCGCGCTTCGACCGCCTTGCGCAGCCGCTGCTCGAGCCGCAGGCGCAGGTCGACGCGCCGCGCCACGGTCGGCGTGAAGAACGAATACGTGCGCCGCCCGCTGTCCTTGGCCTGGTACATCGCGGCGTCGGCGGCGTTCAGCAACGAGTCGATGTCGGCGCCGTCCTGCGGGAACAACGCGATGCCGACCGAAGGCGTGACGCTGACCTCCATGCCGAGTACGCGCGCCGGCTCGGCGATCGCGCGGATCAGCGCCTGCGCGCACTCGGTCGCGATCTCCGGCCGCGGCACGTCGGTCAGCAGCACGACCATCTCGTCGCCGCCGCGGCGGCCGAGCAGATTCGGCTCGGCGACGATCGAACGCATGCGGTCGGCAACGATCGACAGCATCTGGTCGCCGACGCGATGCCCGTAGCCGTTGTTCAGCAGGCGGAAGTTGTCCAGATCGATGAACAGCAGCGCGCACTTGCGCCCTTCGGCGTACGCGTTGGCAAGCACGCGGCCGGCGCGTTCGTCGAAGGTCTGGCGGTTCGGCAACTGCGTCAGCGGATCGACGGTGGCGAGCCGCTCGATGCGCTCCTGCGCGCGCACCTGTTCGGTGATGTTCTTGCCGACGCCGCGGTAGCCGCGGAATTCGCCTTTGTCGTCGAAGATCGGATCACCGCTGCTGATGTGGTAGACGACGCTGCCGTCGGCCTTCACGTGCCGCAGCATCAGATCGCGGAAGGGTCGGCGCGCATCGAGCGTGGCGCGGTGCTCGTCCCAGGTGGCGGGCTGGATCAGCTCGCCGGGCAGTTCCCAGCGCCGCTTGCCGATGACTTCGTCGTAGGCCAGATCGAACGCGCCGTGCGCGCCGCGCCGAATCGACGTGAAGCGCAGCGACGCGTCCATCTCCCAGAACCAGTCGGACGACAGTTCGGTCAGCGCGCGGAAGCGCGCCTCGCTGTCGGTCAGTTGTGCGATCAGCGCTTCGCGTTCGGTGACGTCCCACACCAGCCCGCGGAAGCCGAGAAAGGTCTCGCCGTCGAACATCGGTTCGGCCGAGACCTCGAAGTAGGCGGGCCACCCGGGCGCGTCGCGCCGCAGGCGGAACGGCACGCGCCGGAAGGCTTCGCGTCGCTCGAAACAACGCGACAGCGTCGCCCAGTCCAGCTCGAAGTTCGGCTGCTGCGCGAGCTCGTCGACGGACTTGCCCAGCAGCGCGTCCTGCAACGACTCGGCCAGCTCCGGCGGCCCCTTGATCAGCGAAAAACGCAGCTCGTCGTCGGTCTCCCAGTACCACTCGGTGGCCAGCTTGGTCAGCGCGCGGAAGCGTTCTTCGCTCGCGCGCAGCGCGATGATGATCGCTTCGCTGTCGGTCACGTCGCGGCCGGCGCCGTAGTAACCGGCGAACGCGCCACCTTCGTCGAAGATCGGCTTGCCGGTGACCGCCACCCAGATCGGCGTGCCGTCGCCGCGCGTGGCGCGAAAGCGGAACCACGGAAACGGCCGACGCGCTTCGATGCACTGCAGGTACGCGGCCAGCTCCCCCGGATCGGCCTGGAAGCCCGGCAGCTCGGTGCGCGTGCGCCCGATCAGCGCCTCGCGCGGATAACGCAGATGACGCTCCATCGCGACCGAGAATTCGACGAAGCGCCCGGCGGCGTCCTGCCGCCAGTACCAGTCGTAGGTCAGCTCCGCGAGGTCGTCCAGCACCTTGCGTCGCTTGCGCAACTCCAGATCGAGCAGGCGCTGTTCGGTGATGTCGAGACGGAAACTGACGATCGCGCCGCCGGCGCTGCGGGCGTCGGTCAGCATCAGCCAGCGGTCGTTGTGATGCCGCACCAGCTCGGTGGCGCGGCCGCCGTGCCGCCGCCGCATCGCATCGGCCACGAACTGCTCGAGCGAACGGCCGTCGATGACCTCGGCAGGCGCCAGCGGGTAGTACAGCTCGAGCAGGCGCCCGTACGGCACACCGGGCACGATGTGGTCGCGGATTTCGGGATACAGCGCGCGAAACGCCTCGTTGCAGTCGACCAGGCGATCCTCGTTGTCCCAGACGGCCAGGCCGATATCCATCGACGACAGCGCCGCGTCGACCCGTTGCGTCTGACGACGAGCGCGTCGCAGCGCCGTCAGCGCGACGGCCAGCCACGCGAGCAGACCCGCGAACAGCAGCACGAGGATCGCCTCGTGCGCGCCATGCGCGAAGCGCTCGGCGGTCTCGACCGGAACGCCGAGCGCCGCAGCCAGCCACTCCGGCGCCACGTAATGCGCCAGCTCGAGCAGCAACGACAGGATCAGCACGGCGGCCAACGTCGCCATGCCGATTCTCTGTCCACGCGAAAGCCGCGCGGCCGCGCTGTGCCACGGCGCCGGTACGCCGCGCGCCGGCGCCGCGGCGGCTGCGTTCGGTCCGGTGCCGCTGGCCGGCGGCGTGTCCATCGTCAACTCCTCGCGTCGGCCCGAAGCGCCGGGCCGCCTCCTATGCGCGGTCGCTTCGGTGCGCACGCGCACCGAAGCATCCACGGCGTCGCACCGATGTTAGTCCGGCCGGCGCCGTCGAAACGCGAAATAGCGGCGCCTTACACGTCCGCTTCGACCTCATTGCCGTGTTCTTCGAGCCAGACGCGCCGCTGCGCAGCCTCGCCGCGCCCCATCAGCATGGTCATCACGGCGGCGGTCGCATCGAATGCCATGTCGCCGAGCGACACCGGCAGCAGACGCCGCGTATCCGGATTCATCGTCGTCTCCCACAGCTGCTCCGCACTCATCTCGCCCAGGCCCTTGAAGCGCGCGATGCTCCAACTGCCCTGCCGCACCCCTTCGTCGACGAGCTTGTCGAGCGTCGCGTGCAGCTCCTCGTCGTCCAGGCAGTACAGCCGACGCGCCGGCCGTCTGCCCTGCGCGGGCACGTCGACGCGGTACAGCGGCGGACGCGCGACGTACACGTGGCCGCGTTCGATCAGCTTCGGAAAGTGGCGAAAGAACAGCGTCAGCAGCAGCACCTGGATATGGGCGCCGTCCACATCGGCGTCGGCCAGGATGCAGATCTTCCCGTACCGCAGCCCGGACAGATCGGGCTCGTCGTCCGGTCCGTGCGGGTCGACGCCGATGGCGACCGCGATGTCGTGCACCTCGGCGTTGCCGAACAGCCGGTCGCGCTCCACCTCCCAGGTGTTCAGTACCTTGCCGCGCAGCGGCAGGATCGCCTGGAACTCCTTGTCGCGCCCCATCTTGGCCGAGCCGCCGGCCGAATCGCCCTCGACCAGAAACAGTTCGTTGCGCGCGATCTCCGTCGATTCGCAGTCGGTGAGCTTGCCCGGCAGCACGGCGACCGCCGAGCCCTTCTTCTTCTCGATCTTCTGCGCGGCACGCGCACGCGCCTGCGCCTGCCGAATCACCAGATCGGCGAGTTTGCGTCCGTAGTCCGGGTGCTGGTTGAGCCAGAACTCCAGCTGCGGCTTGACGAAACTGGCCACCAACCGGACCGCGTCGCGGCTGTTCAACCGCTCCTTGATCTGCCCCTGGAACTGCGGATCCAGAACCTTCGCCGCAAGCACGAAGCTGGCGCGCGCGAAGGCGTCTTCGGGCAGCAGCTTGACGCCCTTGGGCAGCAGCGAATGCGCGTCGATGAATGCGCGCAGCGCGTTGAACACGCCCTCGCGCAGCCCCGCCTCGTGCGTGCCGCCCGCCGGTGTCGGGATCAGGTTCACGTACGACTCGCGCGCGAGCGGACCCTCTTCGGTCCATGCCAGCACCCAATGGGCACCCTCGCCTTCGGCGAAGGTCTCGTCGTCGGCGGGCGCGTAGCCCTCGGACTCGAACAACGGAACGATCGGTTCGCCGCCGATCGCGGCAAGCAGATATTCCTGCAGCCCGCCGTCGTAGCGCCAGCGCTGCACGCGGCCGGCTTTCCGCTCGTCGTCGGCAACGCCCTCGCTGCGCTCGGGACCTTCGCCGCCGCGCGAGGCCCTGCGCCCGGCGGGCGGCTCGACGGTCAGGCTCACCTCGGTGCCCGGCAGCAGCACCGCCTTGCTGCGCAACAGACGCTCGAGTTCGTCGACCGGGATCTGCGCGCTGTCGAAGTACCTGGGGTTCGGCCAGACGCGCACGCGCGTGCCGCTGGCTTTCTCGCCGGCCCGCGCCGGGCGCGAGGCGAGTTTCTCGCGCACCTCGCCGTCGGCAAAACTGATCGTGTGCACCTTGCCGTCGCGCCAGACAGTGACGTCGAGCCGCGACGACAACGCGTTCGTCACCGACACCCCCACGCCGTGCAGCCCGCCAGAGAACGAATAGGCGCCGCCGGCCCGTTTGTCGAACTTGCCGCCGGCATGCAGCCGGGTGAACACGATCTCGACGACCGGCAGCTTTTCTTCGGGATGCAGGCCGACCGGAATGCCGCGGCCGTCGTCCTCGACGCTGACGCTGCCGTCGGCGTGCACGGTCACGTCGATATGGCGGCCGAAACCCGCGAGGATCTCGTCGGAGGCGTTGTCGATGACTTCCTGAACGATGTGCAGCGGGCTGTCGGTGCGCGTGTACATGCCCGGGCGCTGCCTGACGGGCTCGAGCCCCTTGAGAACGCGGATCGACGCCTCTGCGTATTCGGCGGCGATACGGGGCGAGCGGGCGCGCGATGAAGTCATCCGGCGGTTTGGCAGACTGGACGAAGCGGGGAGCGGATTTTATCCACAGAAGGTGTGGATAAACCCTTCCCGATTCGCGCTAAGTCGCGCCGCCATGGGGCTTGCCCTTGCATGCCCGCCGCTTGAGCACGCACGACGCTCGACGGGTGCGCCTCGTATACTCGGCGCACTCGCCGTAGTTCAATGGATAGAACGGGGTCCTCCTAAGACTCAGATACAGGTTCGATTCCTGTCGGCGGGACGATTTGCCGAAAAGCCAAACGCACCTGCGTGCGTTTGGCCGGCAAATCGCCCCGAGCACCTACGAGCGCGAGGGGGTCCAGGGGACGATCGCAACTCGCTGCCACCCGCCCCGCGCGCGACACGCACCTGCGTACGTTTGGCCGGCAAATCGCCCCGAGCACCTACGAGCGCGAGGGGGTCCAGGGGACGATCGCAACTCGCTGCCACCCGCCCCGCGCGCGACACGTACCTGCAGCTTCCCTGCCGGCACATCGGCCCGGGCCTGCGCAGCAGCGCGAGGGCTCGACTTGCTCGTCGCACCTGCGTGAGGCTACCGCAGCGGCTGCGGCACCTCGAACCTGACGGAGTGCTCGGCCATCTTGTTGACAAGTGTAAAGCTGCGGTTTACGCTGGCGCGTGATCCTAAACTTCCGGCACAAAGGCCTTGCGCGGTTCTGGCACCACGGATCCTTGTCCGGCCTGCGCGCCGAGTTCGCCCCTCGGATCGCACGCCAGTTGCGGCAGTTGAACGACGCGAGCGGTCCGGCCGACATGAACATGCCGGGATGGAAGCTGCACCCGCTCAGGGGCCGCGAGTCTGGCCGATGGGCAGTCTGGGTGAGCGGCAACTGGCGGCTGACGTTCCGGTTCGAAGGTCAGGACGCCGCCGATGTCGACCTGGAGGACTACCACTGATGAAGCGCGGTACAGGACCGATGTACGACCCGCCGCATCCGGGCGCAACGTTGCGCGAGGACGTGCTGCCGGCGCTGGGGCTGACGGTGACCGAGGCCGCAGCGCAACTTGGCGTCTCGCGCGTGATGCTGTCGCGCGTGCTCAACGAGCGCGCCGGGATCAGCCCGGAGCTCGCGATCAAGCTCGAGCGCTGGCTCGCCGACAAGGGCGACCATCCCGGCATCGGCGGACCGAGCGCGGAGAGCTGGCTAGCCGGGCAGGCGGCCTACGACCTGTGGCACGCGCGCCAGCGCATGGCTGCATGAACGTGTTTTGACCGCGCGGCCGGCTTCCGCTGCGCGCAAGGCTCCACGCTATAACTTGAGAAGCTATGAGGACTTCGTCGCAAGCGGGCCGCCGGCTGGGCGCACGCATTCGCAGGGCCGAGACATATCAAGCGGATAGGCGAGGCCCGAGCGCCGCGCAACGACGCCAGCGGACCGCGCAGCAGAAGGATTCGCAGCTTCTGAGCCCGTAGGCGGCTGCGCAGTCGGCCGATCACGCCGTGCCTTAAAGAGGGCGCGAGAACATCGCAGCGGCCGCTGCGTCGCATCGGCGGCGACAGAGCAACGATGCTTGAGAACGCCGCGCGCACCTGCGTCTGCTCGGCAGGCAACTTGCCCCGGGCGCCTATGAGCGAGAGGGGTCCAGGGGACGATCGCAACCCGCTGCCAGCCGCCCCGCGCGTGTCACGCACCTGCGTGTGCTCGCCCCGAGCGTCTCCAAACGCGCGGGGGTCCGCGGAACTGTCGCGTCCAGACGCAAGCGCGCGACGTGCGGGATCTGCTGACGCCTGCCCGCGCCGTGCCCGCGGCCGCCGGCCGTTGCCCACGAGTCCGCGCTCCCGCGGGGGATACCCAGCCAGCAGCCGCCAGGCTACGCTCGCGCAGACGCTTACGGTTCGACCTTTGAGTACCGCACCCGCGCCGCCTCCGCCCGCCGCGAGCGCACAGCCGATGCGCCGTCTCGCGGCGGTGATGATCGCCGACGTCGCCGGCTACAGCCGGATGATGGAGCGCGACGAGGAAGGCACGCACGCGCGGATGCGCGAGATCCGCGCGCACGTCACCGACCCGGCGATCCAGCGGCGCGGCGGGCGTATCGTGCGCACCGCCGGCGACGGCATGCTGGTGGAGTTCGCCAGCGCGGTGGAGGCGCTGTCGTGCGCCGTCGAGATCCAGCGCGAGATGGCCGCGCGCAATCGCGGGCTCGCGCCCGACTCGCGGGTGGACTTCCGCATCGGCATCAACATCGGCGACATCATCATCGACGGCGCCGACATCGCCGGCGACGGTGTGAACCTCGCGGCGCGGCTCGAAGCGCTGGCGGAGCCCGGCGGCATCGCGTTGTCGCGCGCGGTACGCGAACAGGTGCGGCAGGTGGTCGGGGTCACGCTCAACGACGCCGGGCGCCACCGCGTGAAAAACATCTCCGAGCCGATCCAGGTCTACACGGTCGCGCTCGAAGGTCATCCGAAGCCCGCCGCGCGCCTGAAACGGTGGCATCCGCGCTGGATCGCCGCGGCGGCGCTGACTGCGGCAGCGCTTGCCGCGGCGGTGCCGTTGTGGATGCGGATGGTGCCGGGCGTCGAGGCGCCACCGCAGTCGCTGGTCGTGCTGCCGTTCGGCAACCTGTCGCAGCAAGCCGACGGCGACGCGATCGCCGATCGGCTGACCGTGGAGCTGACGACGGCGCTGTCGCAAGTGGCTGGCATGCACGTGATCGCGCGCACGACTGCCGCGCGCTACGCCGGCGCCAAGGTCGATGCGGCGTCTGCCGGACGGGCGCTCGCCGTGCGCTACGCGGTCGAAGGCAGCGTGCTTGCCGCGGGCGAACGCGTGCGCGTGGTGGCGCATCTGGTGCGCACCGACAACGGCGCGCAGCTGTGGAGCGAGTCTTTGGACGTCGGGCGCGGCGGCGACGAGCCGGTGCCGCTCGAGCTGATCGGGCGGCTTGCCGACACACTGCGCACGCAGGTGCGCGCGGCCGAGTTGAGGCGGCTGGACGACGGCGCACCCGACGCCTATGCGCTGGCGCTGCGGGCGCGCATGCGGTTACCGCACACGGACACGGTCGAGCAGGTGCGCGAAGTCGCGCAGCTGTACGAGCGGGCGTTGCAGCTCGACGCCGAGCACGTGCCCGCGCTGGCGGGACTCGCGTACGCGAACGCGGTGCTCGCCGACCGCATCCACGACGAAACCGAACGCGCCGCGCTGCTGAAGCGCGCGGAAGAGCTGTCGGCGCGCGCCGTCGCGCTCGACGCCAACGACGCCGAATCCTGGGGCATCCGCTCGGCGGTGCTGCAGCACGCGCACAAGTTCGACGCCGCTTTCGAGGCGGCCGAGCGCGGCCTGCGGTTGAACCCCTATTACAGCGAGCTGCACGGTCAGCGCGGGCTGCTGCTGATCCATGCGGGCCGCTCGGAAGAGGCGCTCGTCTCGATCGATCGCGCGATCCGCTTGAACCCGGTGTCCGACGCGGTCGGCGTGCATCTGAACATGCGCTGCCGCGCGCTGCTTTATCTGGGCCGCTACGCCGACGCCATCGACGCCTGCCAGCGGGCGACGACCTCGGCGCCCGACTGGCCCGACTACATGCTGCTGACCGCCGCGTACGCGATGGCCGGCGACCTGCCGCGCGCGGCGGCCGCGCGCGCCGAACTGCTGCGGCGCGAACCGCGCTTCTCGATCTCTTGGGTGCGCGCGCTGTCCGGCGAACCGGCGCCGCGCGCGGCGCAGCAGCGCGAGCAGCACCTGTTCGCCGGTCTGCGCAAGGCCGGTATCCCCGAATAGCTCAAGCGACAAGTCCCAGCGCCAGCCCCGCGGGCACGAACACGACCGCCGCCAGGTTGCCGATCAGCGTGATCGAGGCGACTTTCTCGGGCTCCTGCCCGTACACCTCGGCGAGCATGAAGTTCAGCACCGCCGGCGGCAACGCGGCGAACAGGAACAACTGACCGCGTCCGGCCGCATCGAGCCCGAGCAGCGCATCCGCGACGAACGCGCCGGCGAGACCGGCGACGGGACAGACGAGCGCGCCGACCGCGCCGATGCGCCAGTCGCGCGCCGTCACGTCGACCATGCGGATTCCCAGCGCGAACAGCATCAGCGGGATGGCCGCGTCGCCGAGCAGCTTCAGCGCATCGAACAGCGGCTGCGGAAACGGCGGCCGCACGAGCGCGAACGCCAGCCCGATCGCCGTGCCGACCATCATCGGGTTGGCCAGCAGCCGCAGCGAGCGGCTCCACGGCACTTGCCCGTGCGCGACGATGCGGATGCCGAGCGAAAAATGCAGCGTGTTGCTGAGCACCAGCAGCGCAACCGCCGGCCCCAGCGCGGCCGGGCCGAAGGCGAGCACCGCCAGCGGCAGCCCCATGTTGCCGCAGTTGTTGAACATCATCGGCGGCACGAAGGTGCGCGCATCGAACCCCGCCAGGCGGGCGATCGGCCAGGCGGCCAGACCCGAGACCGCGATCACGATGGCCGCGCCGACGAGCAGGCGCGCGTGCTGGGCGATGGCGAAATCCTTCGCCGCGAGCGCCGTGAAGCACAGCAACGGACCGAGAATGCCGAGATTCAGCGTATTCAGCGCCGCCGCCTCGCTGCGCACGCGTTCGCCGCGCCAGCGCGCGTAGCCGTAACCGACGGCGATGACGCCGAACACCGGGACGATGATGGCGAGGATGCGCTCGATCATCGCTGCCGCGTCAGACGGCGAGCAACTGCGCGCGATAGTGCTTCAGCTCGGCGATCGACTCGTAGATGTCGGCGAGCGCTTCGTGCCGGCTCTGCTTCTCGAAGCTGCGGTAGGCGTCCGGCTTCCAGCGCCGCGCCAGTTCTTTCAGCGTGCTGACGTCGAGATTGCGATAGTGAAAGTAGGCTTCCAGCCGCGGCATCCAGCGCGCCATGAAGCGGCGGTCCTGACAGATCGAATTGCCGCACATCGGCGATTTGCCCTCGGGCACGTGGCGCCGCAGGAACTCGAGCACGACGGCTTCGGCAGCGGCCTCATCAAGCGTCGAGGCGCGCACGCGCTCGGTCAGCCCTGAGCGGGCGTGGGTCGACGTGTTCCATGCGTCCATCGTCGCCAGCACGCGCTCGTGCTGATGCACCGCGAGCACGGGGCCTTCGGCAATCAGTTCGAGCTGCGCGTCGGTGACGACGACCGCGACCTCGAGCACGCGGTCCGAATCGGGGTTCAGACCGCTCATCTCCATGTCGATCCAGATCAGATTGTTCTCGTCGTAGCGCGCAGCGCGTGCCGCCGTCGCGTCGTTGCCCTGTGACATAATTTTTCGGACTGTTCGTGGCGCGCGATTGTCGCACGCGCTTCGCGCGCAGCGCAGCCGCCGCGCGCACCGTTCCGGATCTCATGAGCCTCGCGTTTTCACTGCTGTTCGTCGCCTTTCTGCTGCTGATGGTGGGCTTGAAGTACTGGCTCGCCGCGCGCCAGATCCGCCACGTGGCCGCCCACGCCGACGCGGTGCCCGCGCTGTTCGCCGATCGCATCGGCCTCGAAGCGCATCGCAAGGCAGCCGCCTACACGATCGCCAAGCAGCGCTTCGCTCTGATCGAAACGGCGGTCGGCACGGCGCTGCTCGTCGTGCTGACTTTGGGCGGCGGCCTGCAGGCGATCGCCGAGGCGCTGGCGCCGCTGCTCGGGCGCGGCTTCCTGTTGCAGGTCGGCGTGGTCGCCGCCGTCGTGATCGTGGTCAGCCTGGTCGACATCCCGTTCAGCTGGTACCGGCAGTTTCGCATCGAGCAGGCGTTCGGCTTCAACCGCACGACGCTGCGCACCTTCTTTGCCGATCTGGCCAAGTCGGCGCTGCTGGCGGCCGTGCTCGGGCTGCCGGTGCTCGCGGTCGTGCTGTGGCTGATGCAGCGCGCCGGCGACCTCTGGTGGCTGTACGCCTGGTTCGTGTGGATCGCGTTCAACGCGCTGGTGCTGGTGCTGTATCCGACGCTGATCGCGCCGCTTTTCAACAAGTTCGAACCGCTGGCGGATGCCGCACTCGCCGATCGCATCGGGCGGCTGCTGGCGCGCACGGGTTTTTCGAGCAAGGGCGTGTTTGTGATGGACGGCTCACGCCGCTCCAGCCACGGCAACGCGTACTTCACCGGCCTGGGCCGCCACAAGCGGATCGTGTTTTTCGACACGCTGATCGAACGTCTGCAGCCGCAGGAGATCGAGGCGGTGCTGGCGCACGAACTCGGGCACTTCCGGCTGCGGCACATCCGCAAGCGGCTGGTGCTGTCGGCGCTGGCGAGCCTGGCGTTCCTCGCGCTGCTCGGCTGGCTCGCCGGCCAGGTCTGGTTCTATCAGGGGCTCGGCGTGCAGCCGGCGCTGGACGCGCGCAACGACGGGCTGGCGCTGGTGCTGTTCATCCTGGTCGCGCCGGTGTTCACGTTCGTCCTGGCGCCGCTGGCGGCCGCGCTATCGCGTGCGCACGAGTTCGAGGCCGATGCGTTCGCGGCGCGCCACAGCTCGCCGCGCGATCTGGCAAGCGCGCTGGTGAAGCTGTATCAGGACAACGCCGCGACGCTGACGCCCGATCCGCTGCACTCGGCGTTCTACGACTCGCACCCGCCGGCGGCGATCCGCATCGAGCGACTGCTCGCGCAGCCGGTGCCCGCGACGGCGGCGGCCTGAACATGCGCGGCGGCAAGGAGCTGCCCGCGCGTCGCTGCGGCCCGCTCGCGCGCAGCGGCGCGCGCGGACCCGCCGAAGTGCGGACGCGGCTCGCAGGCCGGGGGCGTGGCAGCGACTGCATGATGCAGACCTGCCGCAGCGACGACGATCACCGGACCATCGCCTTCGCGGATGCCCTCGCCGGGACGATCGACCGCACAGACCGGCACCCGGCGCCGCTCGCATCGTTGAACCGCGGCGAAATGCGTTCGAACGCCGGCTCGATCCGGGCCACCTCGGGGGACGACTTCATCGGCGCGGTCAGGGTCGACGCGCCTTACGCGCAACGCGCGCGCCGGCGCAACGGATGAGTCCGGCGCCCGCCGCCGGCTCGTTCGAAGCGCGCGTCGTAGCCGCGTTCGGCCGCCGCTTTCTGGTGCAGGATGCCGCGGGACGCACCTGGGTCGCGATCCGGCGCGGCAAGCGCGGCGACGTGGTCGTCGGCGATCGGGTGCGTTGCACGGCGGCCGGCGCGGACAGTGCGGCGATCGAGTCGATCGAACCGCGTGCGAGTCTTCTGTTCCGCACCGACGCGCTGCGCACGAAAGAGCTCGCCGCCAACGTCGATCAGGTGGCGATCGTGTTCGCTCCGCAGCCTGCCTTCAACCTGCACTTCGTCTGGCGCGCGCTGGTCGCGGCGCGCGCTGCGGGCATCGGACGGCTCGTCGTGCTGAACAAGACCGATCTGCCCGACGCGGGCGCGGCGCGCGCCGCGCTCGACGAACTGGCCGCGCTCGGCGAACGGACGATCGCCGTGTCCGCCAAGGCGCAGTCCGCGGACGCGCGCGCGCGGCTTGGCGCCGAATTCGCGCATCGCGCGACACTGCTGATCGGCCAGTCGGGGATGGGCAAGTCGACGATCCTCAACCTGCTGGTGCCCGACGCGAACGCGCGCACGCGCGAATTCTCTGTGAAGCTGAACCAGGGCAAGCAGACCACGACGGCGTCTCGCTGGTTCGCCTTCGGCGAAGACGGCGCGATCGTCGATACGCCGGGCTTTCAGGCGTTCGGACTCGCGCACCTGTCGATCGCGCAGCTCGCCGCCTGCCTGCCCGAGTTCGCGCCGCACCTCGGTCGCTGCCGTTTCGGCGACTGCCGCCACCTCGAGGAGCCGGGCTGCGCGGTGCGCGCGGCGGTCGACGCCGGCGCGATCGCCCCCGCGCGCTATGCGTTCTATCGGCAGCTCGCGGTCGAGGTCACGCGATGAAGCTGCTCGTGCGTTGCGATCACGCGCTGCAGGCGGCGCATCTGGCCAACGCGCTCGCCGCCGCCGGCATCCGCTGCGAGGTACGCAACACCGCGCTGGCGGGCGCCATCGGCGACATCCCGTGGCTGGAGTGCGCCCCGCAGCTTTGGCTGCTCGACGATCTGGACGAATATCGTGCGCGCGAGTTGCTCGCGGACCTCGCGCGCCAGGTCGTCGGACCGCCGTGGCGCTGCGCCTCGTGCGCAGAGCTGCTCGAACCGCAGTTCGGCGCCTGCTGGAAGTGCGGCGCCGCGCGACCGCTCTGACGCGCGCGGCTCAGAACAGCCACGCCGCCAGAGTCAGCAGCAGCAGCAGAATCAGCCACAGCGCGAGCGCGCGCCAGACCAGTCCGACCACCGAGCGCAGCGTGCGCGGGTCGGGCTCGACCAGCCCCGCGCTGTCCTGCCCTGCTTCGTCGAGATGGCGTGCGGTTTCGGCCGCGCTCATGATGCGCGTGCCGATCGCGCCACTGGCGGCGCCGAGAATCAGCGTGCGCGAGTCGGGTCCGGGCGCACCCGCGGCCGACGGCACACGCGCCACCTGGCGCCAGCAGAAGATCGCGCCTTCGAAGTCGCCGACGATCGCGAAGCCGAGCGCCGTGATGCGCGCCGGCAACCAGTCGATCCACGCGAAAACACTGCGTGCGAAGCTGCCGAAGCGGTCGGGCGACAGCGCGCCGGCCGGCGGTCGGTTCCAGCGGCGCGCGAGATAGTCGGCGAGTCGATACACGACCGGGCCGACGGGGCCCGGCAGCAGCACGAACCACACGAGCACGCCGAAGACGTGGCGGTGCGCAAGCAGCAGCCCGAACTCGATCGACTGCCGCACGATTTCGGCGGCGTCGAGGTCGGCCGCGTTGTAGCCCGGTTCGTGCGGACTCTTCCACGCGGTCAGCTCGCGGCGTGCGGTGGCCAGGTCGCCGTTGTCGAGCGCGATCTGGATTTCGGTGAAGTGATGACTGAACTGGCGAAAGCCGAGCGTCAGATACAGCACGCCGACGTTGACAGCGAGCGCGACGATCCACGAGATCGAGGCAGCGATCCAGTAGACGACACCGACCGCGAGCCCAGCACCGCCGACCACCAGCAGCCATGCGTACATGCCATGGCGGCGGCGCCCGGCGTTCAGATGGCGTTCCGCCCCGTCGGCGATCGCCTCGACCGTGCCCGCCAGCGGATGTTGCGCGGGCAGCGCGCGCAACTGCTCGAGGAGCAAGGTCAGAACAAGCGCAAGCCACACCACGTCCGTCTCCGATCCCGGCCGATTCTATTGACCATTACTTGTCCTCGGGACGCGTGCCAACCGCTTGGCGTGCGCATGCCTCAGCCCTCGTCATTCCGAGCCAAGGGCGAGGAATCTCCGCTGCTCGCAGTGCCGAGATCCCTCGCTGCGCTCGGGATGAAGGAACCGGCGACACCGAGAGCGAAGCGAACTCGCAAGGTGGCGATGTCACGAGGTGGCGTAATTCTCGATAGGGTGAAGCCGCACCCGCTTCAGGCGCGCAGGAAGTGATAGAAGTTGCGCAACATGGCCGCGGTCGCCCCCCAGATGAAGTAGCGGCGCGCGGCCGTGTAAGGCATCGCGTAGAAGGTGCGCACGAGCGCACCCAGGTCGATACGGCGACGTTCGTGATTGGCCGGGTCCATCAGAAACGCCAGCGGGACCTCGAACGCTTCGGCGACTTCGAACTCGTCGAGCGTGAGCGAGAACTCGCGCTCGATCAGCCCGACCACCGGCGTGACCAGATAGCTCGTCGCGGTCACGTACTGCGGCAGGGTGCCGACGACGTTGACCGCATCGGGCGCCAGTCCGATCTCCTCGAACGACTCGCGCAGTGCGGTTGCGACCGGCGTCGGATCCTCCTCCTCGACGCGTCCGCCGGGAAAGCTGATCTGCCCGGCGTGATCGTGCAGATGCGCGGTGCGTTGCGTCAGCAGCACGGAGACGCCCTCGGAGCGCACCACCAGCGGGACGAGCACCGCCGCCGGCCGCGGCGGTGCTTCGAGGTTGTACAGCCGGCCGTCGGTCGTGATTTCCGGCTGCCACGCCGGCGGCCGCGCAAACCGCGCACGCAGCGCCTGCGCCGTCAGGCGTTCGCGTTCGACCGCGGCGCCGCGCACGGCGGGGTCGTCGA
This sequence comes from Burkholderiales bacterium, assembly GCA_037442465.1. GTDB lineage: Bacteria > Pseudomonadota > Gammaproteobacteria > Burkholderiales > Burkholderiaceae_F > DSNY01. Next base: position 16,380 of record JBBIQI010000056.1, read on the forward strand.
ACGCCGGATCGAGCGGGATCGTCTCCGGATCGAACAGCGCGCGGCGTGGCGTGCGCGGCAGCGGATCGGCTGCGAGGTCCGACATCGTCAGGGCAGCGCCGTCCGTGGCGCGGACGGCGCGCGATGCCCTTCTACTCGACGCCCTTGGTCGCGAGTTTTTCGCGAATGCGCGCGGACTTGCCCGAGCGGTCGCGCAGGTAGTACAGCTTGGCGCGCCGCACGTCGCCGCGGCGCTTGACCTCGATCGAGGCGATCGTCGGCGAATACAGCTGGAAGGTGCGTTCGACACCCTCGCCGCTGGAAATCTTGCGCACGATGAAGGAGCTGTTCAATCCGCGGTTGCGCCTGCCGATCACCACGCCCTCGTACGCCTGCACGCGCTTGCGCGTGCCTTCGACGACGTTGACGTTGACCACGACGGTGTCGCCCGGTCCGAAGTCCGGAATCGACTTGTTGGCGGTGAGGCGTTCGATCTCTGCCTTCTCGAGCTGCTGGATCAGATCCATGTTGATCTCCTAGACCATCGTGACACGGCTGTTGTGTGCGGACGCGTCCGCCTTGTTCACCGTCTCAGAGGATGGGGCCTTCGCGTTCACCGCCGGCGCGACACCGGCGGCACCCTGCGCATCGCTGCGCAATACCTGTTCGTCCTGCGCGCTGAGCAGTCCGAGCCGCCGCGCGCGTTCGAGCAGCTCCGGCCGCAGCCGCGCGGTGCGCGCAAGCTGCTGCGCGCGACGCCACTGCGCGATGCGTGCATGGTGCCCGGACAGCAGCACCGCCGGCACCGCGCGACCGCGCCAGACCTCGGGGCGCGAGTAGTGCGGCGCGTCCAGCAGACCATGCGCGAACGACTCGTCGGCCGCCGACGCCTCCTTCAGCGCGCCGGGCAGTTGTCTGACGACCGCGTCGATCAGCGCCATCGCCGCGATTTCGCCGCCGGACAGCACGAAGTCGCCGATCGACACCTCCTCGTCGACGCAGGCGTCGATGAATCGCTGATCGATGCCTTCGTAGCGACCGCAGACGAGCACCACACCGGCGTCGCCCGCCGCCAGCGCGCGCACGCGCGCGTCGGTCAGCGGCGCCGCACTCGCGGACAACG
>JBBIQI010000057.1:0-17245 GCA_037442465.1 Burkholderiales bacterium
CCGCCGCCGCGCCGCGACCGGCGCCGGCGTCGGCCACGAAACCGTCGGCGGCAGCCACAGCGAACCAGACGCTGCTGGCCTTCGACGGCAACTGGCCCGCGCTCGTCGAGCGGCTGAAGCTCAACGGTCTGGTGCGCGAACTGGCCACGCGCAGCGAACTGGTCGCGGCCGACGGCGATCACTTCAAGCTGCGCGTGCCGATCAAGACGCTGCTGGACGCGGGCACGCTCGACCGGCTCAAGGCTGCGCTCGCCGGTCACTTCGGCCGTCCCATCAGGGTCTCGGCGGAAGTCGGGTCGACGAGCGGTCCGACCGCGGCCGATCTCGCCGAGCAGGCGCGCGCCGAGAAGCACAAGCGCGCCGCCGACGCGATCTACGCCGATCCCTTCGTGCGAGAATTGATCGAGAACTTCGGCGCCACGGTCGATCCGCAGTCGATCAAACCCAAAGAGTGATGCAAGGCGTTGCGCCGAACTCGTCGTTGCCCGGCCGCGGGCGCACAAGGGGGCGGAGGCGGATAAGATCAAGCGCGCTGCGGCGCTTCATCACGCCGCAGGCGGCGTCGCCTGCCAGCGGCGCCGTGGAACCAGGCGAGCCGCCTCGTTGCCCGGAATGGCGGGGAGCGCGCAGCACCGCACCGGCAATCTGCCCGGGACGGTATGCATCGAACGCATGGCGAAATTCGTTCGGAGAGACAGCGAAGATGATGAAAGGCCAACTTGCCGGTCTGATGCAGCAGGCGCAGAAGATGCAGGAGAACATGAAGCGCCTGCAGGACGAACTCGCGCAGCTCGAAGTCGAAGGCCAGTCGGGCGCCGGGCTCGTCAAGGTCGTGATGACCTGCAAGAACCAGGTGCGCCGCGTGTCGATCGATCCGAGCCTGGTCGGCGACGATCGCGACATGCTCGAGGATCTGGTCGCGGCCGCGTTCAACGACGCGGTGCGCCGTGCCGAAGAGGCGGCGCAGCAGAAAATGGCGTCGATTACCGCGGGCATGCCGCTGCCGCCGGGGTTCAAGTTGCCGTTCTAGGCGGCGCGCTGCGCGGCGCGACGGCAACCGCTCCAGGCTTTCCGCTGCGCCGCCCGTTGTCAGCGGCAAGACGAAACCGTGAAACTCGGACCGACGCTCGACCGGCTGGTGGATGCGCTCAAGCGCCTGCCCGGCATCGGTCCGCGGTCGGCGCAGCGCATCGCATTTCATCTGCTGCAGCACGACCGCGGCACCGCGATCGCGCTCGGCGAAGCCTTGCTCGCCGCGGCGAACGACGTACGGCACTGCGCCCGCTGCAATACGTTGACCGAACTCGAAATCTGCGAGACCTGCGCGAACCCCAAGCGCGACGCCGGCCTGCTGTGCGTCGTCGAGAGTCCGGCCGATCAGTTGATGATCGAGCAGTCGCTTTCGTACTCGGGGTTGTATTTCGTGCTGCTCGGCCGGCTTTCGCCGCTGGACGGCATCGGCCCGCGCGAAATCCAGATGGAGCGGTTGCTGGCACGCGCCACCGACGGTCTGGTGCGCGAGGTCATCGTGGCCACCTCGTTCACGCCGGAGGGCGATGCCACCGCGCATTACGTCGGCGAACTGCTGCGCGGGCGCGACCCGCAGCTGCGCATCACACGCCTGGCGCGCGGCGTTCCGGCCGGTGCCGAACTCGAGTACACGGACGTGAACACGATCGCGCAGGCGATGCTCGACCGCAGGGCGGCTTGATCGTGCCGGTGCATCAGCAACCCGTCTGCACCGCCGCCCCGCTTCCTGACGGGGCGGGGCGTTTAGAGGCGCTCGCGTGCCCGATCGGAATGGCGCCGGCGGTGCTTGACCGGAGGGCGGCATGACGGTCGCGTTCTGGTGCGTGCTGGCCGCCGGCCTGATGCCCTATCTGGCGGCGACGATCGCGAAGGCAGGCGGCGGCCGCTACGACAACCGCGACCCTCGCGCGTGGCTGGAGCGACAGGAAGGGTTCCGCAAGCGCGCCGACAACGCACAGGCCAACGCGTTCGAGGCGTTCCCGTTCTTCGCCGTGGCGGTGATCGTCGCCAGCCTGACAGGCGCGCCGCAGGACCGGGTCGACGCGCTGGCGGTGATTTTCGTCGTCGCGCGCGTCGTCTATCTGGTCTGTTATCTCGCCGACTGGCATTGGGCGCGTTCGCTGGTGTGGCTGATCGGCTGGCTCGTCACCGTGACGATCTTCGTCAGCGGCGTGCAGTGAGAAACCGTGAAGATGTCGTCGCGAGCGGTCTGCCGGCTGGACGCACGCCGACGCACGGTCGAGACGTGTCAACCGGGTAGGCGAGGGCCGAGCACCGTGCAACGACGCCTGCGGGCCATGCAGCAGAAAAATCCACGGCTTCCGAGGTGCCGGCGATGACGCGCGCACCGTTGCAGGGAATCGAGCATCACGTCGCCGCGATCGAACGTCTGGTCGAGGCGATCGACCTGCCGATCGGCCGCTGGGACGCTCAGTACCGTCTGACCTTCTGCAACACGCCGTACGTGAACTGGGCGACGCGGCCGCGCGAGCAACTGCTCGGCCGCACGCTCGAGGAGATCTACGGACCGGCGGCGTGGAAGGCGGCGCGCGCTGCGTTCGAAAAGGCGTTCGGTGGCGCGACGGTCTTCTACGAGCGGCTGCTGACGCACCGGGCTGGCCCGCCGCGCTGGGCGCGCGTGCAGGTCTTCCCGGGCGTCGACGGGACGGGCCGTGTCGAGGCGGTGTACACGATCGCGTTCGACATCCACGACGACGTGACGGCACGCGAGGCGCTTGAGTCGGCGCGCCGCCGGCTCGACCGCTTCACCGAGAACATCCCGTACCCGCTGACCTACGTCGACTGCGACTTCCGCATTTGTTTCGTCAACCGTGCGTACATGCAGGCCACCGGTATGAATGCCGAGCAGTTTATCGGGCGCCACATCGGCGAAGTGCGCGGAGCGCGCCGCTGGGAGGAGCACCGACCGTACTTCGAGCGCGCGCGCGCGGGCGAGACGGTCCACTACGCGCGGTTGACCGAACTCGCCCACCTCGGCCCGCGCTGGGTGCGCACGACCTATTCGCCGGACTTCGACGACGCGGGTCGCGTGGTCGGCATCTATACGTCGACGATCGACGTGCACGAGCTGACGCTCGCGCGCCAGGCGCTCGAGCGCAGCCTGGAGCGCGACGCGCTGACCGACGTGCTGAGCCGGCGCGCGCTGATGGACCGCATCGACCAGGCGGTCGCGCGCAGCGCAGCCGAGCCGGTCGCGCTGTTCTTCGTCGACCTCGACGGCTTCAAGAGCGTCAACGACGCGCTCGGCCACCGCGCCGGCGACGTCGTGCTGGCAGCGGTTGCGACCGCGTTGGCGCGTGCGGTGCGCGGCGACGACGTGGTCGGACGTTTCGGCGGCGACGAATTCATCGTCATCGCGCGACTGGGCGACCGCGCGGCGGCCGCAGCGCTGGCCGAGCACCTGCTCGACGCCGTGCGGCGCGCGCCGTGCGCAACCCACATCGGTGCCAGCATCGGCTACGCGTTGGCGCCGGCGGACGCGGTGACCTCGTTCGAGCTGGTCCGCCAGGCCGACGACGCGATGTACGCCGCCAAGCGCAGCGGCGGCGACCGCGCCCTGCATTGCACGCAAGCGGTACGGCCATGACGGCGGCAGACGCCAGCGACGCGCGCGGTCCGCTTGCGGGGCTCAAGGTGCTCGAGCTCGGCACGCTGATCGCCGGACCTTTCGCCGCGCGCATGCTCGCCGAGTTCGGCGCCGACGTGATCAAGATCGAATCGACCGAGGGCGGCGATCCGATCCGCACCTGGCGCTACCTGCACGAAGGCACGTCGCTGTGGTGGTACGTGCAGGCGCGCAACAAGAAGTCGGTGACGCTGAACCTGAAGGACGCGCGCGGGCAGGCGATCGCGAAGAAGCTCGCGCTCGACGCCGACGTAATCATCGAGAACTACCGCCCCGGTGTCCTCGAGAAGTGGGGGCTCGGCTTCGAGCAGTTGCGATCGGAGAACCCGGCGACGATCCTCGTGCGGCTATCGGGCTACGGGCAGAGCGGGCCGCTGCGCGACAAGCCGGGCTTCGGCGCGATCGGCGAGAGCATGGGCGGAATCCGCTTCGTGTCGGGCTATCCGGACCGCCCGCCGGTGCGCATCGGCATCTCGATCGGCGACTCGATCGCCGCCCTGCACGGCGTGATCGGCGCGCTGATGGCGTTGCGCCATCGCGACGCGACCGGCGGGCGCGGCAGGGGCGAAGGGCAGGTCGTCGACGTGGCGCTGTACGAGGCGGTCTTCAACATGATGGAGAGCACCGTGCCGGAGTACGACCGCTTTGGCGTCGTGCGGCAGCGTACCGGCGGCGCGCTGCCCGGCATCGTGCCGTCGAACACCTACACCTGCGCCGACGGCGAGGCGATCGTGATCGCCGGCAACGGCGATGCGATCTTCAAGCGGCTGATGGTGGCGATCGGCCGCGACGATCTGGCCCGCGACCCGACACTCGCCCGCAACGACGGCCGCGTGCCGCGCACCGCCGAGATCGACGCGGCAATCCAGTCGTGGTGCGGCCGGCATTCGATCGACGACGCGCTCGCGCAGCTTGCCGCGGCGGACGTGCCGGTGTCGAAGATCTACAGCGTGGCCGACATGTTCCGCGACCCGCAGTACGCGGCACGCCGGATGATCGAACGCGCGCTGCTGCCCGATGGCACGCCGCTGGCGGTTCCGGGCATCGTTCCCAAACTGTCGGTCACACCGGGTGCGACACGTTGGCTCGGGCCGCGGCTCGGGGAACATACGTACGAGGTGCTGCGCGGGCTCGGTCACAGCGACGCCGAGATCGAGGTCTTGCGGCGCGACGGCGTGATTTAACATCCGCGCGGGTCGGGCACAGGACCGTCCCGACGCATGCATCCAAGGAGACGATCGATGAGCACGACAATCCGCCGCCGCGAGTTTCTCGCGACTTCGGCCGCCGCCATCGCCGCCGCCGCGCTGCCTTCGCTGGCGTCGGCGCAGACGATCGAGAAGAAGAAGGTGACGATCGCGGTCGGCGGCAAGAACCTGCTGTATTACCTGCCGCTGACCATCGCCGAGCAGCTGAAGTACTTCGGCGCCGAAGGGCTGGACGTCGAAATCGTCGACTTCGCCGGCGGTGCAAAGGCGCTGCAGGCGGTCGTCGGCGGCAGCGCCGACGTCGTCTCCGGCGCGTTCGAGCACACGCTGAACATGCAGGCCAAGGGTCAGCCGATGCGCGCCTTCGTACTGCAGGGCCGCGCGCCGCAGATCGTTCTGGCGGTCAGCACCAAGACGATGCCGGACTTCAAGACCGTCGCCGATCTGAAGGGCAAGAAGATCGGCGTGACCGCGCCGGGCTCGTCGACCAACATCATGGCCAACTTCGTGCTTGCCAAGGCCGGATTGAAGCCGACCGACGTGTCGTACGTCGGCGTCGGTGCGTCGCAGGGCGCGGTCGCCGCGATGCGCGCGGGGCAGATCGATGCGATCTCCAACCTCGATCCGGTGATCACGATCCTGGCGCGCGCGGGCGATATCAAGATCGTTTCGGACACGCGCGATCCGGCCGAGTCCGAACGCGTCTTCGGCGGACCGATGCCGGCGGCGTGTCTGTACGCGCCGGTCGCCTTTCTTGAGAAGAATCCGAACACCGCGCAGGCGCTCGTCAACGCCATCGTCCGCGCGAACAAGTGGATCCAGCAGGCAGGACCATCCGACATCGTCAAGGTCGTGCCGGAGTCGTATCTGCTCGGCGACCGCGCTGTGTACATCGACGCGTTTCTCAAGGCCAAGGCGGCGCTGTCGCCCGACGGCCTGATTCCCGACGCCGGCTCGGCGACCGCGCTGCGCGCGCTGGCCAGCGTCGATGCGTCGATGGCCAAGGCCAAGCTCGATCTGAAGGCCAACTACACCAACGAGTTCGTCCGCAAGGCGCTGGCGAAGTACAAGTGACGGTCGGTCCGGCCGCGGCGGGTCCGCGCCGGGACCGAAATCCCCGTTCGGGCGGACGCGCCGCTCACCCGGGACCGAAGCCAACGATGACGGCTGCGCTGTCGCTCGACAACATTACCTGCACCTTCGTCGCGCGCGATGCGCCCGGGCAGCGCTACACGGCCGTGCGCGACGTGATGCTGTCGGTGGCGCCGGGCGAGTTCGTCAGCGTGGTCGGTCCGACCGGCTGCGGCAAGAGCACCCTGCTGAACGTCGCCGCAGGTCTGCTCGCGCCGTCGGCCGGCAGCGTGCACGTCTTCGGCGAGCCGCTCACGGGCATCAATTCGCGCGCCGGCTACATGTTCCAGTCCGAGGCACTGATGCCGTGGCGCACCGCGCTGCAGAACGTGATCGCCGGCCTGCAGTTTCGCGGCGTGCCGGAGCGCGAGGCGAGCAGGCTCGGCGAGGAGTGGCTCAAGCGCGTCGGGCTGGGCGGCTTCGGCGACCGCTATCCGCACCAACTGTCCGGCGGCATGCGCAAGCGCACGTCGCTGGCGCAGACGCTGGTGCTCGATCCCGACATCATTCTGATGGACGAGCCGTTTTCCGCGCTCGACATCCAGACGCGCCAGTTGATGGAGAACGAGGTGCTCGAGCTGTGGGCGGCGAAGCGCAAGGCCGTGCTGTTCATCACGCACGACCTGGACGAGGCGATCGCGATGAGCGACCGCGTCGTCGTGCTGTCGGCCGGCCCGGCCGCGCATCCGATCGGCGAGTTCGTGATCGACCTGCCGCGCCCGCGCGACGTCGCCGAAGTGCGCGTGGCCCCGCGCTTCATCGATCTGCACAAGGCGATCTGGGACGTGCTGCGCGAAGAAGTGTTGAAGGGCTACGAGCAGCAGAAGAGGGCCGCTTGACCATGTGGTCGCTGATCAAGCCGAGTGAAAGGAACCTGCGGTTGTGGCAGCTCGCCGTGCTCGCCGCGGTCTTCGTCGCCTGGCACGTGCTGACCAAGCCCGGTCTGATCCCGCCGATCTTCTTCGACAACGACCGGCAGGCGGCATTTTTCTTCGGTGAGCCGATCAAGATCTTCGCGAAGATCTGGGACTGGTTCTTCGGCGTGCGCGACATCTACGGTCACTTGTGGGTGACGCTGCTCGAAACCGTGCTCGCGTTCGCGATCGGAACGGTCGCCGGGCTGGCGGTCGGCATGTGGCTCGCGCTGTCGCCGCTCGCCGCCGCGATCCTCGACCCTTACATCAAGGCGCTAAATTCGATGCCGCGCGTGATCCTGGCGCCGATTTTCGCGGTGTGGTTCGGGCTCGGCGTCGCGTCGAAAGTCGCGCTCGGCTTCACGCTGGTGTTCTTCATCGTGTTCTTCAACGTCTACCAGGGCGTCAAGGAAGTCAGTCCGACGGTGCTCGCCAACGCGCGCATGCTCGGCGCGAGCCGGCGGCAGCTGCTGCGGCACGTCTACCTGCCGAGCGCGACGAGCTGGGTGTTCTCGTCGCTGCACACCTCGGTGGGGCTCGCCTTCGTCGGCGCGGTGGTCGGCGAATACCTGGGTTCCGCGCGCGGCGTGGGCTACCTGATCCTGCAGGCCGAAGGCACCTTCGACATCAACACGGTGATGGCCGGCATCCTGGTGCTGACCGCCTTCGCGCTGGTGCTCGACTGGGCGGTCGGCGTGGTCGAGAAGCGGCTGATGAAATGGCAGCCGCGCTCGGGAGAAACCGAGAAGCTCTGACCTCGTTTCATTGACCCATTTTGTTCGATCGGAAAGCCGCCCGGCCGGCAGCATCGGGCGGGTGGAATCGCCGCAACGTGACGCGCCGAGGACAGCGCCGAAGGGACGAACGTGACGACGACCGCTGAATCGTGGCAAGTGCAGACGCCGGTCACGCCGTTTTGGCGGCGCATGCCGAAGTTCTTCCTGTTCCCCGCGGCGCGCGCGCCGATGTTGCGCATCGTCGGCAGCGCCGTCGCGTTTGCCGTCGCCGGCTGGGTGTTCGGCCGCAACCTGTTCACGTCGCCCGTGTTCGGCACGCTGTTCCTGTTCGCCGTGCTGCTCGCGGTGTCGGTCTTCATCGCCCGCTACGGCTTCCTCGTGATCGAGCGCACCGCGGCCGGCTACCTGCATCCGAGCCAGTATCCCGAGTTCGGCGAGCAGGGCAGCCCGTACCGGCCGTACAAGATGTTCCTGATCATGATGGTCGTGCCGGTGCTGATCGGCATCGTCAGCGCGATCTTCACCAGCCCGCTGCTGATGTTCCTGCTGTTCATCGCCTTCGCGGCACTGCTGCCTGCCAGCACGATCGTGATGACGATGACCGACAGCTTCTTCGAGGCGATCAACCCGGCGCGCGCGCTCGAGGTCGCGCGCAAGATCGGCAAACCGTACTGGGCGCTGTGCCTGTTCCTGCTGCTGCTGATGGTCAGTTCGCAGCAGGCGAGCGAACTGCTGATGCCCAGGCTGCTCGGGCCGCAGATGGAAGCGCAGGCAAAGTCGATCGGACCGGGCTCCGACCTGTCCGCGCTGGCGGGCGCGGTCGGCCGCGCGATGGCGATCGCGTTCTTCGTCGCCGGCTTCGTCGGCAACTACTTCTTCATCCTGATGTGCGTGCTGATCGGCTACGTGATGTACCAGTACGCCGATCGCCTGGGCGTTTCGGTCGTCGGTCCCGGCGAGGTCGCGACGACGGGCCGCATCAGCTCGCGCGAACACCAGCGCCGCATGCGTGACGCGCTGATCGGGCAGATGGTCGCGGCCGGCGAGATCCGCGAGGCGATCGACATGCTCAACGACGATCTGCGCGACCGGCCGAGCGATCTGTCGCTGCATGCGCGGCTGCACAAGCTGCTGCTGATCGAAGGCTCGGCGCCGCGCATCGAGGATCACGCCGAGCGGTATCTCGATCTGCTGATCAAGAGCGACAACGCCAAGGAAGCGCTGCCGCTCGCCGAGGAGGCCTTCGGTCGCAAGCCCGACTGGGAGCCGCGCAAGCTGGAGCACGTGGCACCGCTGGCGCGCGCCGCGCTCGAGACAGGCAAGCCGCAACTGGCCGCGCAACTGATCCGCGGTTTCGACAAGAAGCACAGGATGCATCCGGACATCCCGCAGATCTACCTGATCGGCGCCAAGCTGCTGGTGCAGGCAGGCAACACGGCGCAGGCGCAGCGCATCCTCGAGCACCTGGTCGCCGCCTACGGCGACCACCCGGTCGCAGCGGAGGCCAGGCGGCTCGCCGAGCGGCTCGCGCAGTTCGCGCAGCCGCGCAAGGCGTGAGCGTCAGTGGCTCAGATCGATCCGCAACGTGTCCGGACCGCCGCGCGTCGAGGAGCGCGTGGTGGCGCGGATCGTGATCGGCGGCTGCGACTTCGGCGCCAGCCCGCCGATGTCGGCCGGTGACGGGAAGTACTTCGACAGGCGTTGCCGCACTGTCTCGGCCTGGTGCTTCAGGCCGTAACGCGTGTAGGTGGTGAACAGCCCGAGCAGGCAGTCGGCGATCTGCCGCCCATACAGCCCGCGCAGGTTGTCGTCGCCGAGCAGCCGATCGAGCACCTGCAGCGCCGCAGCGTGCTCGCGCGCACGCACCAGCCGGCGAGCGAGCCGCAGCTGCTCGTCGACCGGCAGCGCCTGCAGCACTTTCGGCTGGCTCATCTGCAGGAAGACCTTGCGCAGCTCCTCGGGGGCGTGCCGCTTGCGCTGCCACAGGATGCGCAGCGCAGCGTCGGCGAGCGTTTTTTCGTCGTGGCCCAGCAGCGCGATGTTGAAGTAGGCGATCAGGAACTCGAGGTTGTCCGGGTGCAGTTCGACCAGTTCGCGGTACAACCGGGCCGCGCGCTTGATGTCGAGCCGCGCGGCGGCGGCCTGTGCCTGCGCGAGCAGCGACGACCGCTTCTCGGCTTGACGTTCGTCGGCGTAGGCCTCGTCGAGCACGCGGTCGACCTTCTTCGGGTCGCGCGGCCGCAGCAGCCACGCGATCAGCGCACCGAAGGCGAAACCGCCCAGATGTGCCGCGTAGGCCACGCGCGAGCCGGGCTGCGCGGCCCACTGATACAGCTCGTTGACGATCCATACCGGCAGCAGCGCCAGCGCCGGGATGCGCGCGGTGTCGAAATAGAAGACGACCCAGTAGAACACCGGCATGCGGCGCGTCCAGTACAACACCGCGACCATCGCCATGGCGCCTGAGATCGCCCCCGAGGCGCCGATCAGCGTGCCGCCGGACGCGAGCGAGAACAGCCCGCCGGCGAGCGCGCCGCTGGCGACGTAGCCGAACAGGAAGCGCACGCGCCCGAGCGCGGCCTCGGCAAAGGGGCCGGCGAGCAGCAGCACGATGATGTTGCCGAGCCAGTGGCCGAAGTCGCCGTGCAGAAACTGGTGCGTCAGCAGGCGCCATGGTTCGGCAGTTCCGGGTTTCAGCGCGTAGCGCTCGGTGAATGCCTGCGCGAGCATCGATTCGAAGCGACTGCGCTGCGCGCGCCACTGCTCGTACGCCGGGTCGTCGCTGCCGATCACGCGGCCGGCCTTCAGGTCGCGCATGAAGTCGGTGTCGCTTTGCATCAGCATGACCGCGGGCAACACGCCCGCCTGCGGCGGGATCGAGCGCAGGCGCTCGATGCGTTCGAGCGCCTCAGCATCGGTGCGATTCAGAAGCCAGTTGCGGTAGCGCGGCAGCTCAATCTGCGGCAGGTCGCTGCTCGCGTAGTTCTCGAACGCCGCGCGGTAGATGGCGTCGTCGCGCGACTGCAGGAAGAAGACGATCGCATTGACCAGGATCAGCGCCAGCGTGATCGCCGGCAGCGATTTGGCCGAAAAGCGCGTCTGGTAGGGAATGATCAGCATGGCGCGGCGGTCTCGGCGACGAGTTCGGCAATCAGCCGCTGCAGTTTGACCGTGTCGGCCGCAAAAATGCGGATTCCTTCGGCGAGCTTTTCGGTCGCCATCGCATCGTCGTTTAGCGCATATCGGAAGTCGGCCTCGGCCAGCGGTGCGAGCGCCGCGGTCCGCGCCGGCGGCACCAGCGCGCGCTCGAGCCTGCCTTCGGTGGCGGCGAGCTGCTCGAGCAGCTCCGGGCCGATCGTCAGCAGATCGCAGCCGGCCAGCGCGACGATCTGGCCGATGTTGCGGAAGCTGGCGCCCATGATTTCGGTCGGATAGCCGCCGCCCTTCAGCCGTTCGTAGATCGTGCGCACGGAACGCACGCCGGGATCGTCGGTGCCGGCATGGGCCGCTTCGTCCCAGGACGACCCGGCGGCTCGTTTGTACCAGTCGTAGATGCGGCCGACGAAAGGCGAAATCAGCGTCGCGCCGGCATCGGCCGCGGCGTGCGCCTGCACGACCGAAAACAGCAAGGTCAAGTTGCAGTGGATGCCCTCGCGTTCGAGCAGCTCGGCCGCGCGGATGCCCTCCCAGGTCGACGCGATCTTGATCAGCACGCGTTCGCGCGCCACGCCGTGCGCCTCGTACAGGGCGATCAGGCGGCGCGCGCGCTCGATCGTGGCTCGCGTATCGAACGACAGCCGCGCGTCGACTTCGGTCGATACCCGGCCCTCGATCAGCTTCAGGATTTCGACGCCGAAGGCGACGAGCACCCGATCGAGCTGTCGCTCCGGCGGCGCGCCGCGGGCGGGGCCCACCGCGTCGCGGACGAGCGGCGCGTACTGCGGGCTCTGCGCGGCTTTCAAGATGAGCGTCGGATTGGTCGTGGCGTCGCGCGGCCGGTGAAGTGCGACCGCGGCGATGTCGCCGGTATCGGCGACGACCGTCGTGAAGCGCTTCAGTTGCTCGAGCAGCGTAGGCATAGCCGTCAACGCTAGCAGTGCCGGCCTGTCGGCGACGGTCGGAAAGCTATAATTCGCCAGTCTAACTTTCGCGACCGCGCGGACGGGAACGCAGTCGTACCGCGCATCGCTCACGCTGCACCGGCCAGCGCGCATGCGCCGGTGCCGCGCCGAGGAGCCTGCTTGTCTTCCCTGATTGCTGATTCTCGTCCCCTCGCGCTGCTCGCGCTGGCCGACGGGACGGTCTTCCGCGGCCGTTCGATCGGCGCCGCAGGATCCGCGGTCGGCGAAGTCGTGTTCAACACGGCGATGACCGGCTACCAGGAGATCCTGACCGACCCCAGCTACTGCCGTCAGCTCGTCACGCTGACGTATCCGCACATCGGCAATACCGGCGCGAATGCCGAGGACGTCGAAGGCGGCCGGGTTCACGCCGCCGGGCTGATCGTGCGGGATCTGCCGCGCGCGCATTCGAACTTCCGTGCGCTGGAGCCGCTCGGCGACTATCTGCGCCGCGAGAATGTCGTGGCGATCGCCGACATCGATACGCGGATGCTGACTCGCATCCTGCGCGATCGCGGGGCGCAGCCGGGCGCGATCCTGGTCGGCGGCGACGAGGCCGAAGCAGCGCGGCTGGCGCGCTCGTTTCCCGGCATGGCGGGACTGGATCTCGCGCGGGTCGTGTCGGTGCACGAGCCCTACGAGTGGACCGAAACCGCGTGGACGCTCCGGTCGGGCTACGGTCGGCTCACGGAACCGAAGCGGCACGTCGTCGCGTACGACTTCGGCGTCAAGCGCAACATCCTGCGCCTGCTGGCGAGCCGGGGCTGCCGCATCACGGTCGTTCCGGCGCAAACTTCTGCGGCCGAAGCGATCCGTCTGAAGCCGGACGGCGTGTTCCTGTCCAACGGGCCCGGCGACCCGGAGCCGTGCGATTACGCAGTTGAGGCGACGCGCGAACTGATCGCGCGCGGCTTTCCTACCTTCGGCATCTGCCTCGGCCATCAGATCATGGGACTGGCTTCCGGCGGCCGCACGCTGAAGATGAAGTTCGGCCACCACGGCGCCAATCATCCGGTCAAGGACCTGGACACCGGGCGGGTGGCGATCACTTCGCAGAACCACGGTTTCGCGGTCGATCCGAAGTCGCTGCCGGACCACTGCAAGGTCACGCATATATCGCTGTTCGACGGCACGCTGCAGGGCTTCCGTCGTACCGATAAGCCGGCGTTCTGCTTCCAGGGACATCCCGAGGCGAGCCCGGGGCCACACGACATCGGCTACCTGTTCGACCGGTTCGTCAGGCTCATCGATGAAAGACGCTGATAGACCACGGAGCCACGGAGAACGCCGAAAAAACGCAGCGGGAACGCTTTCCTCTGCGTCGTCCGTGTCTCTGCGGTCCAAACTGTCATGCCCAAACGAACCGACATTCACAGCATCCTGATCATCGGTGCCGGCCCGATCGTAATCGGCCAGGCGTGCGAATTCGACTACTCGGGCGCGCAGGCGTGCAAGGCGCTGAGGCAGGAGGGCTACAAGGTAATCCTCGTCAACAGCAATCCGGCGACGATCATGACCGACCCGGAGATGGCCGACGTCACCTACATCGAGCCAATCACCTGGCAGGTCGTCGAACGCATCGTCGCGAAGGAGAAACCCAACGCGATCCTGCCGACGATGGGCGGGCAGACCGCGCTGAACTGCGCGATGGACCTGTTTCGCAACGGCGTGCTGCACCGGCACGGCGTCGAACTGATCGGCGCTTCGCCCGACGCGATCGAAAAGGCCGAGGACCGCCACAAGTTCAAGGAGGCGATGACGCGCATCGGGCTCGGCTGCGCGCGTTCCGGCATTGCGCATACGCTGGCCGAGGCGCAGGCGGTGCAGGCGACGATGGGCTTTCCGGTCGTCGTGCGGCCGAGTTTCACGCTGGGCGGTTCGGGCGGCGGCATCGCGTACAACATGGAGGAGTTCGTCGCGATCTGCACGCGCGGGCTCGATCTTTCGCCGACGCGCGAGCTGCTGATCGAGGAGTCGCTGCTCGGCTGGAAAGAGTTCGAGATGGAGGTCGTGCGCGACCGCGCCGACAACTGCATCATCGTCTGCTCGATCGAGAACCTCGACCCGATGGGCATCCACACGGGTGACTCGATCACGGTGGCGCCGGCGCAGACGCTGACCGACAAGGAATACCAGTCGATGCGCGACGCCAGCATCGCGATCCTGCGCGAGATCGGCGTGGACACGGGTGGGTCGAACGTGCAGTTCGCGATCGATCCGAAGACCGGCCGGATGATCGTGATCGAGATGAATCCGCGCGTGTCGCGCTCGTCCGCGCTGGCGTCGAAGGCGACCGGATTCCCGATCGCTAAGGTCGCCGCCAAGCTCGCGGTCGGCTACACGCTCGACGAGCTGGCCAACGAGATCACCGGCGGTGCGACGCCGGCTTCGTTCGAGCCGACGATCGACTACGTGGTCACCAAGGTGCCGCGGTTTGCGTTCGAGAAGTTCCGCGAGGCCGATCCGCATCTGACCACGCAGATGAAGTCGGTCGGCGAAGTGATGGCGATCGGCCGCACCTTCCAGGAGTCGTTCCAGAAGGCGCTGCGCGGACTGGAAGTCGGCGCCGACGGGCTCGACGAGCGCACGACCGACCGCGACGAGATCGTCGGCGAGATCGGCGACCCCGGACCGGAACGGATCTGGTTCGTCGCCGACGCCTTCCGCGTCGGCATGACCGTCGCCGAGGTCTGCGAGGAAACGGGTATCGATCCCTGGTTCCTGGCGCAGATCGAGGAACTGGTGCGCATCGAACAGCAGCTGGCGGGCCGTGCGCTCGCATCACTCGCGGCCGACGAGATGCGCTTCCTCAAGCGCAAGGGATTCTCCGATCGGCGGCTGGCGAAACTGCTCGGCACTACAGCGGCCGAAGTGCGCGCCGCCCGGCTGGCGGCGAACGTGCGGCCGGTGTTCAAGCGGGTCGACACGTGCGCGGCGGAGTTCGCGACGACCACCGCGTACATGTACTCGACCTACGAGGACGAGTGCGAGGCGAACCCGACCGATCGGCGCAAGATCATCGTGCTGGGCGGAGGTCCCAACCGGATCGGGCAGGGCATCGAGTTCGACTACTGCTGCGTGCACGCAGCACTCGCGCTGCGCGAAGACGGGTTCGAGACCATCATGGTCAACTGCAATCCGGAGACCGTGTCGACCGACTACGACACGTCCGACCGCCTGTACTTCGAGCCGCTGACCCTCGAGGACGTGCTCGAGATCGTCGACAAGGAAAAGCCCTTCGGCGTGATCGTGCAGTTCGGCGGGCAGACGCCGCTGAAACTCGCGCGCGATCTCGAGGCGGCCGGCGTGCCGATCATTGGCACGTCGCCGGATTCGATCGACATCGCCGAGGACCGCGAGCGCTTCCAGCAGCTGTTGCAGCGGTTGGGATTGAAGCAACCGCCCAACCGCACCGCGCGCACCGAGGACGAGGCGCTGCGCCTCGCCGACGAAATCGGCTATCCGCTGGTGGTGCGACCGAGCTACGTGCTGGGCGGGCGCGCGATGGAGATCGTGCAGGACCCCAAGGATCTGGCGCGCTACATGCACGAGGCGGTCAAGGTCAGCAACGATTCGCCGGTGCTGCTCGACCGTTTTCTCGACGACGCGATCGAGGTCGACGTCGACTGTGTGGCCGACGGCCGCGAGGTCAGGATCGGCGGCGTGATGGAGCACATCGAGCAGGCGGGCGTGCACTCGGGCGATTCGGCCTGCTCGCTGCCGCCGTATTCGCTGTCTGCCGACGTGATCGCCGAGCTGAAGCGGCAAACGGTCATGATGGCGCGGGCGCTCGCCGTCTGCGGGCTGATGAACGTGCAGTTCGCGATCAAGAACAACGACGACGGCGGCGCCGACATCTACGTGCTCGAGGTCAATCCGCGCGCCTCGCGCACGGTGCCGTTCGTGTCGAAGGCCACCGGCGAGCCGCTCGCCAAGATCGCCGCGCGCTGCATGGCGGGCCGTTCGATCGCCGAGCAGAAGGTGCGGGTGGAGGTCGTTCCGCCGTACTTTTCGGTCAAGGAGGCCGTATTCCCGTTCGCCAAGTTTCCCGGTGTCGATCCGCTGCTGGGACCCGAGATGCGCTCGACCGGCGAAGTGATGGGTGTCGGCGCGACCTTCGGCGAGGCGCTGTTCAAGTCCCAAATCGGCGCCGGCGCCGGACTGCCGCCGTCCGGCACGGTGTTCCTCAGCGTCAAGGACGAGGACAAGCCGCGCACGATCGAAGTCGCACGGCTGCTGCACGAACTGGGCTATCAGCTCGTCGCCACGCGCGGCACCGCCGCGGCAATCGAGGCTGCCGGCATTCCGGTCAAGGTCGTCAACAAGGTCAAGGACGGGCGACCGCACATCGTCGACCTGCTGAAAAACGGCGAAGTCGCGCTGGTCATCACGACGGTCGCCGAGAACCGCAGCCAGATCGCCGATTCGCGCTCGATCCGCACGACCGCGCTCGCGCAGCGCGTGACCTATTACACGACGATCGCCGGCGGCCGTGCCGCGGTCGAAGGCATGCGCCAATTCGATCGGCTCGAGGTCTACGACCTGCAGGGGCTGCATCGCCGCTTGGCGGCGTAGCGGCTCTGCGGGGCGTCGCCACCGAGACACCGAACAGACCGAGAAAGGCGGGGTTTTCCCCTGTGCGCTGCGTGTCTGCGTGGTGATTACAACGGCCTTCGCAGGAAACCGATGTCACCGCAGAGGCACGCAGGCGCGGCGAAACGCTGCTCTCGGTGTGCTCGGCAGTGAGTCGGCCTTTGCCGCAGGCACTTGGCCGCCTGCGGCGCACGGTCGCGCACGCGAACGGCGGCTTGCGCCCTCACGCGTCGGTCGCTACATTTCGCGCATCGGCCCCGGCTGTGCCGGGGCCGAGTTTTTTCGTTTGTTCCGGAACCGTCATGCCCATTCCGATCACCGCACGCGGGGCCGAGAAGCTCAAGGCCGAGCTGCAGCGGCTCAAGGCCGTCGATCGCCCGGCGATCATCCAGTCGATCAAAGAGGCGCGCGACAAAGGCGATCTGTCGGAAAACGCCGAATACGAGGCCGCGCGGGAGCGCCAGGGATTCATCGAAGGGCGTATCCAGGAGCTCGAGGGCAAGATCGCCGCGCTGCAGATCATCGACCCGGCGACCGTCGACGCCGGCGGGCGCATCGTTTTCGGCGCGACCGTCGAGCTGGAGGATCAGAGCACCGGCGAGGTCGTCAAGTACCAGATCGTTGGCGACGACGAAGCCGACATCAAGGCGGGGCTGATCTCGATTTCCAGCCCGATCGCGCGCGCGCTGATCGGCCGCAGCGAAGGCGATACTGCCGAAGTGCTCGCCCCGTCGGGCAAGCGCCACTACGACATCCTGAGCGTCGTCTACGAATGACCGGCGCGGCGCCGCGACGCCGTCCCGGAAGGCGTGAACCCAGATCCGTCAGTTGGCCATTCTTCGTCCGGTCGGTGCGCCTCCTCTAG
>JBBIQI010000058.1:0-17074 GCA_037442465.1 Burkholderiales bacterium
AACGCCCCGAGGCAGCAGAGCGAACGGATGGCAAGTCGTCAACTGCCGGATTTAGGGTGAACGGACGACCAGTAGTCAACTGCCGGATTCAGGCTGACCTGACCCGCACCGTCGATCAGGCGAGCGCGCGTTCCAGCACCCGCACGACGTGCAGCGCCTCGCGGCCGCTGCCGTCGGCGATCTGGTGGCGGCAGCTCGTGCCGTCGGCGACGATCAGCGTGTCTTCGCCTGCGCCGCGTACTGCCGGCAGCAGCGACATTTCCCCCATCCTGATCGACACGTCGTAATGCGCGGCCTCGTAGCCAAAGCTGCCGGCCATGCCGCAGCAGCTCGATTCGATCGTCTGCACCTGCAAGTCCGGGACCAACCGCAACACCTGCTCGACCGGCGTCATCACGTCGAACGCCTTCTGATGGCAGTGACCGTGCACGAGCGCGCGCTTCTGCGGTACCGGCTTCAGTGGCAGGCGCAGGCGGCCGGTCGCGTGTTCGCGCGCCAGATACTCCTCGATCGTGAACGACTGCCGCGCCAGCGCCTGCGCCGCGTCGCCCACTCCGAGCACCAGGTATTCGTCGCGCAAACCGAGCAGGCACGACGGCTCCAGCCCCACGACGGGCACGCCGCGTTCGACGAACGGTGCGAGCGCGGCGAGCAGCCGCCGCGCTTCGCGCTTCGCTTCTTCTACCTGGCCCGACGCCAGAAAGGTGCGCCCGCAGCACAGTGGCCGCGCAGGTTCCGCATCGCCCGCCGCCGCGCGCGCCACGTGCACGCGCAAGCCGGCGGCCGCGAACACCGCGAGCGCGGCGTGCGCGTTGTCCGGCTCGAAGTAGTTGTTGAACGTGTCGACGAACAGCACGACGTCGGCGTCGGCGGCGTGCTCGCGCGGCGCCGACCGCAGGAACGCATCGCTGCGCCAGCGCGGCAGCGAACGGCGCGCCGACAGGCCGAACCATCTTTCGCCGAGCGCTTTCGCTCCGGGCAGCCACTCGCGCGCGTTCGCCAGCCATGGCAGCTTCGAGGCCCACGGCGCGTAGCGCGGCAGGAACGCGACCAGGCGGTCCTTCAGCGTCAGCCCGTGTTTATTCTTGTAGTGATGAAGGAACTCGACCTTCATCTTCGCCATGTCCACGCCGGTCGGACATTCGCGGCGACAGCCCTTGCAGCTCACGCACAGATCGAGCGTCGCGTACATCTCGTCGGACGTGAACGCGTCGGCTCCGAGCTGCCCGGACAGCGCGAGCCGCAGCGTGTTGGCGCGCCCGCGCGTAACGTGCCGCTCGTCGCGCGTGACGCGAAAGCTCGGGCACATCGTGCCGGCGTCGAACTTGCGGCAGTGGCCGTTGTTGTTGCACATCTCGACCGCCTTGCCGAAGCCTTGCGCCGGGTCTTCGCCCGTGCCGGGCGGCGTAGTGGCTTCGGTGCGATGGTCGTTGTGCACATTCCACGCCGACCAGTCGAGCGCGGTGGCGAGCGGCGCGATCGCATAGCCGGGCTTGAAGCGGAACAGGCTGGCGTCGTCCATTCGGGGCGGACGCACGATCTTGCCCGGGTTCAGCAGGCCGTCGGGATCGAACAGGTCCTTGATCTCTTCGAACGCGCGGGTAAGGCGCGGCCCGAACTGCCACGCAACCCATTCGCTGCGCACCAGGCCGTCGCCGTGCTCGCCCGAGTACGCGCCCTTGAACTTGCGCACGAGCGCGGAGGCTTCTTCGGCGATCGCGCGCATCTTCGTCGCCCCGTCGCGCCGCATGTCGAGGATCGGCCGCACGTGCAGCGTGCCGACGCTGGCGTGCGCGTACCAGGTGCCCTTGGTGCCGTACTTGGCGAAGACTTCGGTCAGCCGCGCGGTGTATTCGGCCAGATGCTCCAACGGCACCGCGCAGTCCTCGATGAACGACACGGGTTTGCCGTCGCCGCGCATCGACATCATGATGTTGAGCCCCGCCTTGCGCACCTCCCACAACGCCTTCTGCGCGCCGGCATCGGTCATTTCGACCACGCTGCCGGGCAGCCCCAGGTCGCCCATCAGTTCGACGAGTTGCGCAAGCCGCGCGATCTGCGCGGCCCGATCGTCGCCGGCGAACTCGACCAGCAGGATCGCCTCCGGCTCGCCGATCAGCGCACGCTCGATCGTCGGCCGGAACGCGGGATTGGCGCGCGACAGATCGATCATCGTGCGGTCCACGAGTTCCACCGCAGAGGGCGCGAGCTTGACGATGTGCTGCGCCGAGTCCATCGCGGCGTAGAAGGTCGGGAAGTTGACGACGCCGAGCACTTTGTGCGCCGGCAGCGGCGCAAGCGCAAGGTGCAGCCGGCGGAACAACGCCAGCGTGCCTTCGCTGCCGACCAGCAGATGCGCGAGGTTGACCGAGCCGTCGGCCGTGTACGGCCGCTCGCTGCGGCAATGGAACACGTCGAGGTTGTAGCCGCCGACGCGGCGCATCACGGTCGGCCACACGCGCTCGATCTCGTCGCGTTCGCGCGCGCCGATCTCGAACAGCCTTGACACGAGTTTCGATGCGCGCGCCGAGCGCAGCGGGCGCTTGCCATCGACCCCAAACGGGCCGAAGAACTCCTCGCTGCCGTCGGCGAGCAGCGCGTCGATACCGGCGACGTTGTGCACCATGTTGCCGTACGCGATCGAGCGCGAGCCGCACGAGTTGTTGCCGGCCATGCCGCCGAGCGTGGCCTGCGCGGACGTGGACACGTCGACCGGGAACCACAGCCCGTGCGGCTTCAGCCACGCGTTCAACGCGTCGAGCACGATGCCGGGCTGCACCTCGACCGTGCGCGCGTCCTTGTCGAAGGCGATCACGCGGTCCAGATACTTGCTGCAATCGATCACCAGCGCGCGTCCGACCGTCTGTCCGCACTGACTACTGCCGCCGCCGCGCGGCAGGATCGGCACTTTCAGTTCGCGGCAGATCTCGAGCGCGGCGCGCACGTCGTCTTCGTCCTTCGGCACCAGCACGCCGATCGGCTCGATCTGATAGATCGAAGCGTCGGTCGAGTAGCGCCCGCGCGAGGCGGCGTCGAACAGCACCTCGCCGCGCACCGCGCGGCGCAGCCGCGTCGCCAGATCGCTGCGGGCGAGCGACGGCTGAAAGAACATCCGGCGCGCGGAAGCAGCCGCGGGCGCGGCGGTCGAGCTCATACGCGGCGGCCGTTGACGCGACCGCGGCGCGCGGGCCTCGCCCGCCCCGCCGCGGCACGGCGCTCGTCGTCCATCAGCGCCAGCACCGCGGCGGCGCACTTATGCGCCAGGTGCTCGACCAGCAGCTTGCGCAGCGCTTCGCCGTCGCGCGCTTGCAGCAGCTCGATCATGCGCTCGTGCTCGGCCAGCGCCTGGTCCCAGCGCTTGCGGTCGAAGTTGGAACGGAAGCGCAGCGCGTGCAGCCGCGCGTTGACCGTGCGGTACACCTGCGTCAGCACCGGATTGCGCGCGGCGGCGTTGATGCGCTCGTGGATCGCGCGGTTCAGCCGGTAGTAGCCCGGCAGATCGCGCTTGCGATGACAGGCCGCCATCTGCCGGTGCATCTCCCTGATGTCGGTCAGCTCCTCGGCCGTGATGTGCGCGCAGGCCAGTTCCCCGGAAAGCCCCTCGAGCGCGCCCATCACCTGGAACGTATGCACGACCTCCTCACGGCTCATGTTGGCCACCCGCGCGCCGCGGTTCGGCGCCAGCACGATCAGGCCTTCGGTCGCGAGCACCTTGAACGCCTCGCGCAAGGGCGTGCGCGAGATGCCGAGCTGCTCGCACAGCACGCGTTCGTTCAGGCGCGCGCCGGGCGCGAGCACACCCTCGGTGATCATGTCGCGCAATTGCGCCACCACGGCCGCGTGCAACACCTGACGGCCGATCGCGCGCGGCCGCGCGCTCGGCGCCGAGTCGATGCCGGCAATCACGGACTTGCCTGTTCAGTGACGATGGCCTAGTGTATACAAAATGCAATTTGTCGCGTCAGTGTCCTGTTGTCGTCTCAAGCTGGTGCACGCGCCACCCAGGGCACGCACGCTCTTGTCATTCCGAGCCGCAGGCGAGCAATCTCCGGTGCTTCGCTGCACCGAGATCCCTCGCTGAGCTCGGGATGACAAAGGGGACGCCCAGGATGACAAGAGTGGCGCCCGGGATGACAGGAGCGCGTCATTCCGAGCCGCAGGCGAGGAATCTCAGCCGCTCGCTGCGCCGAGATCCCTCGCTGCGCTCGGGATGACACAGGGGGCGCTCGGGATGACAAAGCGGACGCTCGGAATGACAAGAAGCGTGGAACACGCCGATCCCCGGTGACGCCGTCGTAAAGGAAAGACATGCTGCGACTGAATTCACACCCGAGCGGCCGCCATTTCTTGCAGATTCCCGGGCCGACCAACGTGCCGGACCGCGTCCTGCGGGCGATCGATCACCCGACGATCGACCATCGCGGCCCCGAGTTTCAGGCGCTGGCGAAGAAAGTGCTGGCGGACATCCGCGCCATCTTCAAGACCCGGAATCCGGTCGTGATCTATCCGGCGTCGGGCACCGGCGCGTGGGAAGCCGCGCTGGTCAACACGCTGTCGCCGGGCGACGCGGTGCTGATGTACGAGACCGGACACTTCGCCA
Organism: Burkholderiales bacterium; assembly: GCA_037442465.1. GTDB lineage: Bacteria > Pseudomonadota > Gammaproteobacteria > Burkholderiales > Burkholderiaceae_F > DSNY01. The sequence goes on from JBBIQI010000058.1 coordinate 4,601, forward strand.
GCCTGTGGAAGAAGATGGCGGACAAGCTCGGCCTGGCGCCGATCTTCCTGGGCGGCTTCGAGCACGGAAGCTGGCGGCGCGGCGTGGACGCGGTGGCGATCGAAGCGCGGCTGGCGGAGGATCGCGAACACAGGATCAAGGCCGTGTGCGTCGTACACAACGAGACGTCCACCGGCGCCACGTCCGACATCGCCGCCGTGCGCCGCGCGCTCGACCGCGCACACCATCCGGCGCTGCTGCTGGTCGACACGATCTCGTCGCTCGGCTCGATCGACTACCGGCACGACGAATGGGGGGTGGACGTGACGGTCGCCGGCTCGCAGAAGGGGTTGATGCTGCCGCCGGGGCTGTCGTTCAACGCCGTCAGCGACAAGGCGCTCGCCGCGGCCAAATCCGCCCGCCTGCCGAAGTCGTTCTGGAGCTGGGACGAGATGCTCGCCGCGAACGACAACGGCTTCTTTCCGTATACGCCGAGCACCAACCTCCTGTATGGCCTGGCGGAGGCGATCGACATGCTGCTCGAGGAGGGGCTGGACAACGTCTTCGCGCGCCATGCGCGCCACGCCGAAGCCACACGCCGCGCGGTACGCGGTTGGGGACTGGAGATCCTGTGCGCGAACCCGGCCGAGTACAGCAACACGCTGACCGCGGTGGTGATGCCGCAGGATGCGCAGGGCAAACACCATGACGCCGATGCGTTCCGCAGGATCGTGCTGGAGAACTTCAACATGTCGCTCGGCCAGGGGCTGAGCAGGCTCTCCGGCTGGGTGTTCCGCATCGGACACCTGGGCGACTTCAACGACCTGACGCTGGCGGGCACGCTGGCCGGTGTCGAAATGGGGCTTGCGCTCGCCGGCGTGCCGCATCGCGCCGGCGGCGTGCAGGCCGCGCTCGACTACCTGCGCGAGACCGCGCCCGCGGCGCGCGCCAGCTCCGCACGCGTCGCGCCAGCGAGGGAGGCGGCATGAACGGCAGCCGGATCCAGCACGCTTGTCATCCCGAGGAACGCAGTGACGAGGGATCTCGCGCGTGGTTCTTGAGATTCCTCCCCTCGCTGCGCTCGGGGTCGGAATGACAAAGCGCTTTCACACAGGCTCGCACACCAAGGAGACCAAAGTATGAATTGTCCATTCAATCCGCGCCTTCGCGTTCGACTGATCGCCGCCGCCTTCGGCGCGATCGCACTGACGGCCGCCGGCAGCGCGGCCGCGCAGGTCGAGATCAAGTTCGGCCACGTCGGCGAACCGGGCTCGCTGTTCGCCGCCAGCGCCGAGGAGTTCGCGCGCCGCGCCAACGCCAAGCTCGGCGACAAGGCCAAGGTCGTCGTCTACGGCTCCAGCCAGTTGGGCGGGGACAAGGAGCTGCTGCAGAAGCTGAAGCTCGGCACGGTGGACATCGCGCTGCCCTCCACCGTGATGTCGTCCGAAGCGGACCTGTTCGGCGTCTTCGAGATGCCGTATTTGGTCAAAGACCGCGAGCACATGAAGCGGATCGAGAAAGAGCTGTTCTGGAGCAAACTCGCGCCCGAAGCCGAAAAGAAAGGGTTGAAGATCATCGCCGTCTGGGAAAACGGCTACCGGCACATCACCAACAACAAGCGGCCGATCAATACGCCCGACGATCTGAAGGGCATCAAGCTGCGCGTGCCGGAGGGCAAGTGGCGGGTCAAGATGTTCCAGACCTACGGCGCCAATCCGTCGCCGATGAAGTTCTCCGAAGTGTTCACCGCGCTGCAGACCGGCGTGATGGACGGCCAGGAGAATCCGTTCACGCAGATCTACAGCGCCAAGTTCCAAGAGGTGCAGAAGTACCTGTCGCTGACCGGGCACGTGTACACGCCGGCGTACGTGACGGTCGGCAGCAAGAAGTGGGCATCGCTCGCGCCCGACGTGCGCAAGATCCTGGAGGACACCGCCAAGGAGACGCAGGCGTTCGTGTACCAGAAGGCGGCCAAGGACGACGAAGAGTTGCTCGGCAAGATCAAGGCCGCGGGTGTGGCGGTCAATACGCCGAACAAGGACGCGTTCGTCGCCGCCAGCCGGCCGGTGTACGAAGAGTTCGCCAAGGAAGTCGCCGGCTCCAAAGAGGTGATCGACCGCGCGATCGCGCTCGGCAAATAGTCCAGCGATGACCCTGCAGGAATTGCGTCGGGGGTACGAGCGCGCCCTCGAGTGGGTGGTGATCGGGCTGATGGGGGTGCTGGCCGCCGAGGTGACGGTCGGTGTGGTGTTCCGTTACGTCGGCTACGCGCTGGTCTGGTACGACGAAGTCGCGTCGATCCTGCTGGCGTGGCTGACCTTTTACGGCTCGGCGCTGGCCTCGGTCAAGCGCGCACACATCGGCTGCCCGGAGCTGATCGAGCGGCTGGCGCCGCCAAAGCGGCGCGCCTTCGACATCGTCGCGCAGCTGCTGGTGATCGCGTTTTTTGGCCTGCTGCTGTGGGTGGGCATCTCGATCATGCCGATCCTCGCGACCGATCACATGGTGAGCCTGCCGGCGGTACCGATGAGCTTCGTGCAGTCGGTGATCCCGGTGTCCGCGGCGCTGATCCTGTTCGCCGAGGTCATGCACCTGGCGACGCTGCTGCGATCGATGCCCGCGCACGCGACCGGCGCGGCGCTGTCCGACGGCCTGCACTGAGGCACCCGCGATGACCATGCTGTTGCTGTTCGCGGCGGTGCTCGCGCTGGTGCTGATCAACGTGCCGATCGCGGTGGCGCTGGGCATCGTCGCCGTCGTCGCGATGGTCGCCAGCCACGGGTTGGATTCGCTGCCGAACCTCGCGCTGGTCGTCTACAACGGCGCGACCAACTTCCCGCTGCTCGCGATCCCGCTGTTCATCCTGGCCGGCGCGATCATGAATGCCTCCGGCATCTCGCAGCGGCTGATCGCGTTCGCCTCGGCGCTGTTCGGCTGGATCCGCGGCGGGCTGGCGCACGTGTCGATCGGCGCGTCGATGTTCTTCGCCGAGATCTCGGGCTCCGCGGTCGCGGATGTGGCGGCGCTGGGCTCCGTGATGATCCCCGGCATGCAGGCAAAAGGGTATCCGCGCGCGCTCGCCGCCTCGGTGATGTCCTCCGCCGCCACGCTGGCGGTGATCATCCCGCCGTCGATCCCGATGATCCTGTACGCGGTGATGGCCGAAACCTCGGTCGTGCAGTTGTTCGTCGCCGGCATCATCCCGGGAATCATCGGCGGCTTCGGGCTGATGGGCATGGCGTACTGGTTCGCGCGCCGCTACAACCTGCCGCGCGAAGCGGCGTTTTCGGGCCGCCGCGTGTGGGAGACGTTCAAGAACGCCGCGTGGGCTTTCCTGCTGCCGATCATCATCCTCGGCGGAATCTTCGGCGGCATCGTGACCGCCACCGAAGGGGCGGCATTGGCGGTCGTCGCTTCGCTGTTCGTGGGGCTGGTCATCTACCGCGAACTCGACCTCGTGCATCTGAAGCGCGCGGTGCTGGAAGGCGGCGTGCAGACCGCGATCGTGATGCTGCTGGTCGCCACCAGCGCGCTGCTCGGCACCTATCTGACCGAAGTGCAGGCGCCGCAGGCGCTGGCCAAGGCGGTCAGCGACTTCACGTCGAACAAGTGGGTCGTGCTCGCGCTGCTGAACGTGCTGTTCCTGTTCCTCGGCATGTTCCTGCACTCCGCCGCGGCGATCATCCTGGTCGTTCCGGTCGTGATGCCGCTGGTCAAGACGGTCGGCATCGACCCGGTGCACTTCGGCCTGATCGTGACGATCAACCTGGGCATTGGCCAACAGACGCCGCCGGTGGCGAGCGTGCTGATGGTCGCCAGCTCGATCGCCAAGGCGAGCGTGTGGGAGGTCACGCGCACCAACGTCTGGTTCATCGGCGTGCTGCTCGCGGTGCTGCTGATGGTGACCTATGTTCCGATCACCGGGCTGGCGCTGGTGGAACTGTTCTACCGGTGAGACCGATGCCGGATCCGATCCTGGTCGAACGCGACGGTGCGATCGCCACCGTCGTCCTGAATCGTCCCGAAAAGCTGAACGCGCTGACGCGCCCGATGTGGCAGGCGCTGGGCGAAACGGTCGCGCGGCTGTCGGCCGACGACTCGCTTCGCTGCATCGTGCTGCGCGGCGCCGGCGAAAGAGCGTTTTCGCCCGGCAACGACATCGGCGAGTTCGAGACCGTGCGCTCGAACAAGGCGCAGGCGCGCGAGTACGGCAAGATCATGCACGCCACCGCGCAGGCGCTGGCCGAATGCCGCCATCCACTGGTGGCGCAGATTCACGGCATCTGCGTCGGCGGCGGGCTCGAAATCGCGGCCTTGTGCGACCTGCGCATCTGCGGGGAAAGCAGCCGCTTCGGCGCGCCGATCAAGAACCTGGGCCTGGTGATGGCGTATCCGGAAATGTTGCCGCTGCTGCGGCTGGTCGGACCGGCGGTGGCGCTGGAGATCCTGCTCGAAGGGCGCGTGTTCGACGCCGCCGAGGCGAAAGACAAGGGGTTGGTCACGCGCGTGGTGCCGGACGATCAGGTGGCGGCCGAAGCGCGCGCCACCGCGGAGCGCATCGCCGAAGGCGCGCCGCTCGCCGCGCGCTGGCACAAGAAGTTCGCGCGCCGGCTCGCCGATCCGCGGCCGCTGACCGAGGCCGAATACGACGAGTGCTTCGACTGCTTCGACACCGAGGACTTCCGCATTGGCTACCGCGGGTTCCTGGCCAAGGACAAACCGCGGTTCGTCGGGAAATAGCGGCGTCATTCCGAGCCGCGCCGCGGCGAGGAATCTCGGCGTTCGAACGGCTGAGATCCCTCGCCTGCGGCTCGGGATGACAGAGAGGGACGGTCTCGGGATGACGGAGAGGAACGGGCTCGGGATAACTACAGAGATGGGCTCGGGATGACGAGAGGGTGGGCTCGGGATAACGATAGGGATGGGCTCACGATGGCGGCAACGGGTCGGCCCGGGATGACCACCGGATAAGGTTTGGCTGTGGGCAACGAGCGCAAAACCGGACCGCTCGCCGGCATGCGGGTGCTGGAGCTGGCGCAGATCATGGCCGGGCCGACGGCGGGCATGATGCTCGCCGACATGGGCGCGGACGTGATCAAGGTCGAGAAGCTGCCGGGCGGCGACGATGCCCGCGGCTACCAGGAGCCGCGCGTCAACGGTGTGTCCGCCCCGTTTTTGATCCTGAACCGCAACAAGCGCGGCATCGCGCTGAACCTGAAGCACCCGAAGGGCCGCGACGTGCTGCTGCGCTTGGTGCGCGACGCCGACGTGCTGACCGAGAACTACCGCCTCGGCACGCTGGAAAAGCTCGGCCTCGGCTATGACGTGCTGTCCGCGGTCAACCCCGGGCTGATCTACTGCGCGGTATCCGGTTACGGCCGCACCGGGCCGTACGCGGACAAGGGCGGCTTCGATCTGATCGCGCAGGGCTTCGCCGGGTTGATGGCGATCACCGGCGAACCGGGCGGCCCCCCGGCAAAGACGGGCAACTCGGTCGCCGACATCAACGCCGGCATTCTCGCGGTGGTCGGCATCTGCGCCGCGTATGCGCACAAGCTGAAGACCGGGCGCGGCCAGGTGGTCGACACGTCGCTGATGGAGGCGGCGCTGCAGCAGACCTACTGGCACGCGGCGATTTTCTTCGCCACCGGACAGTCGCCCGGCCCGACCGGCTCGGCGCACGTGCTGACCGCGCCGTATCAGGCTTTCCGCGCCAAGGACGGCTGGATCAACATCGGCGGCGCGAACCAGGCCAACTGGGAGCGCATCGCCGACGTGCTGGGCCACCCCGAATGGCGCGACGATCCGCGCTTTCGCACCAACAGCGACCGCATGCGCAACCTCGACGCCCTGGTGGCGGCGATGAACGCGGTGCTCGTCACGCGCACGCGCGCCGAGTGGCTGGCGGCTTTCGACGCCGCCGGCGTGCCGGCCGGCCCGGTGCATTCGATCGGCGAAGCGCTCGCGCATCCGCAGACGCAGGCGCGCGGCATGGTGGTCGACCTCGTGCATCCGCAGGCCGGACCCACCAAGGCGCTCGGCTGCCCGCTGCACTTCTCGGAGACGCCGACGTCGATCGACCGCCCGGCCCCGCTGCTGGGCGAGCACACGCGCGAAGTGTTGCGCGAGTCCGGCTATTCGGACGAACAGATCGACACGCTGGTGGCGGAAGGCGCGATCGGCGAGCCACGCGCGATGGCATGATCGGGCCGTGGCGCGCTCTGTGCGCGCCATGCAGCTCCCTTCCGGGGCTGCCGGGGTCGAGCCACCGACAGCGAGCCGCGATGAAGGACGCCATTTCCGCCCTGCGCAACCTGTTCGAAATCCTGCCGGATGCCTGCATCGTCGTCGACGTCAGCGGCAAGATCGTGCTGGCCAACCCGGCCGTGCGCCGCGTCTTCGGCTACCTGCCCGACGAGCTCGTCGGCCGCGAGCATCAGATGCTGTTGCCGCCGCGTTATCGCGAAAGCCACGCACGGCTGCAGGCGCAGTTCATGCAAAGCCCGCAAGCAGCCGCGATGAGCGCGCGGCCTGCGCTGCCAGCGCTCGCCAAGTCGGGCGACGAAGTGCCCGTGTCGATCGCGCTGGCGACGATCGAACTCGACGGCGAGCGTTACGCCGTCGCGATCGTGCGCGACGCCACACCGGCGCGCGCGCGTTCGAGCGATGCGCCGCCGCAGTCGCAAAGCGACGCGCTGACCACACTCGGTAACCGGCTCGGTCTGTCGCGCCGCATGCAGCGCGCGATCGCGGCCGGCCGCCCGTTCGCGCTGCTCGTCCTTAACCTCGCGCGCTTCCGCCCATTCAACGAACAGCACGGCCACCGCATCGGCGACGAGATCCTGCGCATGGTCGCGCGCCGTATCCAGACTCAGGTGCGCGCCGACGACCTCGCGGTGCGCATCGGCGGCGACGAGTTCGCCGTGCTGCTCGACGGAGTGGCGAGCGCCGCGCTGCTGGAACCGCGCGCCATCGCGCTCGCGGACAGCATTGCGCAGCCGTTTCGCGTCAGCGACGTGTCGGGCGCGGTCGGCGTCAACATCGGCGGCGCGCTGTTCCCGCGCGACGGCCGCAACGAGGACGACCTGCTGCTCGCCGCAAACCTCGCGATGTACCGCGCCAAGCGCTCCAACCGCGCGTTCTGGATCGAACCGGGCGGCGGCGCAGCGAAGCCCTGACCGCGGTCCATTGCCGCCTATTGAGGATTACGCAACCGCTCGACACCGCCACCGTGCGAGCTCGCTTCGCGCTGGCTGTCGCCGATTCTGTCATCCCGAGCGCAGCGAGGGATCTCGGCACTGCGAGCAGCGCAGATTCCTCGCCCTTGGCTCGGAATGGCGATGGCTGAGGCATATGCGGGCGCCAGCGGTTGGCACGTGTCTTGAGGATAAGAGATGGTCAATAGTGCCCGCGGCTCGCGCGGCGGCTGGCGATCAGCTCGCGCAGGTCGGCGGGCAGCCGCGCCTGCAGCGTGCCGGCGAGACGGGCTTCGTTGCGGTTCCACCAGATGCCCAGATACACGACCCCCAGCCCGATCGCGGTCAGCGCGAGCGGGAACAGCCACGAGTCCTTGAAGAAGCGCCACGAGATGTCGGCGAGCACGATCGCCACGCCGATTCCGCCGAACACCGTGAAGGCGCGCCGTACCAGCACCGCGCCGACCAGCACCAGCGCCAGGTTGATTGCCAGATACACGAGCTTGCCCGCGAGCTGGTTGGAGCCGAGCGAGCTCAAACCGCCCCAGAACGCCAGCAGCCCGAACAGATAGAGCCAGAACGCGTAGTCCTTCGTGAAGCGCGAGCGCAGGTCGACCCAGAACGCGACCAGCACCATGATCAGCCCGAACGCGACCGAGAACCACTTGCGGAACAGCCATTCGCTTTCCGACCAAGGCTTCACGTCGGGCGGCAGCAGCAGCAACGCCAGATCCATGCTCATGTACCAGAGCGTCACGGCCACCGGCATCAGCAGGAACGGCGCCTTCCAGCGGTACAGCATCAGCACGCCGGCGGCGAGCGTGGCGAACTCGAGCGTGACCCAGCGCCAGTCGATCACGTAGTGGTATTGGCGATAATGCTCGGCGCCCTTGGTGTCGGCCCAAAAGCCGAGCGCGTGCTGCAAACCCCACACCGCAAGCGGCACCAGCACGACGACCAGCGCGGCCATGATGCCCATCGGGATCGCGAGATCCTGCCGCTCGAAACGCCGCGCAAGCGCCAGCGCCACGCCCATGTACAGCAGCGCGATGAAGAACACGCCCCAGCCGCCGAACGCGTCCCAGCCGAGCGTCATGAACAGCGACATCGCGCCGATCGCCAGCATGCCGCCGAGGTAATAGAGCACGTTGGTGAACGTGAAGCGCGGGCCGTGCTCGCGCGCGGCGGGCGCGGCGGCGATCCGCTCGGCGAGAAAGACCCACAGGCGATCGGCCTGCTCGCTCGTGATGATGCCCGCCGCGTTCGCTTCGGCGAGATCGCTGCGTTCGATCCGCAACATGTCGGTTCTCCCTGTTCTTGGGTGTCCCGATGCTGCCGCCCTTGCCGCCGCGCTGTCATCGGGACGGCGGGGGCGTCACGCCGCTTGCGGCCGATGGTATAGGGAAGCGATACTGGCCGGCATCGCGCGCTGCGCGATCGTGTCTCTTCCCTTGCCCTTCTCCTCCGCAACGGAGCAGGGAAAGGGGTCAGCCTGACGGAGCAAGTGAATGGCGCAGGCCGGTGCGGTGATCGACGTGCTCAAGCGCGAGCTGAAGGCGCGCGGGCTGACCTACGCGGAGGTCGCGCGCCGCATCGGCATCAGCGAGCCGAGCGTCAAGCGCATGTTCTCGCAGCGCAACTTCACGCTGGAGCGGCTCGACCAGATCTGCACGGCGGCGGGCATCGAGTTCACGGATCTGACGCGCAGTTTCAATCGGGAGGAGCACCTGATCAGTCGGCTCACCGTCGCGCAGGAGCGCGAGATCGTCGAGGACCCGAAGCTTTTCCTCGTCGCGATCTGCGCGCTGAACCTGCTTTCCTTCGACGACATCCTCGCGACCTACGACCTGACCCAAGCGGAGCTGGTCGGCCTGCTGCTGCGGCTCGACCGCATCGGCATCATCGAACTGCTGCCGAACAACCGCTTCAAGCTGCGGATTGCGCGCACGTTCGCGTGGATTCCGAATGGCCCCATCCAGACCGCTTTCAAGAGCGCCGCGGACGATTTCTTCGACTCCGACTTCGCCGCCGACAACGAGTTGATGATCCTGCTGAACGGGCGGCTGTCGCCCGCTTCGAGCGCGGCGCTGATCGAAAAACTCAAGCGGCTGGCGCGCGAGTTCTCCGACCAGCACAGCGAGGATGCGCACCTGCCGGCGGCGGAACGACCGCCGATGAGCCTGCTGCTCGCCTGCCGGCCCTGGCATCCGCAGTTCATGCGCGTGCTCGTGCGCCGGCGCGAGCACTCCGGCGGCACGACGCACCGGATCAAGCGCTGACGGCGGACGCGGTTCGCACGATGCCGGGCACACGCAGACGGCAGCGTGTTGTCCCGGCGCGCCCGGTGTCTCGAACGCGATCGCGTCGCCCTTCGCAGAGCAGCGTTTTCACGACCGAGACACAGAGGACAGGGAGATGGAATTTTCTTCTCGTTCCTCGGTGTTCTCGGTGTGCCGGTGGTCGAATTCACGGCACTCGAGGACTGATGGATCGACCGCCGAGACGCGTGAAACGGCGAGATCAAGTGTCTCCTACCGCAGCGCGTCGCACGCGCGGCCACGCTGCTCGCCGGTAAGACAGCGCGCAAGTTCCGGCCGCGTCTTGAGCAGGAACATGAAGCGCGCGCTGCGTGCGGTGTCGGTGAAGTCGCTGAACAGTCCGTCGACGCCGAGTTCGTAGAACCTCAGGTACTCGTTGATCGGGTTGCCGGCGTAGTCCTTCGCAAGGCGGCTCGGTTCGCTGCGGAAGGTGAACGGGTGCACGAGCAGCCCCGCCGCGTGCGCGTCGGCGACCACCGTCGTCGGGGCGAGCAGCGTGCGGTCGGCATCGTCGATGCGCCCGTCGCCGTTCGCGTCGTCGCACTGGCCATCGCCGTTGGCATCCGTGCACTTCGAGCTGATCAGATATGGCTTCCATGGGCCGATGCCGTCGGCGTAGGTCGCGATCTCGCGCAGCCCGGCCGGCGTCAGCAGGTCCTTGAACGTGCGCGGGTCACCGCGCACCGCGAAGTCGTACGGCTTGTCGAACGGCGGCGCGAGTGTGACCGTGCCGTCGTTGGCGACCGAGTCGCCGTCGATCAGTTGCACCAGCTTCACGCGCGTGCGCGTTCGCAGGTACTGCAGATTGGAGACCTCGAACGACTGGATGAACACCGGCGCGCCGCGGTGGTTCATGCCGGCGCGGGCGAGTTCGTCAAGCACGCGGTCCTCCAGCGGCAGTCCGACGTCGCGGTGATAGGTCGGATGCTTGGTCTCCGGATACACGCCGATCGCGCGTCCCTGCTCGGCCGACTTGCGGCGAACCAGGTCGAGGATCTCGGCGAAGGTCGGGATCGCGAAGCGGCCGTTGAACGACTGATCGCGCTCGGCCATCGGCTGGATCGCGCGCAACGTCTTGATCTCTGCGAGCGTGAAGTCGCTGGCGAAGAAACCCTCCTCGCTCACGCCGTCGACGACGGCGGTGCGCTTGCGCGCAGCGAACTCGGGCCGCGCGGCGACGTCGGTGGTGGCGATCAGGTTCGGTTCGTGGCGCGCGATCAGCACGCCGTCGCGGGTCGCGACCAGGTCGGGCTCGACGTAATCGGCACCGAGTTCGATCGCCAGTGCATACGCTTCGAGCGTGTGCTCGGGCAGATAACCGCTGGCGCCGCGATGCGCGATCACGAGCGGCACACCCGGCGGCAAGCCGGGGCGCGCGCCGCCGCGGGCAGCCTCGGCATCGCGTCCCTGCGCATGCGTGGTGTCGATCGTCATCGGCGAAACGGCCAGCAGCAGCGCCGCCGTCAGGCGGCCGGCAAGCAACGTTGTCATTGTGAACCTCCTCGGTCGGACGGCAACGGCGGCACGCTACGCAAGTCGCATGTCGCGCGGATGACGATGCGCCCGGCGCGCCCGCCGGGCGACCCCCGCGATGCGCGTCCCGCTCTTGCGCGAGCGCGGCCGCGCGCCCGGCGGCCCGATAGAATCGGCACCCGAAGGAGGAACCGCAGCCGATGACGAACAAGACCTACGAGCCCGTGACCCCGCACAAGGTCGCTTTTGTCGGACTGGGCGTGATGGGCTATCCGATGGCGGGCCATCTGGCCCGCGCCGGCCATCACGTGACCGTGTTCAACCGCACCAGCAAGAAGGCCGAACGCTGGGTCGAGGAGTATGGCGGCAACTTCGCCAGGACGCCGCGCGAAGCGGCGGCAGGAGCGCAGATCGTCTTTACCTGCGTGGGCAACGACGATGATCTGCGCGCGGTCGTGCTCGGTGCCGACGGCGCCTTTGCCGGCATGTCCAACGACGCAGTGTTGGTCGACAACACCACCGCGTCGGCCGCGATCGCGCGCGAGTTGTACGCCGAGGCGCGGCGCCGCGCCCTGCACTTCGTCGACGCGCCGGTCTCGGGCGGCCAGGCAGGCGCCGTCAACGGAATGCTCACGGTGATGTGCGGCGGCGACGCGGCCGCGTTCGAGCGCATCCGCCCGGTGGCGATGGCCTACGCGAAGGCCGTCACGTTGATCGGCGCCAGCGGCGCCGGTCAGCTCGCCAAAATGGTCAATCAGATCTGCATCGCCGGTCTGCTGCAGGGCTTGTCGGAAGGCATCAACTTCGGGTTGGCCGCCGGGCTCGACATGAAGCTCGTGCTGCAGGTGATCGGCAAGGGCGCGGCGCAGAGCTGGCAGATGGACAACCGCGGCACGACGATGGTCGACGACCAGTTCGACTTCGGCTTTGCCGTGGACTGGATGCGAAAGGACCTCGGCCTGTGCATCGACGAGGCGCGGCGCAACGGCGCGCCGCTGCCGGTCACCGCGCTGGTGGACCAGTTCTACGCCGACGTGCAGGCGATGGGCGGCCATCGTTGGGACACGTCCTCGCTGATCCGCCGCCTGCGGCACCGGAAGTAGGCGCGATCGAAAATGGACGACGCCGAATGAGGCCGTTCGTCTCAAGCCTGTCGAAACGCCAACGGCGCACGGCCAACGGCCGCCGCGGGATCGGCGGCGTCCTGCGACGGGCGCAGGGTGGACGGTGCATCGTTTTCCCGGGACGCGTCGGCGTGCCGCGGCCGCACGCCGGGCGGTCGGCACGCAATCAGCAGGAGCGCCGATGGATGCTGCCGTAAACCAGTCGCTCGCCGAGCTGCGCCCCGCACTGCTGAAGATCGCGCGGCTGCAACTGCGCAACGACACGTGGGCCGAGGACGTCGTGTCCGAGACGCTGATCGCCGCGCTCGAGGGCGCGGGCAACTTCGCCGGTCAGTCGCAATTGAAGACCTGGGTCGTCGGTATCCTCAAGCACAAGATCATCGA